>JANNFE010000022.1:0-10556 GCA_031379415.1 Betaproteobacteria bacterium | reverse complement strand
ATGCACTCGAAGCTGTAGTCGGCGCCGCCGTCGGTGAGCTGCACGATGGCGTCGACCACCGAGCTTCCAAGTGCTTGCACGCTTTTCGGGTTGATGAAGTGCGTCATGCCGAACTGCCGCGCCATCGCTTCGCGCGCGGGGTTGAGGTCAACGCCGATGATCTTGTCGGCGCCCACCATCCTGGCACCCTGGATGACGTTCAGGCCGATGCCGCCGAGGCCGAACACCACCACGTTGGCGCCGGCTTCCACTTCCGCCGTGAACAGCACCGCGCCCACGCCGGTGGTGACGCCGCAGCCGATGTAGCAGACCTTGTCGAAAGGCGCGTCCTTGCGGATCCTGGCCAGCGCGATCTCGGGCACCACGATGTGGTTGGCGAAGGTGCTGGTGCCCATGTAATGCAGGATGGGCTTGCCGTCGATGGAGAAGCGCGAACTGCCATCGGGCATCAACCCCTTGCCCTGGGTGCCGCGGATCAGCTGGCACAGGTTGGTCTTGCGGCTGAGGCAGAACTTGCACTGCCGGCATTCGGGCGTGTACAGCGGGATCACATGGTCGCCCACCTTCAGCGAGGTGACACCCGGGCCCACCTCCATCACCACCCCGGCACCTTCGTGGCCCAGGATGGCGGGGAACAGGCCCTCGGGATCGGCGCCGCTGAGCGTGTAGTGGTCGGTGTGGCAGATGCCGGTGGCCTTCATCTCCACCAGCACCTCGCCGACGCGCGGGCCTTCCAGGTCGACGGTTTCGATGGTCAGCGGGGCGCCGGCTTTCCAGGCCACGGCTGCGCGGGTCTTCATGCGGTTGGTCCTTCAGGATTTGCGGAAGGTGACTAGCCTACCCGGTCGCCGGGGCCAGTGTGATGGCGGGTGAAGAAACGCAAATCCGCCCCCGGGACCGGGAACCATCCGGCCCTGCATCGACAATCTCGGCATGCCCCTGTCTTGCACCCTGCGCCACGCGCTGGCGCTCAGCCTCGTCTTGTCTGCCGTGGCCGTATCGGCCCAGACCCCGCCTGCCGCTCCCGCTGCCGCCGCATCGGTACCGGCCCGCGCTGCATCGGCGCCGGCACCGCCCACCCAGCGCGTGGAAATCACCGGTGGCCGCGAGTCCGACACCGAGCAGCGCCGCCAGTCCACGGCGGCCAAGATCGTCATCGGCCGCGAAGAGATCGACAAGTTCGGCGACGCCACCGTGGGCGAGGTGCTGCGCCGCCTGCCGGGCGTCACCACGCCGGGTGCGCCCGGCCGCGGCGGGCCGCCGCGCATGCGCGGGCTGGGCGGTGGCTTCACGCAGCTGCTGATCGACGGCCAGCGCATCCCGCCCGGCTTCAGCCTGGAAAGCCTGACGCCCGAGCAGGTGGAACGCATCGAGATCCTGCGCGCGCCCACCGCCGAAACCGGCGCGCGGGCCATCGCCGGCACCATCAACATCATCACGCGCGAAGGTTTCCGGCGCCGGCTGAACGACCTTCGCATCGGCTTCGGTGTCGAAAACGGCCAGGTCAGCCCGGGCGTGAACTGGACGCACAACGACAGCGCGGGCGACCTCACCTACAACATCTCGGGCTCGGCCTTCAGGCCGCACCGCAGGAACAGCAATCAGACGCGCACCGAGATCACCGACGCCACCGGCGTGCCGCTGGAAGACCGCAGCAGCACCAGCACCACCACCGAGAGCCGCACCGGCGCCAACCTCACGAGCCGGCTGCAGTGGCGCCTGGGCGCCGAAGGCAGCGGCGATCTGCTGGCGCTGACGCCGTCCATCTTCCACACCGAAGCGCACAGCCAGACGCGCTTCAAGCTTGTGCAGGGAAGAACGCGCGCCTGCGATCCAGGCGAGGTGGAAGGCTGCACGCCCGACCTCTACGACCACGGCGACAGCAGCACCGACAGCCGCTTCACCAACGCCCGCCTGGGCGCGCAGTGGCGCCAGCGCGTGGGCAACGTGCGGCTGGAATTGAACGGCGGCGGCGGCCTGTGGCGGGCGGTGAACGACAGCGTGCGCAACGAGTCCGGCGCGCCGGGTGGTCCGCGCAACTACGACGACCGCAGCAGCTCGCGCGAGAACTCGCTCAACTTCACGCTCAAGGGTTCGGGCCTGGCAGGCGGGAGCGAGACCGGTGGTGAACACAGTCTGGTGGCGGGCCTGGAACTGGACACCTCGCGACGGCGCGAGACCAAGGTCTCGTTCAGGGACAACGCCGAACTGCTCCCTGACTTCGAGAACAACCTGCAGGCCAGCGTGCTTCGCCTGGCGGCCTTTGCGCAGGACGAGTGGGCCATCTCCCCGGCCTGGAGCGCCCATGCCGGCCTGCGCTGGGAAGGCATCACCACGCGCGGCGACAGCGGCGAAGGCGAGCGCCCCACCAACCGCAGCAGCGTCTGGACGCCCTTGCTGCACGCGGTGTGGAAGCCCGACCCGAAGAGCCGCGACCAGGTGCGCATCAGCCTGACGCGCAGTTACCGCAGCCCGCAACTCGGCACGCTCATCGCGCGGCCCAGCATCAACCGGCTGTACGACACGAAGCCCACGGACCGCGCCAACACCGAGTTCAACCCCGACAGCGCCGGCAACCCGAATCTCAAGCCCGAACTCGCCACTGGTATCGACGTCGCGCTGGAACGCTACCTCGACGCCGGGGGCGTGCTCAGCGCCAACCTCTTCCATCGCAACATCAGCAACCTCATGCGAGCGCAGACGCGGCAGGAAGCGGTGTCGTGGAGCAGCTTCCCGCGCTGGGTGCGGCGCCAGCAGAACATCGGCGACGCCACCACCTCGGGGCTGGAGCTGGAAGCCAAGTTCAGGTTCGACCAGCTCGTCACCGGCGCCCTGCCGGTGGAGCTGCGCAGCAACCTGTCGGTCTACACCTCGAAGGTCAAGAGCGTGCCCGGCCCCGACAACCGCCTGGACGAACAGGCCAAGGCCACCGCCAACCTGGGTGCCGACTACCGCCTGCGCGGCCTGCCGCTGACGCTGGGCGGCAACGTCAACTGGGTGCCCGGTTACACCACGCGCATCGACGAAGACCAGACGCGGGCCGTCACCTCCAAGCAGGTGTGGGACGCCTACGTGCTGTGGACCTTCAACCCGGCCGTGGCCTTGCGCCTGCTGGGCAGCAACCTGGCGGCGCGCGACTACGCCACCACCACCGTGAACGACAGCCTGCTCGCCGACGGCACCACCGAGCGCAGCAGCACGCGCAGCAACGGGCCGAGCTATGTCAACTGGCAGCTGCGCCTGGAGCTGAAGCTGTAGGGGTAGGCCCCGGCGCGCGCCGCCGGGGTGGCGCGGCACACTCGCGGCTCCTCGTTCCGAGGATTCCCGAGGCCCCCTGAGGACACCCGCCGATGTTGAACCGCCGCCACCTGTTTGCCGCCGCCGCATCCCTGCCCGCCTGGGCCCGCGCCCAGGGCGCATGGCCCACCAAGCCGGTGCGCATCGTCGTGCCCTTCGCCGCCGGCGGCACCACCGACATCCTGGCGCGCGCCATCGCGCCCGAACTCGGGCGCGTGTTCGGCCAAGCCTTCGTGGTGGACAACAAGCCCGGCGCCGGCGGCAACAACGGTGCCGCCGAAGTGGCCAAGTCGCCGGCCGACGGCTACACGCTGCTGATGGGCACCGTAGGCACGCACGCCATCAACGTGAGCCTGTACCCGAAGATGCCTTATGACCACGTGAAGGACTTCGCCCCCGTCACGCTGGTGGCCGGTGTGCCCAATGTGCTGGTCATGAACCCGGCCTCGGCGCAGAAGTACAACGTGAACACGGTGGTCGACCTGATCCGCGCCGCCAAGGCCAACCCGGGGCGGTTGAACGTGGCCAGCTCGGGCAACGGCACCTCCATCCACCTGTCGGCCGAGCTCTTCAAGACGCTCACCGGCACCTTCATGCTGCACCTGCCTTACCGCGGCTCGGGCCCGGCGCTCATCGACCTGATGGCCGGCAACGTGGACCTGATGTTCGACAACCTGCCCAGCGCGCTGCCGCACATCAGGAGCGGCAAGCTCAAGGCGCTGGCGGTGACCAGCGGCATACGCAGCACGGCCGTGCCCGAGCTGCCCACCATCGCCGAAGCCGGCGGCTCGCTGCTGCGCAACTACGAAGCCAGTTCGTGGTTCGGCCTGTTGGCGCCGGCCGGCACCCCGGTGGACATCATCAACCGCGTGCAGCAGGAAACCGCCAAGGCGCTGGCCCTGCCGGCGATCAGGGAACGCTTGCAAGCGCAAGGTGCCATTCCCAGCGGCAACACGCCTGCTGAGTTCGCGAAGCTGATCGAAGCCGAGACGAAGAAGTGGGCGCAGGTGGTGAAGGCCTCGGGCGCGAAGATCGACTGAACGGCGCCTCAGCGCCATCTCAGCGCCGGCAGGATCAGCCGCGGCGGCGGCGCGCCATCAGGCCGGCCAGGCCCAGGCCGGCCAGCATCATGGCGTAGGTGGCCGGCTCGGGCACGACCGCGGCGGTGAAGTTCAGCGTCACGTCGAGCACGCTGTCGCGCACGCCGGTGCCGGTGGCCACCAGCCTGTAGCTGCCTGGGGCGATGGCGCTGGCAAAGGTGGAGACGGCAAAACCACCCAGCGTGCCGGCGAAAACGTCGCTGGTGACGAGAGCGTTGGTGCTGTTGTTGAAGATGTCGATGTTGACGCCAATCAGGCGCGGACCGGTGCCGGTGGCGGTGTCGATCTCCCACACCGCCTGGCCACCGAGGTTGCCGACACTGGCGCCAACGGTGAAGTTGATGGTCTGCAGCAGCGCGCCCGTCTGCGTGGTGACCAGCGTGTCCAGCACCAGGCTGTCGCCGGCCAGCAGCGGCGCGGGCAGCGTGGCGGTGGCGTTGAGCACGTTGAACTGCACCGCCTGGGTGGCGGCCTGAGCCTGCGTGGCCAGTGCCGCAGCGGCCAGCACGGCGAGGGGGGCCAGTCGGCGCATCAGAAGATGGGTCATGAGAACCTCCCGGTGATTGAAGTGCAATATTGCTGTCAAAGTACCGCAGGCTTCGTCCCTCGGCAAGCCCCTCGTCCCCGGGGGTGGCGGAGTGCCGCTTGTACGCGCTGGCATCATCGGCAGCTTCGAGACGGGAGTCAGTACGCATGTGCGCCAGCAAGGTGGCCGAGGGCCAGCAACGCGGGTGGATCATCCCCATCGGCGGCGCCGAGGAAAAGGAGAACTCGCCCCAGATCCTGCAGCGCTTCGTGCAGCTGGCCGGCGGGCGCAACGCCGACATCGTGGTCATCCCCACGGCCAGCCAGCTGCGCAACACGGGGCCGCGCTACGAACGCATCTTCGGCGAACTGGGCGCCGAGCGCGTCACCTCGCTGGACTTCGACACCCGGCGCGACTGCGAGGAGCCCGGCCGCCTGGAACGCCTGGCCAGCGCCACCGGCATCTTCTTCACCGGCGGCAACCAGTTGCGCCTGAGCACGCTGATCGGTGGCACGCCCGTGGCCAAGGCAGTGCGCCAGATGAACGCCGCCGGCGTGCCGGTGGCCGGCACCAGCGCCGGCGCGGCTTTCATCAGCGAGCACATGATCGCCTTCGGTGACGAAGGCAGCACGCCGATTGCCGGCAGCGTGCGCCTGGCCGCCGGGCTGGGGCTGACCAACCGCTTCATCATCGACCAGCACTTCCGCCAGCGTGACCGGCTGGGCCGCCTGCTCACGGCGCTGGCCTACAACCCCTTCGCCGTGGGTATCGGCCTGGACGAGGACACCGCCGCCTTCATCGCGCCCGACAACACCGTGCACGTGCAGGGTTCGGGCGGCATCACGGTGGTGGACGCTGCCGAGGTGCAGTTCTCGTCGATGGACAGCGTGCAAGAGGGCCGCCCGGTGTGCCTGCTGGGCGTGAAGCTGCACATCCTGACCCAGGGCGCCACCTTCAACCTGCACACGCGGCTGGCCGACGCCGGCACCCTGAACCCACCCAAGACCTGAAAGGCCGCTTCGACATGCGCATCCTCGAACGCAACGTCTACGTCGGCCCGTCGCTGTACGCGCACTTCCCGGTCATCAAGCTGGTCATGGACCTCGGGCCGCTGGAAGAGTGGCCCACCGGGCGGCTGGGTCCGGCCTATGTCGACGCGCTGATCGCCGCGCTGCCGGGCCTGCACGAACATGGCTGCAGTTATGGCGAACCGGGCGGCTTCATCCGGCGCATGCGCGGCGACGCTGCCGACCCCGACGGCACCTGGCTCGGCCATGTCTTCGAGCACGTGGCCATCGAGCTGCAGAACATTGCCGGCGAGGCCGTGACCTTCGGCAAGACGCGCAGCGTCGAAGGCCAGCCCGGCGTCTACACCGTGGTCTACGAGTACGAGCAGCGCGACGAGGGCATCGAGGCCGGCGAACTGGCCATCCAGCTGCTGGGTTCGCTGCTCCCGGCTGAACTGCGCCCCGCAGACAGCGTGCCCGCCGACTGGAACTGGGACAGCGCGCGCAACGACTTCATCCGCTACGCGCAGCGCCGCGCCTTGGGGCCATCCACCGCGTCATTGGTGAAGGCGGCGGAGGAGCGCAACATCCCCTGGCTGCGCCTGAACGAGCAGAGCCTGATCCAGCTCGGCCACGGCAAGTTCCAGCAGCGCATCCAGGCTACGGTCACCGGCCGCACCAGCTACATCGCGGTGGAACTGGCGCAGGACAAGGAAGAGACGAACAAGATCCTCGCCAACTGCGGCCTGCCGGTGCCGAAGCAGGAACTGGTGCGCTCCGCCGAGCGCGCCGTGCGCGCCGCAGAACGCCTGGGCTACCCGGTCGTCACCAAGCCCTACAACGGCAACCATGGCCGCGGCATTTCCATCGGCCTGAAGACGCCCGACGAGGTGCGCGCCGGCTACGACGCGGCCGCCGAGCACAGCAGCAGCGTCATCGTCGAGACCTACCTGTCGGGCGACGACCACCGCCTGCTGGTGGTCAACGGCGAACTCATTGCCGCCACCCGGCGCACGCCCGGCCATGTCATGGGCGACGGCGTGCACAGCGTGCGCCAGCTCGTGGACCGCGTGAACCAGGACCCGCGCCGCGGCGTCGGCCATGAGAAGGTGATGACGCGCATCGAGCTCGACGCGCAGGCCGACCTGATGCTCACGCGCCAGGGCCTGACGGCCGACTCGGTGCCGGCCGAAGGCCAGGCCGTGTTGTTGCGCAGCACGGCCAACCTGTCCACCGGCGGCACGGCCACCGACGTGACCGACATCATCCACCCCGACAACCGCGAAATGGCGGTGCGCGCCGTCACCGCCATCGGCCTGGACGTGGGCGGCGTCGACTTCCTGTGCCCCGACATCGCCGAGAGCTACAAGACGGTGGGTGGCGGCATCTGCGAAATCAACGCCGCCCCTGGCTTCCGCATGCACGTGGCGCCCAGTGAAGGCACGCCGCGCGACGCCGCCGGGCCCGTCATCGACATGCTCTTCCCCGCCGGCACGCCCAGCCGCTTGCCCATCGCCGCGCTCACCGGCACCAACGGCAAGACGACGACGGCGCGCATGCTCGCGCACATCACCAAGATGGCCGGCTACACGCCGGGCCTGACCACCACCGACGGCGTCTACATCGACGGCCAGCGCACCGTGGAAGGCGACATGACCGGCCCCGTGGCCACGCGCATGGTGCTGGCCGACCCGAAGGTGGACATCGCCGTGCTCGAGATCGCACGCGGCGGCCTGCTGCGCGCCGGCATGGGGGTGCCCTTCGTCAACGTCGGCGCGGTGCTCAACGTGAAGAGCGACCACCTGGGCATGAAGGGCATCGACACCCTGGAGCAGCTGGCGGAAGTCAAGCGCATCCTGGTGGAAGTGGCGCGCGACTGCGCGGTGCTCAACGCCGACGACGACAACGTCATCCGCATGAGCGCGCACACCGACGCCAAACACCTGTGCTACGTCACCGTCAACCCGCAGCACGCGGTGGTGCGCGAGCATATCCGCGCCGGCGGCCGCGCCTGCGCGCTGGAAGCCGGTGTGAACGGCCAGATGATCACGCTCTACGACAAGGGCCGGCACATCCCGCTGATGTGGACACATCTCATCCCCGCCACGCTGGAAGGCCGCGCGATGCATAACGTCCAAAATGCCATGTTCGCGGCGGCGATGTCGTTTTCGCTCGACATCAAGCTCGACGCCATCCGCCAGGGCCTGCGCACCTTCGACAGCACCTTCTTCCAGGCGCCGGGGCGCATGAACGTATGGGACGAACATCCCTTCAAGGTGATCTTCGACTACGCCCACAACGCCCATGCCGTGGGCGCCATGGCTGATCTTGCTGGCCGGCTGGAAGTGCGCGGCCGCCGCATCGTGGTGGTGGCCGGGCCGGGCGACCGGCGCGATGAGGACATCCGCGACATCGCGCTGGCCGTCGCCGGGCGCTTCGACCACTACGTCTGCCGCCGCGACGACGGCCTGCGCGGCCGCGCCAGCGACGAGGTGCCGCAGATGATCGCTGCCGTGCTGCGCGAACAAGGCGTGCCCGAAGCGGCCATCACCATCATCCCCGACGAGCAGGAAGCCATCGCCGCCGCGCTGCGCATGGGCCAGCCGGGCGACCTGCTGCTGATCTTTGCCGACGCGCTGACGCGTTCCTGGAAGCAGGTCATCAAGTTCAAGCCCGAAGGCGGCGCCGCGCCGCGCGAGATGGCCAAGCCCAAGGCCGAAGCCATGGCCGAAGGAACATCCGAAGAAGCCGTGGAGCAGGCTGCGCAGGATGACGGTGCATTGAAGGCCGCCGGCTTCGTGCGCGACGAACGCGGCCTGCGCTTCGTCGGCGAAGCCGCCGATTGAGATGGACGAGGTCGAAGCGCCAGAACCGAACCACGGCTTCGACGACTCGCGCCGGCTCACCGGCCCCAACCGCTGGTACGGCGGCACGGCAGTGACGCTCACGCCGCTGGGCCCCGCGGCGCAGGACGCGGCGGCGCACGCACGCTGGCGGCAGCGCGTGCTGGCAATGTGCGCGCAGCTCGGCTGGCCGGCGCCGCAGCCTCGCCTGCTGGCGCATGCGCGCGAACCGATGCTGATGTTCACGGCGCCGCAGGATGTGTTGTTCACCGCCACCGAGGTCAATGAATGGGCCTGGGAACGCAGCGCGGTCGAAGCCGGCGTCACCGGCTACGACCTCGCGCAAGACCTGGGCGACGACGCGGGCGCTGTGTTCGCTGCGCGTGCGGCAGCCGAGCGCAAGCCGGCCCTGGCAGCGTTGCGCGAGCATGCCGCGGCGCGGGCGCTGCCGGTGTTCGTCGACGACGAGCAGATCTCCATCGGCGTCGGCGCCGGCAGCCGCAGCTGGCCGCTGGCCGCGCTGCCAGGCACTGCCGAAGTGCCTTGGCGCCAATTGCATGACGCGCCCACGGTGCTGATCACCGGCAGCAACGGCAAGACGACCACCGTGCGCCTGCTCGCAGCGATGGCCAGCGCGGCGGGCCAGGCCACGGGCTACTGCTGCACCGAAGGCGTCTTCGTCGGCGGTGTCGCGGTGCACCGCGGCGACTACAGCGGCCCGGCCGGTGCGCGCGCCGTGCTGCGCCATCCGGGCGTGCAGGTCGCCGTGCTGGAGACGGCACGCGGCGGCATCCTGCGCCGTGGCCTGGCCGTGCAGCGCGCCGACGTGGCGCTGGTCACCAACATCCAGCCCGACCACCTGGGTGAGTACGGCATCGAGAGCGCGGCCGATCTGGCCGAGGTCAAGCTGGCCGTGGCCCATGCGGTGCAAATGGGCGGCACGCTGGTGCTGAACGGCGCCGACGCGGTGCTGATGCACGCTGCGCAGCGCCTGCCGCACGCGCGCGCGGCGCGCCAGGCGCTGTTCGCCGCCGACTTCGACCACCCGGCACTCGGGGCCGCGCGCACCCAGGGCGCTGCGACCTGCGGCGTGCGGGCCGGTCGT
This sequence comes from Betaproteobacteria bacterium, assembly GCA_031379415.1. Taxonomy (GTDB): domain Bacteria; phylum Pseudomonadota; class Gammaproteobacteria; order Burkholderiales; family Burkholderiaceae_C; genus Rubrivivax. Next base: position 678 of record JANNFE010000022.1, on the reverse strand, counting down.
CTGCGGCTGACGCTGGCCGGCATGGAACACGAACTGGGCGACATCATGGCCATGCCGGTCACGGTGCAGGGCGCGGCGCGGCACAACATCGAAAACGCCGCCGCCGCGGCGCTGGCCGCAGCGGCGCTGGGCCTGCCGCTGGCTGCCATCCGCGACACCCTGGCCCACTTCGGCCGGCAGCCCGGAGACAACCCCGGCCGTCTGGAGCGCTGGCCGCACCGCGGCGCCACGGTGCTCATCGACTATGCCCACAACCCCGACGGCCTGGCGCAGCTGCTGCACGTGGCGCGCGCCCTGCAGCCGCGCCGCCTGGGACTGCTGCTCGGCCAGGCCGGCAACCGTGACGACGCCGCCATCCGCGAACTGGCGCGCACCGCCGCTGCCGCCGCGCCCGACCGAGTGCTGGTGAAGGAACTACCGCTGATGCTGCGCGGTCGCGCCCCCGGCGAAGTGCCGGCCCTGCTGATGCGCGCGCTGGCCGTTGCCGGCCTGGCGCCAGAACGCGTGGCCCGCCACGACGACGAGGAGGGCGCGGCGCGCGCCCTGCTGGCCTGGGCGCAGCCCGGCGACGTGGTGGTGCTGCCGGTGCACACGCGCAGCGTGCGCGAGGCGCTGGCAGCGGCCCTGTCGGTGTGAGGGCGCGGCGGCAGCCATCGCCACAAGCCGGTGCTTGCGCAC
>JANNFE010000020.1:0-5181 GCA_031379415.1 Betaproteobacteria bacterium | reverse complement strand
ACAGCGACTACCAAAGCATCATCGCCAAGATCAAGAAGTTCAGCAGCGAAGGCAAGAAGACCGCGGTCGTCTCCACCATCAACGGCGACAGCAACGTGCCCTTCTACAAGGAACTGGGCAACCAGGGCCTGAAGGCGACCGACGTGCCGGTGGTGGCCTTCAGCGTGGGTGAAGAAGAGCTGCGCGGCGTGGACACCAAGCCGCTGGTGGGCCACCTGGCCGCCTGTAACTACTTCCAGTCGATCAAGAACCCGACGAACGATGCCTTCATCAAGCAGTGGAGCGCCTACGCCAAGGCCAAGGGCATCGCCGGCCACAAGGACAAGCCGTTGACGAACGACCCGATGGAAGCCAGCGTCATCGGCTTCCACATGTGGGCGCAAGCGGTGACCAAGGCCAAGAGCACCGACACCGACAAGGTCATCGCGGCGATGGCCGGCCAGACCTACACCGCGCCCAGCGGCATCAAGTCGATGATGGACCCGAAGAACCACCACCTGCACAAGAGCGTGTTCATCGGCGAGGTGCAGGCCGACGGCCAGTTCAAGGTGGTGTGGAAGACGAAGGGCCCGGTGAAGGCGCAGCCGTGGAGCCCGTTCATCCCCGAGAACAAGGGCAAGCCCGACGAGCCTGTCATCGCCAAGAAGTAAGTCCATGCGCAGCCTGAAGACCCTCGTCGGAGGGCTGCTGCTGGCGGCGTGCGGGCTGGCAACGGCCCTCACGCCCGACCAGGCCTTGCGCATCGCGCAGGGTGAGAGCGATGACCGCATCGCCGCCTTGAACGAAGTGGTGGTGGCCGCCGATCCGGCGCTGGCGGACTACGTGCAGGCGCTGCTGGCCGACGAGGTGAAGGTGGCTGCTGGCAAGGCCTTCGTGGTGCGCGGCGACAAGGCCACAGACGCGGCCACCGGCGCCGCCGCCACGCTGCCGGCCGATGGCGTGGAAGACGTGGTCAACCCCAACCGCATGCGGCGCGAACTCGAAGCCGCTCTCGCCGCGCTCAAGCTCTTCTCGCCCGACCGCGCCACCCGCGCCAAGGCCGTGGCCGAGCTGAAGGAGCTGGCCGACGAAGGCAAGCTGCCACTCTTCGAGAAGGCCGAGAAGACCGAGACCGACTCTGCCATTCGCGCCGAGCTGGCGATGCTGAAAGCCACGGCGCTCATCGGCTCGGCCGACAAGGCCAAGCGCCTGGCCGCGGCGCAACTGCTGGCCGACAGCGACCAGCCCGTTACGAAGAGCCTGCTTATCGAGCGCCTGGCCGCCGAGACCGACGCCGAGGTGAAGGCCGCGCTCAACGCCAGCCTGCAGGCGGTGTCGTCGCGCCTGGCCTGGGGTGAACGTTTCGGCGTGCTCTTCACCGGCATCAGCCTGGGCTCCATCCTGCTGCTGGCCGCCCTGGGCCTGGCCATCACCTACGGGCTGATGGGCGTCATCAACATGGCCCATGGCGAGCTGATCATGATCGGCGCCTACGCCACCTACTTCATGCAGAACCTGTTCCGGCAGGTGGCACCGGGCGCCTTCGACTACTACATCCTGGCCGCCATTCCCTTCGCCTTCCTGGCGAGCGGGCTGGTGGGCGCGGTGATGGAGCGCACCGTCATCCGCTGGCTCTACGGCCGGCCGCTGGAAACGCTGCTCGCCACCTGGGGCATCAGCCTCATCCTGATGCAGACCGTGCGCAGCCTCTTCGGCGCGCAGAACGTGGGCGTGGAGAACCCGGCCTTCCTCTCGGGCGGCCTGCAGGTGCTGCCGAACCTGGTGCTGCCCTACAACCGGCTGGCCATCCTCGCCTTCGCTGCGGCCGTGCTGCTGGGCATGGCCTTGCTCATCGGCAAGACGCGCCTGGGCCTCTTCGTGCGCGGCGTGACGCAGAACCGGCGCATGGCCGCCTGCGTGGGCGTCAACACGGCGCGCGTGGACACCTACGCATTCGCGTTGGGCGCCGGCATTGCGGGCCTGGCCGGCTGCGCGCTCAGCCAGGTGGGCAACGTGGGGCCTGACCTCGGCCAGGGCTACATCGTCGACAGCTTCATGGTCGTGGTGCTGGGCGGCGTGGGGCAGATCGCCGGCACCGTCTACGCCGGCCTGGGCCTGGGCCTGATGAACAAGTTGCTGGAAGGCTGGCAGGGCGCGGTGCTGGCCAAGATCATGGTGCTGATCTTCATCGTCATCTTCATCCAGAAGCGGCCGCAGGGCATCTTCGCGCTCAAGGGCCGGAGCGCCGAATCATGACCCACCCCCGGTGCGGCCTTCGGCCGCCTCCCCCTCAAGGGGGCAACGCCAGCGGCCGGGCGCAGCCCGATCCGCGGCGTTCGCTTGGTCATGTGCGTCGTATGCAAGGGCGATACCGATGAAGGCGAGCATCCTCGGGCCCAAGGGCTGGGCGGCGGTGCTGGCCGCCGTTATCGTCATCGGCGTGCTGGTGCCGGTGCTGAACCTGATGGTGGCCGAAGGCAGCGTCTTGCACCTCAGCGACTTCACCGTCAGCCTGCTGGGCAAGATCCTCTGCTATGCGATCTGCGCGCTGGCCATGGACCTGATCTGGGGCTACACCGGCATCCTGTCGCTGGGCCACGGCCTCTTCTTCGCCCTGGGCGGCTATGCCATGGGCATGTACCTGATGCGCCAGATCGGCCGCGACGGCCAGTACAAGAGCGACATGCCCGACTTCATGGTGTTCCTGAACTGGAAGGAATTTCCCTGGCACTGGGCACTTTCCGACAGTTTCGTGGCGCAGATGCTCTTCGTCATCCTGGTCCCCGGCCTGCTGGCCTTCGTCTTCGGCTTCTTCGCCTTCCGCAGCCGCATCAAGGGCGTGTACTTCTCCATCATCACGCAGGCACTCACCTTCGCGGCCATGCTGCTGTTCTTCCGCAACGAGACCGGCTTCGGCGGCAACAACGGCTTCACCGACTTCAAGCGCATCCTGGACGTGCCCATCACCACGCCCACCATGCGCGTGCTGCTGTGCGTGATCACGGGCCTGGTGCTCATCGGCTTCTTCGTCATGGCGCGCTTCATCGTGCAGAGCAAGTACGGCCGCGTGCTGCAGGCCATCCGCGATGCCGAGACACGCGTCATGTTCACCGGCTACTCGCCCCTGCACTACAAGCTGAGCATCTGGACGCTGAGCGCGGTGATGTGCGGCGTGGCCGGCGCGCTCTACGTGCCGCAGGTGGGCATCATCAACCCCGGCGAGATGAGCCCGGCGGCCAGCATCGAAATCGCCATTTGGGCCGCGGTGGGCGGACGCGCCACGCTCATCGGGCCCATCGTCGGCGCCTTCTTCGTCAACGGTGCGAAGAGCTGGTTCACGGTGGCCTTCCCCGAGTTCTGGCTTTTCTTCCTGGGCGCCTTGTTCATCGCGGTGACCTTGTTCCTGCCCGACGGCATCGTGGGCCTGTTCAAGCGCAAGAAGGATCAACGCCCATGACGCCCGACCTGATGGAAGCCGGTGCGAAGGCGCTGTCAGACCACAAGACGAAGACGGGCCGCGTGATCGCCGGTGCCGAGCCCTACTTCGGCCAGGGCGTGGCGCTGTACGTGGAAGACATCACCGTCAGCTTCGATGGCTTTCGCGCCCTCAACAAGCTCACGCTCACCATCAACGTCGGCGAGCTGCGCTGCATCATCGGGCCGAATGGCGCCGGCAAGACGACGATGATGGACTGCATCACCGGCAAGACGCGCCCCGACAGCGGCCGTGTCTTCTTCGGCAGCAACATCGACCTGCTGCGGCTGAGCGAACCCGAGATTGCGCAGATCGGCGTCGGCCGCAAGTTCCAGAAGCCCACCGTCTACGAACAGCTGAGCGTGTTCGAGAACCTGGAACTCGCGCTGAAGGCCGACCGCGGCGTGCGCGCGGCGCTGTTCCACCGGCTGACGGGCGTGCAGCTCGACCGCATCGGCGAGGTGCTGACGCTGATCCACCTGAGAAACGAGGCGCAGCGCACCGCCGGCCTGCTGAGCCATGGCCAGAAGCAGTGGCTGGAGATCGGCATGCTGCTGATGCAGGACCCGAAGCTCTTGTTGCTCGACGAACCCGTTGCCGGCATGACCGACGAGGAAACCGAGCGCACCGCCGAGCTCTTTCTCACGCTGGAAGGCCAGCACTCGCTGGTGGTGGTGGAACACGACATGAAGTTCGTCGACCAGCTCACCGAAGGGCGCAAAAAGGTGACGGTGCTGCACGAAGGCAGCGTGCTGGCGGAGGGCCTGCTCTCTGATGTGCAGGCCAACGAGAAAGTGGTCGAGGTGTACCTTGGCCGCTAGTTCTGAAAGCTCGACGATCCTCCGGGTCGAAGGCCTGAACCAGTACTACGGCGGCTCGCACATCCTGCGCAACCTCAGCTTCGAGGCGAAGCTCGGCGAAGTCACCGTCATCCTGGGCCGCAACGGCGTCGGCAAGACCACGCTGCTGAAGAGCCTGATGGGCGTGGTGCCGGTGAAGGCCGGCAGCGTGACGCTGGCCGGTGCCGACATCACCAAGGCCACCAGCTACGACCGCGTCAAGCGCGGCATCGGCTACGTGCCGCAGGGCCGCGAGATCTTCGGCCGTCTGACGGTGGAAGAGAACCTGCGCATGGGCCTGGCGACGAAGAGCGGCGGCACGGCCATCCCGGCCGAGCTCTTCGAGCTGTTCCCCATCCTCAAGCAGTTCATGCACCGCCGCGGCGGTGACCTGTCAGGCGGCCAGCAGCAGCAGCTGGCCATCGCACGCGCACTCGCCGGGGGGCCCAAGCTGCTGATGCTGGACGAGCCCACCGAAGGCATCCAGCCCAGCATCATCAAGGACATCGGCCGCGTCATCCGCATGCTGGCCGACCGAGGCAGCATGGCCATCCTGCTGGTGGAGCAGTACTACGACTTCGCCGCCGAGCTGGCCGACCAGTACCTGGTGATGGAGCGCGGCGAGATCGTCCAGCGCGGTGCCGGCAAGGACATGGAAGCCGAGGGCGTGCGGCAGAGGATGTCGATCTAGCCGGGTGCGGTTGTGCGCTCGGGGCATTGGCGCCTACCGTCAGACTGCAACGTCGGCTCTCTGCCTGACGATCTCTTCCTCGACTTCTCTCAAGCGATCTTTGCCAAAGAACAACTGGTCGCCCACGAAGAACGAAGGTGATCCGAAGGCGCCACGCTCGAATGCTGACTGCGTGTTGGCCGCCAGTCGCGCCTTGA
>JANNFE010000384.1:0-11310 GCA_031379415.1 Betaproteobacteria bacterium | reverse complement strand
ATGTCGAGCTCGGCCATGATCTTCAGCCGGCTGATCAGCGCGGCATGCAGCGCCTTGTTCGGCTGCACCACCTCGCGCAGCGTGCCGTCGACACGGAAGCGCACGCTGCTGCTGCGCTCGTACGGTTCGATGTGGATGTCGGACGCGCCGTCCTTCGCGGCCTGCGTGAGCAGCGCGTTGAGCATGCGGATGATGGGCGCGTCGTCGGCGGCTTCCAGCAGGTCTTCCACCGCCGGCAAGTCCTGCATCATGCGGCTCAGATCGACGCCGCTTTCCACTTCGCCGATGACCGCCGCCGCGCTGCTCTCGCCGCCGGCATAGGCCGCGGCGATGCGCTGGCCCAGCGTGGCCGTGGCCTCGCGCTCGAAGGCGGCCACGTCGAACAGGCGTGTCACCTCGGCCAGTGCCGAGGGCGACGTGGTCTCGCCGGCCCACAGCAGCAACTGTTCGCCGTCGTCTTCCAGCAGCAGCGTGTGCGCCTTGGCGTAGGCGTAGGGCAGTGGGTGTCGGATGGCCATGGCGTGAACTTGCTCAGGGTGCCCTGGCGGGGGCCGATGCACCTTCGCTCGGCGGCGGCGGGCCCAACGGCTCGCGTTTGCCGGGCAGCGGCGGCAGCACCGGCGATTCGTTGATCGGCATCACGATGCTGGGCGCCGGCTGCGTGGTCTGCTGCTGGCCGCGGATCTGGTCGTAGCGGTCGGCCGAGAAGCGGTTGGCACTGTCGGCGTCGCGCATCACGATGGGCCGCAGGAAGACCATCAAGTTGGTGCGCTTGCGCACGCGGTTTTCGCTGCGGAACAGCGCACCCAGGAAGGGGATGTCGCCGAGCAGCGGCACCTTGGACTTGTTGACCTCGAAGCGGTCTTCGATGAGGCCGCCCAGCACCAGGATGGCGCCGTCGTCCACCACCACGGTGTTCTCGATCGAGCGCTTCGTCGTCGACGGGCCGGCGTTGGTGGTGCCGGCGGCCACGCCCTCCTTGACGCTGCTCTGCTCCTGGAAGATGGTCATGCGCACCGCACCGCCTTCACCGATCTGCGGCTTGATGCGCAGCGTGATGCCCACGTCCTTGCGCTCGATGGTCTGGAAGGGGTTGGCGTTAGCGCCCGCACCGGCACCACCCCCCGCACCGGTGAACTGGCCAGTGATGAAGGGCACGTTTTCGCCGACCACGATCTTGGCCTCTTCGTTGTCCAGCGTGATGAGGTTCGGCGTGCTGACGATGTTCGTCTCGGCCTGGCTCTGCAGCATGCGTGCGATGGCCGCCAGCGAAGTGACGCCGTTGTAGCTCTTCAGCAGGCCCAGGTTGAGGCCTTCGCCGACGTTGATCTGACCCGACACCGCGCCCAGGTTGACACCGATGATGTTGCCGGCGCCGCCAGCTGGCGTGAAGTTGGTGCCGGCCACCAGGCCGGTCTTGTCACCGCTCTTGCCGAGCAGTCCCTGCCACTGAAAGCCGAAGTCGGCCGAGTCACCACCACTCACTTCGACGATCATGCTTTCGATGTAGACCTGCGCGCGGCGCGAGTCCAATTGGTCGATGAGGCCACGCACCTGGCGGTACAGCGGTTCGGGCGCGGTGATGATGAGCGAGTTGGTGGCCGGGTCGGCCTGGATGAAGCCACCCGTGCTGGGCTGCGCCGCGCCGGCCAGCCCGCCACCGCCGGGCGTGTTCGGCGACGTGGGCGCGCCCTGGTTCGGGTTGGTGACGGGTGTCGATGGCGCACTGCCACCACCACCACCGCCAGTGCTGCCACCCGAACCACCGCCCACGGCGCCGAAGGCCGCGCGCACCACGGTGGCCAGGCGCGCCGCGTCGGCGTTCTTCAGGTGCACCACCCACATGCCGCCACCCGGGCCCATCAGCGTGCTCGGGCGGTCCAGGCGGGCGATGGTGGCGCGCACGGCGGCCAGGCGCGAAGGGTTGGGCGCGCGGATGAGCAGGGTGTTGCTGCGCGAGTCGGCCACCACGGTGGTGCTGCCGCCGGGCTGCGAGGCGACACCGGGCACCTGGCCGGCCGAGATGGCATCGGTCAGGCGCTGCACCAGCGGCGCCAGGTCGGCCGCCACGGCATGCTGCAAGGGCACGATCTCGACCTCGGTGCCCGAGGGCGTGTCCAGGGCGGCGATGATCTTGGCGATGCGCTGCAGGTTCTCGGCGTAGTCGGTGATGATCAGCGAGTTGTTGCCGGGGTTGGCGTTGATGGTGTTGTTGGCGCTGATCAGCGGCCGCAGCACGGGCACCAGGTTGTTGGGGTTCTCGTAGCGCAGCGCGAAGATCTGCGTGATGACCTGGTCACCGCGCACGCCCACGTCGCCCACCGAGACGGTGCCGGTCTGCAGCTTGGCATCCGCTTCCGGCACCACCTTCAGCAGGCCGCCGCTTTCCACCACCGCGAAGCCCAGGCCGCGCAGCGCCGACTGGTAGCTCTGCCAGGCGTCGCGCACGCTCTGCGGCTGCTCGCTGTAGACCGTCATCGTGCCCTTGACACGCGGGTCCACGACGATGGCGCGGTCGAGCATCGCCGCGAAGGCACGGGTCACGGCCTCGATGTCGGCGTTGATGAAGTTCACCGTCACCGGCGCCCGCGAGCGCGGCGCGGCGTTCTGCGCCCAGGCCGGAGGCAACGCCAGCGCGGCAGCGACTAGAAAGCACGGCAGGTGCTTGAGGTTCATGCTCATCCTATGGATATGACCGACAGCGCGCCCTGGCGCCGCCCGATGATGTTCAGCAGGTTGCCGAGCACGGCTTCCGAGCCGGCGGCCGCGCTGGCCTGGCCGCTGAAGCGCAGCTTCGACGCCACCCATTGCCCGCTGCCCGACAGCTGCAAGGCGCCGCTGGTGGTGGACAGCTGCAGCGCCGTGGCGTCGCCGCGCGCCGCGTCGCCGCTGATCGTGAGGCGGTAGCTGCCCAGGGTGTCCAGCGTCGACAGGCGCGAGGCGATGCCGCCCAGCTCCAGCAGTGCCGTGCCGCTGAAACGCCAGCGGCCCTGCACCTGCTCCAGCGTCAGCCCCGGGCTGCTGAGTTGCAGCGTGCCGGAAGGTTGCAGCGTGTTCCAGGGCGTGCCCAGGCCGACCAGCCACGAGGCCGGCCATTGACCCAAGGCCCCGCCGCCACCTGGCAGCACGAGCTGCACGCGGCCCAAGCCCGGCACCACGCGCAGCGCCAGTTCGCCGTTGATGCAGCAGGCCTGGCTGGCGCGCAAGCTGAGTGCCATGCCGTCCAGGCCCAGGCGCCACTGCAGGCGGCCGGGCAAGGCGCTGGCGTCGCGGCTGTCGGCGCCGCCGGTCAGCACCATCACCGCACTGCCCTGCCAGACGGTGCCGCGCGCGTCGGCCAGCACCAGGCGCTGTTCGGTGGCGCTGGCCAGCGCACCGGCCAGCCAGGCCGCGGGCGCGTAGGCTACGGCGGCCACGGCCGCGCCCATCAGCGCACCGGCCGCGGCCCAGCGCTTCAAGGTGCGCCCCCGACGGCCACGACCAGGGTGCCGCTGTAGCCGGCGCCGCTGCGCATGAGGTTGGCTTCGAGCGGGCGCGCCCGCGCGCCGGAGCGGGCCTCGGTCAGCCAAGCGCGCAAGGCCTCGGTGCCGATGCCGTTCACGGTGAGCACGGCGCGGTCGCCCTGCAGATTGAGCTTGGCTTTGTCGCCCAGGCGCTGGGTCGCCGACTGCAGAGCCTGCTGGGCCTGGTCGGCATTGACCGGCGGCGTGGCACGCAGTTCGGTGGTCTCGGCGGCCAGGCGCTGCATGGTCTGCAGTTGCGCTTCCAGTGCGTCCATCTCTGTCGGGGCGCGGCGCAGCGTGGCCAGCGCCGGCTGCAGGGCGAGCAGCCAGGTGAGCAGCAAGCTGAGCACGACGATGATGAGCACCGCCAGTTGGCGGTCACGCGCAGACAGCGCGCGCCACCAGGCCTGCACGGGCGCCAGGGCCGGCTTGTCGGTCGGCGCACTCATGCGTTGCCCCGCGGGGTGCCGGAACTGGCGCTGGCGCGCGTGAGCTGGATGCGCCCTTCCACCAGTTCGGCGGCGAAGCCGCTGCCGCGCAGGCGTTCGCGGAACTGCGCCATCTGCGCTTCGCCGAAGCCGGGCGCGGCCAGGATCAGGCGGCCGGCTTCGAAGCGCAGGGTCTGCACGGGGCCCTGGCCGTCGGGCCAGGCGGCGGCGGCGGCGCCGAGCAGGGCTTCCAGATCGGCATCGCCAGGGCGGCCTGCGGCGGCGCGCAGGCGTTCGGTCTCGCGCTGCATCTGCAGCGGCGCGTCGAGTACGGCGCGCACGCCAGGATGGGCCGTCTTCAGCAACTCGCTCATCGCCACGCGCTTGGCGGCCAGTGCCTGGTTCTGCTTCCAGGCGTAGGCGTTCAGCCCCACCAGTTGCACCGCCAGCAATGCCGCCACGCCCCAGCGCACCGGCTGCCAGTCGGCGCTGAGGAAGCGCTTGGCGCCTTCGCGCAGCGCGCGCGTGCCGCGGTGGCGCGCCGCCAGGTCGAACTGGCGCAGATTGGTCGGGCCCTGCACGGCTTCGAGCGTGCGTTCGGCGTCGGTCTGCAGCGCCACCGGGCCGCCCAGCCAGCGCTCGGCGGCGGCCGACGCCGCGGGCGTGGCCGTCCAGCGTGTGCTGTCGCCTTCGGGCTGCAGCGCACGAGCCAGTGCGCCGTTCAGGCGCAGCATGGCCACGCCATCGGGCCGGGCCAGTGCCAGCCAGGGCGTGGCGGCGGCGCCTTCGTCCAGGCCGAAGAAGTGGCCACGCGGCGGGTTTGGCGGCTCCTGCGGGCGGCTGGCGGCGACCACGCGTTCCACGCTCAGGCCCGCCGCTTCCAGCGCGGCCAGGGCGGCCACCAGACGCGGCCGATGCGTCACCGCCACCCAGCCGGGCTGGCCGGCCACGGCGTCGGGTGCCAGCGCGAAGTGCAGCTGCTCGTCGTCTTCGAGCAGCGACTCTTCCAGCACGCCGAGCAGCGCGGCGCGCAGGCGCGCGGCCGGGGCGCGCGGGATGTCCAGCCGGTGCCAGCTGACATCGGACTCGGCCAGCACCAGCACCACGCTGTCGGCACGCGGCAGCAGCGCCGCGGCGGCCTGCCCCTGCTGGCTGATGGCGCGGCCGTCACTGCTGAGCACGAAGGGCCACTCGGTGGGCAGCTTCAGCGCCGAGCCGGCGGCGTCGGACGCGGCGGCGCGGGCGGCCAGGCGTTCACGCGGCGGCAACTGGAGGGCAAGGACGGACATCGGTTCGCAGTATCGGTGGGCGTGGCGGCGTTGGCGGGGCGGGGCTGGCTCCGCCTGGGCGCGAAAGCGGGGTTGTGCGGACTTGTGCGGACTTGTGCAGCCTTATGCAGGCTTGTGCGGACGTATTGTGGCGTTCAGCGCGCTCCGACCTGAAAGCTCACGCGCTCGCGGCGGCGCACGCTCACGCGCTCGGCCTCGCGCTGCAGCAGCGAACGTTCCTCCAGCACGCGCTCTTCCAGGCGCAGGCGGCCGGCCACGATGAACCAGCTGCTGCCTACCGCGATGCGGCTGCCTTCCAGCTTCGTGCCCTCGGGCAGCTGGGCCTGGATCTCGGCCAGGGTCTCGAAAGGCTTGCGCTGGCGCGACTGCACCAGGCGTTCGGCGGTGCCGAGGTCAACGCCGTCGATGGCCGCCGTCAGCGCCTCACGCGAGGCGGTGTTGACGTTCACCGGCGTCGGCAGCGGCAGCAGGTCGGCCCAGGGCGCCAGGCGCTGCAGCGTGGCCGGCTCGATGCCCATCCAGGCCAGGTCGGACAGCTGGCGCGGCCGCAACGGCGGGCCGCGCGGGCCTTCGTCGCCCACCGGGCCGTAGGCCTTGCTCATCACCTCGGCGATGCGCGCCGCCGTGTCGCCGGGCGCACCGGCCAGGTTGGCCAGGCGCTGCAGGGCCGCCACCTGGGCGGGCACAGCCTTGCCGGCACCGTCGACGATGCCGCGCACGTTGTAGCGCGACTGCGCGTCGACGATGCTGCCGCTGATGAAGGCCTCGGGCCCGCTGTCGACGTTGTTGTCCTTGTCGGCGGCCAGGAAGGTGGACAGGCGTGCCTCGGCCAGTGGCGTGGCCCAAGGTTCGTTCAGCGCGTCGTAGGGGTTGCCGCGCTGGCGGCTGCCGCGCTGGTCTTCACGCAGGATGAGCCGCGCCCAGTCGAGCGCGCCGCTCAAGATCCAGCCGGCCTGGGTGCGCGCCCGCTCTGCCGCTTCCACCTGCACGGCGCGCGCCTGCATCCAGACCATGCCCGAGGCGATGGTGGCGATGAGCGCCACGATGACCATGGCCAGCAGCAGGGCCGCGCCACGCTGGGCCTGGCGCGGTGTCATGAGCCTGCCGGCCCGAGCGCGATGTCGCGCGTGAGATCCTTGCCGTGGAGCGTGATGACCAGGCGCACGGCCTCGGGCAGGGCCTCGCGCAACTGGGCAGCCAGAGCCGGCGGCGCGGGCGCAGGCTGCGTGCCGCCCGTTTCGGCCGGCGCCGGGGCCGCGCCCGCCGCCGGGGTCGCCGCGGCAGATGTGGCGGCCGCAGCCGGTGGTTGCGGCGGCGGCGCCGGCACCTCGGCCGCGACGAGGTCACCGCTCGACTGTGCGTTGCTCCACAGCCCGCCCCGTGCGAAATACACCTGCCATTGGCTGGCGCCTTCAGTCAGCTTGACGTGGCCGGGCTCGGTGCCCTGCAACTGCTGGCTGCGCAGCCAGGCTTCCTGCAGATCACCGCTGCGCACGAAGGCCGGCAGCGTCCAGCGCTGCCACTGGCCGCCGCGCACGGCCCAGGCCACCAGGGCCACGCCGCCTTCTGTGCGGCGCGTCAGCCGCAGCGTCTGGCCGTCGAAGGCCAGCGGCGGCACGACCTCGGTATCGACGACGGCCTGCAGGTCCTGCTCCCACTGCGTCAGCACGGTGGCCAGGCGCGTGGTGCGGTCGATGGAAACGCGGCTGTCGTCGCGCGCGCGCAGGATGCCATCCAGCGCCTGCCAGGCCAGTGTGCTGAGCAGCGCCATCATCAGCAGCGCCACCAGCACCTCGACCAGCGTGAAGCCCCGTTGCGACCGGCTCGCGAGCGGCTTCATTGCCGCGGCAGCACGGTGGACAGGGTGACCAGCGCATAGCCCGTGCCGTCCACGATCAGGGCGTCGACGCGTCTGAAGCTCGGGTTCGGTGTGGGCCGCGTCACCAGTTTTCCGGTGTAAGTTCGACCGAGCTGTTCACAGGTGAAATCGGCATCGCCCACACCGGGAAAGACGCGGCTCATGCGCAGGTTGGTGAGCTGGTTGTCGGCGCACCACTCGGCGGCCATCACGTCGGCCAGGCGCTGCGCGTTGTCGGTCAGCACGCCAGCAGCGCGCAGCCCGGCGCCAAGGGCGATGGCCACGATGGCCAGGGCCACCAGCACCTCGATGAGGGTGAAGCCGCGCTCCTTCATGGCGCGGTCATGGCGTGGTCATGGCGTGGATGGCAGCGCCACGGCGAAAGGCCCCAAGCCGTCACTGGCAAGTTCCAGCCGCTTGTCGGCCAGGCGCAGCACGATGCGCTGCGGCGGCAGGATGGCCTCGGGCCCGAGCACGACGCTGTTGCCGCCCATGACCTGCGCGCGCGTCTCGGCGTCGAGCCAGCGCGTGGGCAGCGGCTGCTGCGCCGACAGGCCGACGAAGCGGAACTGCACCTGCGGGTCGAGCTCGGCGCTGTCCTCGCGCCGCGGCACCCACACCACGGTGGTGCCGGCCACACGCGCCTCGGCGCGCGCCATCTCCAGCAGCGCGGTGAGCCGCGCGCCTTCTTCTTCGAGCCTGGCCTCGGCGCCGTCGCGCAGCGCCAGCGTCATCAGCCCCACCGACACGGCGACGATGGCGATGACGATGAGCAGTTCGATCAGCGTCAGGCCGCGCAGATCCATGCGCCGCCCAAAGGGCGCGGCACGACGGCGTGCATGCCTACTGCCAGGAGCCGATGTCGGCATTCTTGCCTTCACCGCCCTGCACGCCGTCGGCGCCAAAGCTGAAGACGTCGATCTCGCCGTTGACGCCCGGGTTCAGGTACTGGTAGGGCTTGGTCCAGGGGTCGGCCGGCAGCTTGTCGAGGTAAGGCTTCCAGTTCGGCGGAATGGCGCCGGTGGTGGGCTTGCGCACCAGCGCGTCCAGGCCCTGCTCGGCCGTGGGGTAGCGCTGGTTGTCGATCTTGTAGCGCTTGAGCGCTTCGACCAGGGTCTTGATGTCGGTGCGCGCCGCGGTGGCGCGCGCATCGTCCAGGCTGGAGAAGAGGTTGGGCACGATCAGCGCGCCGAGCACGCCGATGATGACCAGCACGACGAGCAGTTCGATGAGCGTGAAGCCGCGCAGGCGGCGGCGGCTTGGAGCGTGACTTGGGGCGTGATTCGGGGTCATGAGGCGGTGCAGAAGCCGCATGATGGGCGGCACGATGAACGGTTCTGCCGCGGCGCGGGCAGTGGCCGTCCCATCATAATCCGCCCATGTCGGCACGCTGGTGGACCTTGGTGGTGTGGGCGTTGGCTGCGGTCAGCGCGGTTTTCTGGGGCCTGCGCCTTTTTGTGGCCGCGCCACAGGTGCCGCCGCACGCGCGCACCGCCGAACTCACGCCGGCCGCACGCGGCGACCTGACGCGACTGTTCGGTGTTGACGCACCGCCGCCAGCGGCCGAGGCCGCGCCCGAAGTCACGGCCGACGCCCGCTTCCAGCTCATCGGGGTGCTCAGCCCGCGCTCGACCCAGGCGGCCCGCGAGGGCGTGGCCCTGATCGTGGTGGACGGCAAGCCGGCCAAGGCCTTCCGCGTCGGCGCCGTGGTCGACGGCATGCAGGTGCTGAAGAGCGTGCATGCCCGCGGTGCCATGCTCGGTACGCGCGACGGCCCGGCCGTGGTGGCGCTGAACCTGGCGCCGCCAGCACCCGCCAGCACCGGCACGCTGCCGCCCGCGGGCGGTGCAGCGCCCATCTTGCCGCCACCGCCGCTGCCGACGCCGATGCCTACGCCCTTTCCGAACCGGCCCGGTGCTTATCAGCCGCCGCAGACCGGTGTGCCGACCGGCCCGTCCAGCCTGCGGCGCCAGATGCCCGCAAGCAACCAGGGCCAGGCCACCGAGCCCTATCAGCCGCCGACGCCGGAAGCGACGCAGACGCGCTGAGGCGGGTTCAGTACAGCGCGTCGCCGAAAGGCGAGGGCTGCACGGGCGCGGGCGTGAAGGGCTCGGACAGCTGTCCCGGCCGCGACGGGCCCGGGTCTTCGCCTTCCGCCACTTCGGTGAGCAAGGCCGCGGCGCTCTTGACCATCGGCCAGACCAGGGTGGCGCCGGTGCCGTCGGTGCTTTCCATGCCCAGTTCCAGCAGCGCCGAGGCGCGGAACAGGTTCAGCGCCTGGTCCAGGCCGAGGTGGCTGTGGCTGCGGCAGAAGACGCAGTAGTCGGTGACCGGCTGCGCGATGCGCGCGGCCAGCATCAGCGCGGCGCAGGCCGGCATGCCGTCGATCATCAGCAGGTGGCGCTTGCTGGCGGCCATCAACATCACACCCACCATCACGGCGACCTCGAAGCCGCCGAAAGCGGCCAGCACCTCGATGGGTTCGACGACGCCGCGGTGGCGACCCTGCGCGCCGTGCAGCACCACCATCAGGTGCGCCAGCTCGTCCTTGTCCATGTCGGGCCCGGTGACGACGAGGTCGCGCACCGGGCTGTCGGTCATGCGCGACAGCACCATCGCCGCGCTTTCGTGCGAGCCCACGCCCACACCGGCCAGGATGGTGCAGTTGCCGCGCAGCTTGTCGCCGATCTCCATGCCAGCACGCATGCCGGCATGCGCCTGCTCCAGGCTCATGGCCGCGGTGACGCGGGCATTGCGCGTGGCGTGGGCGATCTTGCGCACCATCAGGCGTTCGTGCGGCGGCGGGTTCTCGGCCATGCCGCAGTCGACCACCGTCACTTCCAGTTGCTGGGCCCGTGCGAAGACCGTCAGCGGCAGCTGGTTGGTGAGCAGCATGCGCACGGTCTCGATGGTGTCGCGGCCGTGGCTGTCGCGGATGCCGTCCACCGCGATGCCGTGGTCGGCCGCGAAGACCAGCAGTTGCGGATCGTGGAAAGACGGCTTCAGCGTGTTCTGCATCAGCCCCAGGCGGATGGCCAGAGGCTCCAGTTCACCGAGGCTTCCGCCGGCCTCGTTGCGGCGCTGCAGCTTCGCGCGCAGCGCCTTCTCCAGCGCGGGGTGGGTGGTGGGCGTGACGAGCGAACGGTTGGGCGAAACCATGGCGGGTGAGTGTAGCGAGGCGCGTCCCCGGCGCGGCGGCGGGCCTCTACTTCAGGAACAGCGCCACCAGGGGGTTGCGCGTCTCCTCGGTACAGGGGTAGGCCAGTGTGCGCAGGAAGTCCTCGAAGGCCGCCTCGTCACCCGCCGGCACCTGGATGCCGACCAGGATGCGGCCGTAGTCCGCGCCCTGGTTGCGATAGTGGAAGAGGCTGATGTTCCAGCCCGGGTGCATGGCCGCCAGGAAGCGCATCAGCGCGCCCGGGCGCTCGGGAAACTGGAAGCGGAACAGGCGTTCGTCGCGCGCCAGTTCGCTGCGCCCGCCCACCATGTGCCGCACATGCTCCTTGGCCAGTTCGTCGTCGGTCAGGTTGACGGTGTCGAAGCCCTGCTTGACGAAACCGCGCTCGATGCGGTCGGCCTCTTCGCGCTTGCTGATGGCCAGGCCCACGAAGACATGCGCCACGCGCGCGTCGCTGATGCGGTAGTTGAACTCGGTCACCGAACGCGGGCCCAGCAGTTCGCAGAAGTGTTTGAAGGAGCCGCGCTCTTCCGGGATGGTCACCGCGAACAGCGCCTCGCGCTGCTCGCCGAACTCGGCGCGCTCGGCCACGAAGCGCAGGCGGTCGAAGTTCATGTTGGCGCCGCAGGTGATGGCCACCAGCGTCTGCCCCTTCAGCTTGTGCAGCGCCACGTACTGCTTGATGGCCGCCACGCCCAGGGCGCCGGCCGGCTCCAGGATGCTGCGCGTGTCCTGGAACACGTCCTTGATGGCAGCGCAGACGGCGTCGGTGTCCACCAACACATAGTCGTCCACCAGTTCGCGCGCGATGCGGAAGGTCTCCTCGCCCACGAGCTTCACGGCGGTGCCGTCGGAGAACAGGCCGACATCGGGCAGCGTGATCCGTTTGCCGCGCTGCACCGACCGCACCATGGCGTCGGAGTCGGTGGTCTGCACGCCGATCACGCGCACCTCGGGCCGCACGGCCTTGATGTAGGCCGCCACACCGGCGATGAGACCGCCACCGCCGATGGCCACGAACACCGCGTCCAGCGGGCCCTGGTGCTGGCGCAGG
>JANNFE010000383.1:0-5572 GCA_031379415.1 Betaproteobacteria bacterium | reverse complement strand
GCCGTGCCGCACGCCGAACGCGGCCCGCTGCGCGGCTGGTCGCTGGCCATCCTGTCGGCGCTGGAACCGGCGCCCGGTGCCGAGCGGCTGGCGCTGGCCAATGCCGCCGTCACCGACTTCGTGGCCTACCTGCGTGGCCTGGTGGCCGAGCGCACACGCCACCCCGGCGACCCCGAAGCCGACGTGCTGACGCGCCTGATCCAAGGCGACACCGAAGGCCGCCTGAGCGAAGCCGAGCTGCTGCACAACTGCATCTTCCTGCTCAACGCCGGCCACGAAACCACCACCAACCTCATCGGCAATGGCGTCCATGCGCTGCTGTCCCATCGCAGCCAGTTCGAGCGGCTGCTGGCCGAGCCCGGGCTCATCAACAGCGCGGTGGAAGAGCTGCTGCGCTTCGAAAGCCCGCTGCAGCTGAACAACCGGCTGGCCACGGCCGACATCACCATCAGCGACCGCGTGCTGCCCGCCGGCAGCTTCATCACGCTGGGCGTGGGCGCGGCCAACCGCGACCCGCAGGTGTTCGATCAAGCGCAGCGGCTGGACATCACGCGCAAGCCCAACAATCACCTCGCCTTCGGCCAGGGCGCGCATGCCTGCTCGGGCATGAATGTGGCGCGGCTGGAAGCGCGCATCGCCATCAGTGAACTGGTGCGGCGCTTTCCGAAGCTGGGCCTGGCCGGCACGCCCGAGCGCGACCGGCGCGTGCGCTTTCGTGGCCTGAAGCGCCTGCCGGTGATGCTGGGCTGACGGCATGGAGCCCTTCAAGAACCTCATCAACCCGGCGCTGGTGCGCCTGGCGGCCGGGCACCTGTCGCGCGCAGCGCCGGGCTTCGATGCCGACCGCTTCATCGCGCTGGCCAGCGATGGGCTCGACACGCTGGAAATGAAGGCGCGTGCCATGCAGATCGCCAGTGCGCTGGAGGCGACGCTGCCGGTGGATTTCGACACTGCCGCGGACGCCATCGAAGCCGCGCTGGCACCGCCTGCCGAGCACGAGCGTCTGGCCGAACTGCGCATGGGCAGCGCCGGTCTGTCCGGCTGGGTGCTGTGGCCGGTGGGCGAGTTCGTGGCCCGCCGCGGCCTGGCCCAACCCGAGCGCGCGCTGGCGCTGCTGGGCGAGCTGACGCAGCGCTTCTCGGCCGAGTTCGCCATCCGGCCCTTCATCGTGGCGCATCCCGAACTGAGCTTCGCCACGCTGGCGCGCTGGGTGCAGCACTCGAACCTGCACGTGCGCCGCCTGGTCAGCGAAGGCAGCCGGCCGCGCCTGCCCTGGGGGCTGCAGCTGAAGGCGCTGATCACCGACCCCACGCCCACGCTGCCGCTGCTGCGCGCGCTGCAGGACGACGCCAGCGAGTACGTGCGCCGCAGCGTGGCCAACCACCTCAACGACATCGCCAAGGACCACCCCGAGCTCGTGGCCGCCTGGGTGGAAGAGCACCTTCCCGATGCACCGGCGCCGCGCCGCGCGTTGCTCAAGCACGCCAGCCGCACGCTCATCAAGCAGGGACATGGCCGCACGTTGACGGCCTGGGGCCTGGGCTCGCCTTTCCGCGGCGAAGCCAGCTTGCAGCTGGAGCCGGCGCGCCTGAAGCTGGGCGGCGACCTCACGCTGACGCTGAACCTGCGCAGCGCGGCGAGGAAGGCACAGCGCCTGGCCATCGACTACACCGTGCACCACGTCAAGGCCGACGGCAGCCGTTCGCCCAAGGTCTTCAAGGGCTGGACGCTGGAACTGCCGGCGGGCGCCGAGGCCGCGCTGAGCAAGCGCCATTCCCTGCGCCCGGTGACGACACGGCGCTACCACACCGGCGAGCACGCGCTGGACATCACGATCAACGGCCGCGTCGTCGCACAAGCAGCCTTCCACCTGAGCCTGCCGCGCCATGGCTGAACACCGTTTCGACGTGCACCCCGACGTGCACCAGGCGCACACGCTGGACAAGGCCTTCTACCTGAGCGATGCCGTGTGGATGCTGGCGAGCGAACGCCTGTTCGCGCGCAGCTGGCAGTGGCTGGGCACGCTGCACGACGTGGCCGCACCGGGCAGCCTGGCACCGCGCGAACTGCTGCCGGGCCTGCTGGACGAGCCGCTGCTGCTGGCGCGTGACGCCGCGGGCACGCTGCGCTGCCTGAGCAATGTCTGCACGCACCGCGGCAACATCCTCGTCGATGCAGCCTGCAGGGCCGAGCACATCCGCTGCGGCTACCACGGCCGGCGCTTCGAGCTGGACGGCCGCTTCCGCGCCATGCCGGGCTTTGAAGGCGCCTGCGGCTTTCCGGAAGCCCGCGACGATCTGCCTCAGGTCAGCTTCGGTGAGTTCGCCGGCCACGGCTTCGCATCGCTGGCCCCCGCGCTGCCGCTGGACGAACTGCTGGCCGAGATGCGCGAACGCCTGGCCTGGCTGCCCATGGCCACGTTCACCGCCGACCCTGCGCGTTCGCGCAGCTTCGAGTTCGACGCGCACTGGGCCCTTTACATCGAGAACTACCTCGAAGGCCTGCACATCCCCTTCGTGCATCCGGCGCTGAACCGCACGCTGGACATGGCCGACTATCGCTATCAACTGGGCAGCGCCAGCGTGCTGCAGCTGGCCGCGGCGCGCGAAGGCGAAGCGGCCTTCACGCCGCCCGCCGGGTCACCCGAAGATGGCCAGCGCATCGCCGCCTGCTACTGGTGGCTGTTCCCCAACCTGATGTTCAACGTCTACCCCTGGGGCCTGTCGGTGAACCTGGTGCTGCCGCTCTCGCCCACGCGCACGCGCGTGCTGTTCCGGTCCTTCGTGGCCGACGCCGGTTTGCTGGGCCAGGGTGCCGGTGGCGCACTCGACCCGGTGGAGATGGAGGACGAAGCCGTGGTGCTGGGGGTGCAGCGCGGCCTGCGTTCGCGCCTGTACGCAGGCGGGCGCTATGCGCCGCGGCACGAGGCCGGCGTGCACCACTTCCACCGCCTGATCGGGCGCTTCCTGCAAGGCGGCTGAGCGCTCGCTGTCAAGGTGGCGTGACATACACTGCGGGCCCCGCTCCCTGAAGTACCGAGCCCGCACGCACCGATGTCGATGTTTCCGCCGGATCACGCGCTGCGGACCACGCTGGCCGAAGAAGTCCATGCCCGCCCGCCGGAAGCCGTCAAGGCACCGGCGCGCGCCAGTTACGTGGCCGTGCTGGTGGACGCCGACCTGCGCAGCCGCGAGCTGGCCCACCTGGCCGCGCTGTGCGAGGCGCAGGGTGTCGAGCCGCCGCCGCCGGGCGCCACGCATTTCCGCACCGAGTTCGGCGGCCTGCGCCTGAAGTGGGAACGCCACGGCGAGTTCTCGGGCTACACCGTCATCGCGCCCGGCATCGGCGAGCAGCCCTTCCAGACCGTGGCCGCCAGCCTGCTGCCGCCGGCCTGGCTGGCCGCGCTGCCCGGCGCCACCATCGCCGCCGTGCATGCCAAGCTGCTGGCCGCGCCCGACGAAGCACGCCTGGCCGGGCTGCTGGGCCTGGCCTTCGAAGGCCAGCAGGTGGCCGGCGCCGAGATCGCCGACGGCGCGGCGCGTGTCTTCAGCGACTTCCAGCTGCACGACGGCTGCACGCGCTTCGTGCTCATCGACGGCCAACTCACCGAACGCCAGGCCGGGCGCACGCTGCAGCGCCTGTTCGAGATCGAGGTCTACCGCATGATGGCCTTGCTGGCACTGCCGATCGCGCGGCGCCAGAGTCCGCGCATCCTGGAGATCGAGGCCGCGCTGGCCACGCTGACAGACGGCATTGCGCGCGACCAGGGTGACGACGAGCGCCTGCTGCACGAACTGACGCGCCTGGCCGCCGAAGTGGAAAGCGGCCTCGCGGCCAGCCAGTTCCGCTTCGGCGCCTGCCGCGCCTATTTCGAGCTGATGACGCGGCGCGTCGCCGAGCTGCGCGAACGACGACTGCCCGGCGTGCAGACCATCGACGAGTTCATGGCGCGGCGCCTGACGCCAGCCGTGGCCACCTGCAACACGGTGTCGCAGCGGCTGCACGACCTGTCGGAACGCGTGGCGCAGGCCAGCGGCCTGTTGGCCACGCGCGTGAGCATCGCGCGCGAAAAGCAGAACCAGGCGCTGCTGGCCAGCATGGACCGTCGCGCCAAGCTGCAGCTGCGCCTGCAGCGGACGGTGGAAGGCCTGTCGATTGCCGCCATCTGCTACTACGTGGCCGGCCTGGTGGGCTACCTGGCCAAGGCGGCGAAGGCCGGCGGCCTGCCCGTCAACCCCGACCTCGCCACCGGCCTGGCCATCCCCGTGGCGGCCGGCGCGGTGCTGCTGGCGCTGCGCCGCGCGCGGCGGCGGCTCGCAGCGGCCGACAGCCGAACTTTCGGAATGCACTGACTCCTCACCCATGGCCTCCTCCTACTTTCCGTTTTCAGCCATCGTCGGCCAGGACGAGATGAAGCTCGCCATCCTGTGCGCCGCGGTCGACCCGCGCATCGGCGGCGTGCTCGTCTTCGGTGACCGCGGCACCGGCAAGAGCACCGCGGTGCGCGCGCTGGCCGCGCTGCTGCCGAAGATGAAGGCCGTGGTCGGCTGCCGCTACGCCTGCGACCCCAGCGACCACAGCACGGCCTGCGACCAATGCCCGACGCTGAAAGCCGGCAAGCCGAAGACCAAGCTGGTGCCGGTGCCGGTGGTCGACCTGCCGCTGGGCGCCACCGAAGACCGCGTCGTCGGCGCGCTCGATCTGGAACGCGCGCTGACCGCCGGCGTCAAGGCCTTCGAGCCCGGCCTGCTGGCGCGCGCGCACCGCGGCTTTCTCTACATCGACGAAGTCAACCTGCTCGAAGACCATCTGGTCGACCTGCTCATCGACGTGGCCGCCTCGGGCGAGAACGTGGTCGAACGCGAAGGCCTGTCCGTACGCCACCCGGCGCGCTTCGTGCTGGTGGGCAGCGGCAACCCGGAAGAAGGCGAACTGCGCCCGCAGTTGCTGGACCGCTTCGGCCTGGCGGTGGAGGTGCGCACGCCGCAGGACATTGCGTCGCGCGTGGAGGTGGTGCGCCGGCGCGACGCCTTCGAGCGCGACCCCGAAGCCTTCATCGAACGCTGGCACAAGGAAGACGACAAGCTGCGACGGAAGCTGGTGGCCGCGCGCGAACGGTTGAACGAGGTGCAGGTGCCCGACGCCGCGCTGGAACGCGCCGCACAGCTGTGCATGGGCCTGGGCACCGACGGGCTGCGCGGTGAGCTGACGGTGATCCGCGCGGCGCGTGCACTCGCTGCGCTGGATGGCGACAGCGTCGTCGGCGACAGCCAGATCCGCCGCATCGCCAAGCCCGCCCTGCGCCACCGCCTGCGCCGCGACCCGCTGGACGACACCGACGCCAGCGCGCGCGTCGACCGCGTGGCCGTCGAGATCTTCGGGGCGTGAATCCGGAACCGACGGCCGAGCAGCAGGCCTGGAACGACGCGGCCTGGGCCGCAGCGCTGGTCTGCGTGGACCCGCACGGCCTGGGCGGCGTGCTCGTGCGTGCCGGCGCCGGCCCCGTGCGTGACCGCTGGTCGTCGGGCCTGCGCACCCTGCTGCCGCCGGGCGAAGTGCTGCGCCGCATGCC
>JANNFE010000350.1:0-23891 GCA_031379415.1 Betaproteobacteria bacterium | reverse complement strand
CTGAACGCATCACCCTCGCCGGCAAACATGCGCGTCGGATCTTCGCCTTCACGCTTGAAGGCGAAGGTGCCGGCGGTGTAGGGGAAGCTGCCCGGCACGTTGTCGAGCAGCAGCCACTTCAGCAGTTCGCCATGGCATTCGTACTTCGGCAGCGCCACCTTGCGGATCTTGCTGCCCGACAGCGTGGTGTGCGTGAGCGCGGTGCGGATTTCCTTGTCGCGGATCTTCACCACGTACTCGTCGCCGGCGTAAGCCTTCTGCATGTCGGGCCACATGGCGAGCAGCTTCTTCGCCTGTGCGTCCTGCTGTGTTTCACGCGTGGCCGCCAGGTCATCCACGGCTTCCACGGCACGGTGGCGCTCGGGCTTGTCGGTCTGCAGCATGGCGGCAGTGGCGCGCAGCTGCTGGATGGCGCGCGCCAGCGCCGCCTGCTGCAGCGCGCGCTGCTTGTAGCTGCGCACGGTATCGGCGATGTCGGCGAGATACCTCACGCGCGCACCCGGCACGATGGGCACCTGGTGCGTGCTGTGGCGTGTGTTCACCGCCGGCAGGCGGCCCTGGCCTTCACCTAGCTTCAGGCCCAGCGCCCGCAGGCGCGGCCGCAGCGCCTGGTACAGAGCGGTCACGCCGTCGTCGTTGAAGCGGCTGGCCATGGTGCCGAAGACCGGCATCTGCTCAGGCGCCACTTTCCACGCTTCCTTGTTGCGCTGCACCTGCTTGGCCACGTCGCGCAGCGCATCGGCCGCGCCCTTGCGGTCGAACTTGTTGATGGCCACGAACTCGGCGAAGTCGAGCATGTCGATCTTCTCCAGCTGGCTGGCGGCGCCGAACTCCGGCGTCATCACGTACAGCGGCACGTCGACCAGCGGCACGATGGCGGCGTCGCCCTGGCCGATGCCCGAGGTTTCGACCACGATGAGGTCGAAGCCGGCGGCCTGGCAGGCCAGCAACGCGTCGGGCAGGGCCTGGCTGATCTCGCTGCCGAAGTCACGCGTGGCCAGGCTGCGCATGAAGACGCGCGGGCCGCCTTGCCACGGAGAGATCGCATTCATGCGGATGCGGTCGCCGAGCAGCGCGCCGCCGCTCTTGCGGCGCGACGGGTCGATGCTGATCACCGCGATGCGCAGCGAGTCGCCTTGGTCCAGGCGAATGCGGCGGATCAGTTCGTCGGTCAGGCTGCTCTTGCCCGCGCCACCGGTGCCGGTGATGCCCAGCACCGGCGCCTTGCCGGCCGCGGCCGCCAGCGCGGCCCGAAAGCCCGCGTCGGCCTTGCCGTTCTCCAGCGCCGTGATGGCCTGGGCCAGCGCGCGCCACGCCGCGTCGGTGTGGCCCTGCAGCGCGGCGGCGTTGCGCGGCGCGTAGGCCGACAGGTCGGCGTCGCAGCGCATGACCATCTCGCCAATCATTCCCTGCAGCCCCATGCGCTGGCCGTCTTCGGGGCTGTAGATGCGCGCCACGCCGTAGCCCTGCAGTTCGCGGATCTCGGCCGGCACGATGACGCCGCCGCCGCCGCCGAAGACCTGGAGGTGTTCGCCGCCGCGGCTCTTCAGCAGGTCGACCATGTACTTGAAGTACTCGACATGCCCGCCCTGGTAGCTGCTGATGGCGATGCCCTGCACGTCTTCCTGCAAAGCCGCCGTCACCACTTCGTCGACGCTGCGGTTGTGGCCGAGGTGGATGACCTCGGTGCCCATGCCCTGCAGGATGCGCCGCATGATGTTGATGGCCGCGTCGTGGCCGTCGAACAGGCTGGCGGCGGTGACGAAGCGCACCTTGTTCGCGGGGCGGTAGTTCGCAAGGCCTTTGGCTTCGGCGGAGAGGTCGGTCATGGCGCGGCACCTGGAGCGCTGAGAGGGCAAAGACGGGTTTGGTTGACGTTTACGTAAACGTCAGCATCGATGATGCCATGCGCCGCAGGCGCGGGCTGCCGCTTCATGGTTAACCCGCGGGCTTTTGCTTGGGGCTGCGCTGCTACGCTCGCGCACCGTATAACCGCGGCCTGCCCATGACCTTTCTGGCCCTCGACATCGGCAATACGCGACTGAAGTGGGCGCTGTACACCGCGCCGCACCCCGGCGCCAAGCTGCTGCAGCACGGCGCGGCCTTCCTGGAAACCATCGACAGCCTGGCCGAAGGCGACTGGAAGAGTCTGCCCGAGCCGGCCAGCATGCTGGGCTGCGTGGTCGCCGGCGACGCCATCCGCCGCCGCGTGGAAGAGCAACTCGAACTGTGGGACGTCGAACCGCACTGGGTGGTGCCCTCATCGCACGAAGCCGGCCTGGTCAACGGCTACGACCACCCCAGCCGCCTGGGCGCCGACCGCTGGGTGGCACTGGCCGGTGCCCGTTCACGCGTGCTCGACGCCGTGGCCCATGGCGGCGCGCAGCGGCCGGCGCTGGTGGTGATGGTGGGCACCGCCGTCACCGTGGATGCGCTGGACGCCGAAGGCCGCTTCCTGGGTGGCCTGATCCTGCCCGGCTTCGGCCTCATGCAGCGCGCGCTGGAGATGGGCACCGCCGGCCTGAAAGTGCCCACGGGTGAGGTGGTGGACTTCCCCACCAACACCAGCGACGCGCTGATGAGCGGCGGCACCAACGCCATTGCCGGCGCCATTGAACGCCAGGCGCGGCGGCTGCAGACGCGCACTGGGCAGTCGCCCATGCTGCTGATGAGCGGCGGCGCGGCGCTGAAGCTGGCGCCGGTGACCGACCTGCCCTTCGAAACGGTGGACACGCTGGTCTTCGAGGGTCTGCTGCTGATGCAGTCGCGCCGTCTCGCCTTGTAGTCCCGCCTACAACCAGCGCTTGAGCAGCTCGCGCAGTTGCAGACGCGAATACGGCTTGGCCAGGTGCGCGTCCATGCCCGCAGCCATGCTCTGCGCGGCGTCCTCGTCGAAGGCGTTGGCGGTGAGCGCGACGATGGGCACGCGCGGCAGCCGCAGACGCGTCTCGCGTTCGCGCAGGCGGCGCGTGGCAGCGTAGCCGTCGAGCACCGGCATCTGGATGTCCATCAGCACCAGGTCGACGCGCTGGTTTTCCAGCAACGACAGCGCCTGCGCGCCGTCTTCGGCTTCCATCACCTCAAGGCCGAAGGACTTCAGCATCTCGGCGCCGATCATGCGGTTGACGATGTTGTCTTCCACCAGCAGCACGGTACCAACGAGCAGCGCGCTGGTGTCCAGGCCGCCGAAGTCGGAGTCGTAGGCCGGCAGCGGCACGTTGGGCGCCGGTGGCAGGTCCAGCGTGAAGTGGAATGCTGAACCTTCGCCGATGCGGCTGCGCACCCCGATGCGCCCGCCCATGGCTTCGATGATGCGCTGACTGATGGCCAGGCCCAGGCCGGTGCCGCCGCGCAGGCGCGAGCGCGTGCTGTCGACCTGGTGAAAGGGCTGGAAGACCTGTTCCAGCGCGGGCATGGGGATGCCGATGCCGGTGTCCTGCACCTCGAAGCGGACGCGGTGCACCTCGGCGCCGGGCTGCGGCGGCTCCAACGCCAGGCGCAGCGTGACGCCACCCTTTTCGGTGAACTTCACGCCGTTGCCCAGCAGGTTCAGCAGCACCTGCTTCAGGCGCGGCGCGTCGCCCATCACGCCGTCGGGCACGCCGGCGCCCATCTCCAGCGTGATGCCCAGGCCGCGGCTTTCGGCATTGGCGCGGAACAGCGCCGTGGCCGAGGCGACCACCGAATGCAGCGACATCGGCGTGGAGGCCAGCACCAGCTTGCCGGCCTCGATCTTGGAGTGGTCGAGTACATCGTTGAGGATGTCCATCAGCGACTCGCCCGAGGCCGCCGCCGTCTTCACCAGCCGGCGCTGGCGCATGTCCAGCGTGGTCTGGCGCAGCAGGTCCAAAGCGCCCAGCACGCCGTTCATGGGCGTGCGGATTTCGTGGCTCATGGTCGCCAGGAACTGGCTCTTGGCGACGTTGGCAGCCTCGGCCGCCTCTTTCGCGCGCACCAGCGAGGCGTTGGCCTCGTCGGCTTCCAGGCTGTGGCGCATGCTGCGCAGCGCGGTGTCGCCGAACTCGCGCGTGGCCCGCATCATGGTCACGCCGAAGAGCAGCGCCAGCACCGCCAGCGGGTAGGACTGGGCCGGTCCCGGCAGCAGCGAGACGACGGCCAACGAGCCCAGCTGCAGGCCCGCCAGCAGCACGAAGCTGCGGCCGGCCATCGACATGAAGAAGGCCGCGGTGGACACCGAACCGCAGACGATGCCGATGTAGACGGTGGCCGTGGTGCCGGTGAGCGTGGGATAGATGAAGACCGTGGCAATGGCCCACATCACGCCCACCAGCACGGCGTTGCCTTCCAGCTGCCGCACCACACCGGCGATGTGCGAGGGCGCGATGTCCTCTTGCCCGCGCCATGCGTTGTCGATGGCCCAGCGCCACACCGACACCGGCAGGCCCAGCAGCAGCATGGCCGCGGCGGCGACCCGGTCACCGGCTTGCCAGCCCAGCCAGGCCAGGAACAGCACTGCCACCGTCAGCAGCGGCACACTGCGCGCCGAATTGCGCACCGCCACACGCAGCAGTTTGCGCTGGATGGCGGTGTCGATGCCGTCGGGCTCAGTCATGAGCGCGCGAGCATAGCGTGTCGTTACGGGCTCGCGACGCGCCGACAGCCACTCGGCACCATCCGCCCCGACTTCGCGTTAGGTCTGGATGTAGTTTTCGAGCTGCGCGATGGTGGCCTCGTGCATCTCGATGATGTCGTCCATGATGTCGCGGATGGAGATCATGCCCAGCACCGTGCTGCCGTCCAGCACCGGCAGGTGGCGGATCTTGCGCTCGCTCATCAGCGCCACGCAGGCGCGTGTGCGGGTGTCGGGCGTCACCGTCAGCACCTGCCGCGTCATGATGTCGGCCACCGGCGTGGTCTTGGAGTTGCGGCCCTGCAAGGCGATCTTGCGCGTGTAGTCGCGCTCGGAGAACACGCCCACCAGGCGGCCGCTCTCGATGACCATCAGCGCGCCCACCTCGTACTGCGCCAGCAATTCCAGCGCGGTGTAGACGCTGTCGTCGGGGCGCACGTGCCAGAGCGTGCCGTCGCGCTTTTTCAGCAGTTCGGATACCGGTTTCATGCTCGGACCTCCCGGCAGGGCAGACGCACGGAGACTACACAAACGGCCACGCACTTCAAGGGGTGGCATCCCGGTTCGCAGCACGGGCCGCTGCGGCCGTGGCAGCATCAAGACGATGGCTTCGATCACCCGCCCCCGCCGCCTGTTGCTGGCCGTGCTGGCCCTGGCGCTGCTGGCCGGCGGCTGCGCCGCGCTGGACGAACAGCAGCGGCGCTGGATCTTCCAGCCCGGCAGCCGCACCTGGTGGGGTGGCGAGGCCGCCGCCCAGGGCATGGCCGACGTGTGGATCCCTTTCACGTCGCGCGCCAGCGGCGAGGCCGTCACCCTGCACGGCCTGTGGCTGCCGCAGGAGCGCGCCGACGCCCCCGTGCTGCTCTACCTGCACGGTGCGCGCTGGGACGTGCGCGGCAGCGCACCGCGCATGCGCCGCCTGCATGACCTGGGCTTCGCGGTGCTGGGCGTGGACTACCGCGGCTTCGGCCGCAGCACGCCCGAGCTGCCTTCGGAGGCGCTGGCGCTGGAAGACGCCCACGCCGCCTGGGGCTGGCTGGCCGCCCGCCACCCGGGGCTGCCGCGTTACGTCTTCGGCCATTCGCTGGGCGGCGCGCTGGCGGTGCAACTGGCCGCCGACGTGGCCGACGAGACGGGGCTCATCGTCGAAAGCAGCTTCCCGTCCATCCCGGCCGTGGTGCGCACCTTCAAGTGGGGCTGGCTGCCGGTCGGGCCCTTCATCACGCAGCGGCTCGACGCCGGTTCGCGCATCGCGCAGGTGGGCGCGCCGGTGCTGGTGGTGCACGGCAGCGAAGACACGCTGATCCCGCCAGAACTGGGCCGCGCGCTCTACGAAGGTGCGCGCGCGCCCAAGCGCTTCGTGCTCGTGGAAGGCGGCTCGCACCACAACACCAACGCCGTGGGGCAGGCGCAGCTGCGGCAGGCGCTGGTCGAGCTGTTTGGCGGCCCTTTCGCCACCGCATCCCCCCAATAGCCTAGGCCTGCTGGCCAGAGATCGGTCGACGGCCGGCATTTCGCTTGGCGGATGTCCGCAACGCGTTCAGCATCGCGTCTGCATCCAGGTCTGTATCCAGGTCAGGCGCGGCCGTGTCGAGCGGCGCTCACCACAGGGAGCCTCCGCATGTCAGATTCCACGACGCTGTCGTCCTTGCCACGCACCGAACGCCTGCCCACGCTGGACATCCTGCGCGGCTTCGCGCTGATGGGCATCCTGATCATGAACATGCCCGGCTTCAGCTACAGCGGCTTCACCGAAGCCAACGGCTCGCACCACTGGCCGGGCCCGATCGACCGCTGGGCCGAAGACCTGCGCGACATGTTGTTCGCCGGCAAGTTCAACAGCATGTTCAGCCTGCTCTTCGGCATCGGCTTCACGATCCAGTTCACGCGCATGCAGCAGCAGGGCACGGCGCAGGCCACGCAGCTCTACGTGCGGCGGCTGCTGGTGCTGGCCGTCATCGGCCTGGTGCATGCCTTCTTCGTGTGGGAAGGCGACGTGCTGCACGTCTACGCCGTGCTGGGCCTGATCCTGCTGTTCGGCCTGCGCCGTGTCAGCGACCGCGGGCTCATCGTGATCATGGCGGTGTGCCTGATCTACCCGCTGGTCTCTGGCGCGCTGCGGCTGGTGATCTTCACACCCGAGATGGTGGCCGCGCGCGTGCAGCAGGGCCTGGCCTTCGCCGCCAGCAACAACCTGGCCTTTGGCCAGGGCACCTGGTGGGATGCCGTGCGCGAGAACACGCGCTTGATGGTTCACACCTACACCACCCCGCTGAGCCTCTGGGGCATCTTCGGCTGGTACGTGAGCATGGCGCTGACCATGCTCATCGGCGTGCTCGCCGGGCGCCGCCGCTGGGTGCAGCGCGTGCCCGAGCTGATGCCGCAGGTCCGCCGCCTGATGTGGTGGGCGCTGGGCGTGGGGCTGGTCTGCGAGGCTGCGTTCACGCTGATCTTTTCGCTCAACCGCACGCCTGGGCCTTCGCTCATCAAGCTGCTGGGCGGCCTTTGCTACAACATCAGCCGGCCAGCCATGATGATCTTCTACGTGCTGGCCATCGTGCGCCTGGCGCAACTGCCGGCCTGGCAGCGCTGGCTGGCACCGCTGGGCGCAGCGGGCCGCATGCCGCTGACCAACTACCTGATGCAGTCGCTGATCTGCACCGCGCTGTTCTACAACTGGGGCTTCGGGCTGTGGGACAAGGTGGGGCCGGCCGCCGGCTTCGCGCTGTCGCTGGCCATCTTCTGGGTCGTGCAGGTGCCGTGGAGCCTGTGGTGGCTGAAGACGCACGAGCGCGGCCCGATGGAGGCGCTGTGGGCGCGCATCACCTACGGCCGCCGGCGCAGCACGGAAGCCGCGCCAGCGGCTATGGCACCACGGCCGTGACCTCGATCTCCACCTTGGCGCGGTCTTCCATCAGCGCACTCACCTGCACCGCCGACATGGCCACGGCGTAGCTGCCGATCACTTCGCGGTAGACGGCGCCGATCTCGCGGCCACGCGAGAGGTATTCGCGCTTGTCGAGCACGTACCAGGTCATGCGCACGATGTGCTCGGGCCTGGCGGCGGCCTCGGCCAGCACGGCGCGCACGTTCAGCAGCGCCTGGCGCACCTGGGCCACGAAGTCGTCGCTGACGAAGACGTTCTGCGCGTTCCAGCCGATCTGCCCGGCCACGTAGACCTGGGTGCCGGTGGCCGCGACGCCATTGGCATAACCGCGCGGGGTGGCCCAGGTGGGCGGTTGCAGCACCTTCATGATGGTGGGTCCTCGGCAAGGTAAGGGGTGATCGCGGCACGCACGTCGTCGGGCAGTGGCTGCGGGCGGTGGGTGTGCAGGCTGGTGCAGACCAGCACCTGGCGGCAGCGCAGGCGCAACTCGCCCGCAGGGCCGTGGACTTCATGCTGCAGGGTGAGCGAGCTGCGGCCGAGCTTGTGGATGCCGAGCGCGAGCGTGAGCCCATCGCCGTGCCGGCTGACGGCCGTGAAGTCCACTTCCAGCCGCACCGTGGGCAGCCCCATGCGGCGTTCGCCGATGAGCCGCGCATAGGGCACGCGCAGGCCCTCGTCGAACCACTGCTCGACGAAGCCGTTGAGCATGACGAGATACTGCGAAAAGAAGACGATGCCGGCCGGGTCGCAATCGGAGAAGCGCACCGTGCGGCGGGCTTCGAACTTCATAGCGCAGCCTTGAGCCTGAAGCGCTGCAGCTTGCCGGTTTCAGTGCGCGGCAGCGTTTCGCGGAACTCGATCTCGCGCGGGTACTTGAAGGGCGCGATGGTCTGCTTGACGAAGTCCTGCAGCGCCTTGCTCATGTCGGCGTCAGGCGCGTGGCCGGGCTTGAGCACGACGAAGGCCTTGACCAGCATGCCGCGCGCCTCGTCGGCCACGCCGACCACGCCGCATTCGGCCACCGCCGGGTGCAGCAGCAGCGCACTTTCCACCTCGGGGCCGGCGATGTTGTAGCCGCCAGAGATGATCATGTCGTCGGTGCGCGCCTGGTAGACGAACTGGCCGTCGCTGTCGACGAGGTAGGCATCGCCCGTGAGGTTCCAGCCCTGCTGCACGTACTGGGCCTGGCGCGGGTCGTCCAGGTACTTGCAGCCCGTGGGGCCTTTCACGGCCAGGCGGCCCACCTGGCCGGGCGGCAAAGGCTGCATGTCGTCGCCCAGCACCGCGGCGCGATAGCCGGGCACGGGCAGGCCGGTGGCGCCGGGGCGGGCCTGGTTTTCGTCGGCACTGATGAAGATGTGCAGCAGCTCGGTGGAGCCGATGCCGTCGATGAGCTCGATGCCGGTAGCCTGCTTCCACAACAGCCGCGTGGCCGCGGGCAGCGCCTCACCGGCCGAGACGCATTTGCGCAGGCTGGAGAGGTCGTGCTGCGCCACCTGGGCCGCCATGGCGCGATAAGAAGTTGGCGCCGTGAAGCACACCGTGGCGCGGTACATCGCGATGGCCGGCAGCAGCGCGTCGGGCGTGGCCTTCTCCACCAGCACGGTGCTGGCGCCCACCGACAACGGGAACAGCAGCAAGCCGCCCAAGCCGAAGGTGAAAGCCAGCGGCGGGCTGCCGATGAAGACATCGTCGCGCACGGGCCGCAGCACGTGCGGCGGCCAGCACGCGCAGGCCGCCATCACGTCGCGGTGGAAGTGCATCGTGCCCTTGGGCACGCCAGTGGTGCCCGAGGTGAAGGCGATGAGGCAGACATCGTCGGCCGCGGTGTCGATGTTGTCGAACTGCGCCGGCCTGGCGGCGGCGCGCGTTTCGAGCTCGCCACCGTAGTGCAGAACCTGCGTCAAGGTCGGGCAGGTGGTGCGCGCCTGCGCCAGCTCGTCGGCCAGCCGGGCGTCGCACAAGGCATGCGTGATCTGCGCCTTGTGAATGATCGCCACCAGCTCGCGCGCGCGCAGCAGCGGCATGCTGCCGACCGCAATGCCGCCAGCCTTGACCACCGCAAACCAGCAGGCCGCGAGCATGGGCGCATTGGCGCCGCGCAGCAGCACGCGGTTGCCGGGCACCAGGCCCATGTCGTCGACCAGCACCCGCGCGATGCGATTCGCCTGCGCCTGCAGCTCGGCATAACTCCAGCGCACGCCCGCACCCTGGATGCACAGGCGGCTGCCTTCACCCTGCGCCACCCAGCGGTCGAGCAGTTCGCTGGCGCAGTTCAGGCGCGGCGGGAATAGCAGCTCGGGCCGCTCGAACAGGAACTCGGGCAGCGCCTCGGGCGGCGGCAGGCGCTCACGCGCAAAGCTGTCGAGGTGAGCGCTGGGCGTCATCGGAGCACCCTAGACGCTGCGCGTCGTCCCGCCAAGCGGGAATTCGCGCTCGAGAAACTCTCGTCACTCATGGCCGCATTCTTCGGCTGAATAGTTTAGTTGTCAACTAAATGCACAGGGCCGGTATCATCGGCGCCATGCAGAACAGGCTCTGGGACATCTCGCCGCCCGTGCACGCCGGCTCGCCGGTGTTCCCGGGCGATGCGCCCTTCCAGCAGGTCTGGGCAGCGCGCATCGGGCCGGGTTGCCCGGTGAACGTGAGCACCTTGACCCTGTCGCCGCACACCGGCGCGCATGCCGACGCACCACTGCACTACGACGATGCCGGCGCCGCCATCGGCGACGTGTCGCTGGAGCCCTTCCTCGGCCGCTGCCGCGTCATCCACGCCATCGGCGTGGCGCCGCTGGTGCGCTGGGAGCACATCGCGCACGCCACCGCCGACCTGCCGCCGCGTGTGCTGGTGCGCACCTACACCCGCATGCCGGTCGACCGCTGGGACGGCGCGCTCGCCGCCTACGCGCCTGAGACCGTCGAGCGCCTGGCCGCCGTGGGCGTGATGCTCATCGGCATCGACACCGCCAGCATCGACCCCGCCGACAGCAAGACGCTCGACAGCCACCAGATCATCCGCCGCCACGGCCTGCGCGTGCTGGAAAACCTGGTGCTCGACGAAGTGCCCGAGGGCGACTACGAACTCATCGCCCTGCCCCTGAAACTGACCACGGCCTGTGCCTCACCCGTGCGGGCCGTGTTGCGAGAACTGCCATGAACCGACAAGACGCACTAGCCCTGGATGCCGCCGACCCGCTGGCGCCGTTGCGCGAGCAGTTCACACTGCCCGAGGGCGTGATCTACCTCGACGGCAATTCGCTCGGCGTGCTGCCCCGGAGCACGGCCGCGCGCGTGCAGGACGTGGTGCAACGCGAGTGGGGTGTGGACCTCATCCGCAGCTGGAACACGGCCGGCTGGATCGATCTGCCACGGCGCGTGGGCGACAAGATCGCGCGCCTGGTGGGCGCCGGCGTCGGCGAACTGGTGGTGGCCGACTCCACCAGCGTCAACCTCTTCAAGGTGCTGAGCGCGGCGCTCAGCATCACCGCGGCCGATGCGCCGCAGCGCAAGGTGATCCTCAGCGAGCGCAGCAACTTCCCCACCGACCTCTACATCGCCGAGGCGCTGGCGCGCGAGCGCGGGTTCACGCTGCAGTTGGCCGAATCCGATGAACTGCCCAGTCTGCTGAACGCGCAGACGGCGGTGTTGATGCTCACGCATGTGAACTACCGCACCGGCCGCATGCACGACATGGCGGCGCTCACACGCGCCGCGCACGAGGCCGGCGTGCTGACGGTGTGGGACCTGGCGCACAGCGCTGGCGCCGTGCCCGTCAACCTGCATGCCGCGCAAGCGGATTTCGCCATCGGCTGCGGCTACAAGTACCTCAACGGCGGCCCGGGCGCGCCGGCTTTCGTGTGGGCGAACCCGCAACACGCCGAACGCTTCTGGCAGCCGCTGGCCGGCTGGATGGGCCATGCCGCGCCCTTCGAGTTCACGCCCGGCTACCGGCCGGCGGCCGGCATCTCGCGCTACCTCTGCGGCACACCGGCGGTGCTGTCGCTTGCGGCGCTGGAATGCGGCGTCGACACCGTGCTGGCGGCCGAAGTGCATGGCGGCATGGCGGCGCTGCGCGAAAAGTCGCTGGCGTTGACGAGGCTGTTTGCCGACCGGGTGGCCGCCAGTTGCCCATCGTTGCATCTGGTCTCGCCGCGCGACGATGCCCTTCGCGGCAGCCAGGCCTGCTTCGCCCACCCCGAGATCGGCTACCCGGTGATGCAGGCGCTCATCGCGCGCGGTGTCATCGGCGACTTTCGCGCGCCGGACATCCTGCGCTTCGGCTTCACGCCGCTGTATGTGCGCTACGTCGACGCCTGGGACGCGGCCGAACACGTGGCCGATGTGCTGCGAACGGAAGTCTGGCGCCGCCCCGAGTTCAACCAGCGCCACGCGGTGACCTGATCATGTCCGGCTGCCCCGTCAACCACGGCGGAAGCGACGAGGGGCACCACGAGGCCCAGCTCGACCTCAGCGCCGACATGAGCTACGGCGACTACCTGCACCTGGACGCGGTGCTGAACGCCCAGCACCCGCTGAGCCCGGGCCACGACGAGATGCTGTTCATCGTGCAGCACCAGACCAGCGAGCTGTGGATGAAGCTCATGCTGCACGAGCTGCGCGCGGCCATCGCGCACGTGGCGGCCGACCAGCTGCATTCGGCCTTCAAGGAGCTGGCGCGTGTCTCCAAGATCATGGAACAGCTGGTGCACGCCTGGGACGTGCTGGCCACCATGACACCGCCCGAGTACAGCGCCATCCGCCCCTACCTGGCCAACAGCAGCGGCTTCCAGAGCTGGCAGTACCGCTGCATCGAGTTCAGCCTGGGCAACAAGAACCACCTGATGCTCAAGCCGCATGCCCATCGGCCCGACCTGCTGGCGCACGTGGAAGCCGCCTGGCGTGCGCCATCGCTGTACGACGAGGCGCTGCGCCTGCTGGCGCGCCGCGGCCTGGCGGTGCCAGCCACGTACACCGAACGCGACTGGACCCTGCCCTACGAAGAAAACGCCGAAGTCGAAGCCGCCTGGCTGCAGGTTTACCGCGCGCCCCAGGCGCACTGGGACCTCTATCAACTCGGCGAGGAACTCACCGACCTGGAAGACGCCTTCCGCCTCTGGCGCTTCCGCCACGTGACGACGGTGGAACGTGTCATCGGCTTCAAGCGTGGCACCGGCGGCACCGGCGGCGTGAGCTACCTGCGCAAGATGCTGGACACGGTGCTGTTCCCGGAAATCTGGAAGCTGCGCACCGATCTGTAGTCACATGAGCTGATCGAGCGCCCGCTCGAAGCTGGCGACGGTGCGGTCGACGTTCTTCAGCTTGTCGATGCCGAAGAGCCCGATGCGGAAGGTGCGGAAATCCGGCCCCTCGTCCAGCGCCAGCGGCACGCCGGCGGCGATCTGCAGGCCCTGTTCGGCGAAGGCCTTGGTGTTCTGCCAGTCGGCGTGGTCGGTGTAGCTCACCACCACGCAGGGCGCCTGGAAGCCGGGGGCGGCCAGGCTCTGGATGCCTTCTTCCTCCAGCAGCGCGCGCACACGCGTGCCGATGGCCTGCTGCGCGTCGCGCGCCTTCGCAAAGCCGAAGGCGCGCGTCTCGGCCATGGCTTCGCGCAGCATCGCCAGGCCGTCGGTGGGCAGCGTGGCGTGGTAGGTGGCCACGCCCTTTTCGTGCTGCTCCATGATGGCCAGCCACTTCTTCAGGTCGAGCGAGAAACTGCTGCTGGTGGTCTGCTCGATGCGCAGTTGCGCGCGCTCGCTCAGCATCACCAGGCCGGCGCAAGGCGTGCTGCTCCAGCCCTTCTGCGGCGCGCTGACGATGACATCGACGCCGGTGGTGTTCATGTCGACCCACATCGCGCCCGAGGCGATGCAGTCAAGCACGAAGAGGCCGTCGTGCGCATGCACGGCGTCGGCCACGGCGCGCAGGTAGTCATCGGGCAGCAGCATGCCGGCCGAGGTTTCGACGTGCGGCGCGAACACCAGCGCCGGGCGGCTCTTGCGGATGGCGGAGACCACGTCGTCGACGGGCGGCGGCGCATAGGGCGCCTTGGCATCGGCGGCCAGCTTGCGTGCCTTCAGCACCTCCACACCCGCGGCCACGCCGGACATCTCGAAGATCTGGCTCCAGCGGTAGCTGAACCAGCCGTTGCGCAGCACCATCACGTGCTGGCCGGCCCCGAACTGACGCGCCACGGCCTCCATGCCGAAACTGCCGCTGCCGGGCACCACCACCGCCGAGCGCGCGCCGTAGACTTCCTTCAACGTCGCGGACACGTCCTGCATCACGCCCTGGAAACGCCGCGACAGGTGGTTCAGCGCGCGGTCGGTGTAGACCACCGAATATTCGAGCAGGCCGTTGGGGTCGACATGGGGCAGCAGTCCGGGCATGGGGTCTCCGCGAGCAAAGTCTGGGTGACTGGGCAGCTTATCAGCCGGCCGCGTCGTAGGCGCTGCGCGCCCAGGCCAGGAGCGTGGCGTCCACCTCGTTCGGCTGGCCGAAGCGCAGGCTGTAGTTGCACATGCCGCCCGGCGGCAGTGCCTTCAGGCGCGCATGCGCCGGCAGCGACTTCGCGTTCAGCCCGAGTTCCAGCAGGTCCTGGGTGGCCGGGCCCAGCATCGCAAACTGCTTCTTGCGGCGCAGGCTGATGTAGGTCTTCTTGGGCGCCTGCTCGAAGGGGCCGAAGGCGGCGAAGGCCTGCATCACCGCCTCGTGCAGCGGGCGCAGGTGCGCCTTGGCGCCGGTGTAGATGGCATCCAGCGGGTCACCGGCGTCGGTCGCTGCTGCGGCGGGCTGTGCACCACCGCCCAGGTCGGGCAGCGGCTTGCCCATCAGCAGGACCAGTGCGTTGGCGTCACCGTAGCCCAGCTTGAAGGCTTCCATGGCCCAGCTCCGCTTCTCGCCGTGTTTGGCAAGGCCGCTGGCGGCAATGGCCGCGTGCAATTCGGCGATGCGCTTGCCCGTGCGGGCCTGGATGTTGCGCAGCTGGGTCAGTGTGGCGGCTTGCGGGTCGGCCATGGCGGGCTCCGGGCGATGAGGGATCGACATGGTGGTGTGGCCGGGCCGGGCCGGCCAGCGGGGCGACACCTAGAATCCGCTGCTTCACCCCCGGCCATGCCATACCGGAGAACCGTTCCATGGACATTCGCGTCTCCCCCATCCGTTTGCGCATCACGCAGCTGCGCGAGGAACTGGCCAAGGCCGGCGTGCACGCGCTGCTGGTGCCCTCCGCCGACCCGCATCTCAGCGAATACCTACCCGGCCGCTGGCAGGGGCGGCAGTGGCTGTCGGGCTTCACGGGGTCGATGGCCACGCTGGTGGTGGCCGCCGACCGCGCCGCGCTCTTCGCCGACAGCCGTTACTGGGTGCAGGCCGAAGCCGAACTCGCCGGCACCGGCATCGAACTGGTGAAGATCGCCACCGGCAACAGCAGCGCGCATGTCGAATGGCTGGCGCGAAACACGCCGCGCGGCGCGGCCGTGGCGGTGGACGGCCAGGTGCTGGGCCTGGGCGCCGCGGCCACGCTGCTGGCCGCGCTGACGGCGGTGGGCGTGCGCCTGCGCACCGACGTCGACCTGCTCGACGCCATCTGGCCCGACCGCCCGCCCCTGCCCGCCGAGCCGGTCTACGAACACCTGGCGCCGCACGCCACCGTGCCGCGCGCCGCCCGCCTGGCCGCAGTGCGCGAGGCCATGGCCCGGCTGGGCGCCAGCCACCACTTCGTGAGCACGGTGGACGACCTGGCCTGGATCACCAACCTGCGCGGCAACGACGTCACCTACAACCCCGTCTTCCTGGGCCACCTGCTGCTCACGCAGACGAGCGCCACGCTCTTCGTCGGCGTCGGCAAGGTGGCGCCCGAACTGGCCGCGCGGCTGGCCGCCGACGGCCTGCAGATCGCGCCCTATGCGCAGGCCGGCGCCGCGCTGGCCCGCCTGGGCAGCGGCGACACGCTGCTGCTCGACCCCAAGCGCGTGACGCACGGCCTGCGCCAGAACGTGGGCACCGGCTGCGAGGTGCTGCAGGCCATCAACCCCAGCACGCTGATGAAGAGCCGCAAGTCGGCCGCCGAGGCCGACTACATCCGCGAGGCCATGGCCGAGGACGGCGCCGCGATGTGCGAGTTCTACGCCGCCTTCGAAGCCGCGCTGGCGCGTGGCGAGCGCATCACCGAACTGGACATCGATCAGCAGATCAGCGCCTGCCGCGCGCGCCGCCCCGGCTTCATGGGCCTGAGCTTTGCCACCATCGCCGGCTTCAACGCCAACGGCGCGATGCCGCACTACCGCGCCACGCCCGAGTCGCATGCTGTCATCACTGGCGACGGCCTGCTGCTCATCGACAGCGGCGGCCAGTACCTGGGCGGCACCACCGACATCACGCGCGTGTGGCCCGTCGGCCAGGTCAGCCAAGCGATGAAGCGCGACTACACGCTGGTGCTGAAGGGCACGCTGAACCTGTCGCGCGCGCGTTTCCCCAGCGGCACGCCCAGCCCCATGCTCGACAGCCTGGCGCGCGCGCCGCTGTGGGCCGAAGGCATCGAGTTCGGCCACGGCACGGGCCACGGGGTGGGCTATTTCCTGAACGTGCACGAAGGCCCGCAGAGCATCAGCAAGGCGGTGGTGGAGCCGCAGATGGCGATGGAGGCCGGCATGGTCACCTCCATCGAACCGGGCGTCTACCGCGCCGGGCAGTGGGGCGTGCGCATCGAGAACCTGGTGCTCAACGTACCGGCCGCCACGCCCGAAGGTGATGGCTTCGCCGAGTTCCTGGAATTCGAGACGCTGACGATGTGCCCCATCGACACCCGCTGCATCGCGCGCGAGCTGCTGCGCGAAGACGAAGCGGCCTGGCTCAACGCCTACCACGCCCGCGTGCGCCAGGTGCTGGCGCCGCGCGTCAGCGGCGCGGCGCTGGCCTGGCTGAACGAGCGCACCCAGCCACTCTGAGCGTGCACGCGCTCGGCGTCGATCTCGGCGGCACCAAGATCGAAGCGGCGGTGCTGGCCGATGACGGCAGCGTCGTCTGGCGCCAGCGCGTGGCCACGCCCGCTGGCGACTACACGGCCACCTTGCAGCACGTGGCCGCACTCGTGGCCGCGGCGCGCAAGGCCACCGGCGGGCCGCTGTCCATCGGCATCGGCACGCCGGGCACGCCGGCCGCCAGCGGCCTGATGAAGAACTGCAACTCCACCTGCCTGAACGGCCGCCCGCTGCAGGCCGACCTGCAGGCCATCCTGGGCCAGCCCGTCGCGCTGATGAACGACGCCAACTGCCTGGCGCTGTCGGAAGCCACCGACGGCGCCGGTGCCGGTGCGGACGTGGTCTTCGCCGCCATCCTGGGCACCGGCACGGGCGCCGGCATTGCCGTGCAGGGCCGCGTGCTGCAAGGCGCCAACGGTCTGGCTGGCGAGTGGGGCCACAACCCGCTGCCCTGGGGCGACGAGGACGAAGGCGGCGACGAGCCGCGCTGGGGCTGCTACTGCGGCCGCCGCGGCTGCATCGAGACGCTGCTCAGCGGGCCCGGCCTGGCGCGCGACCACGCCCAGCGCCACGGTGGCGGTCTGGATGCCGCGGCCATCGCGCAGCGCGCTGCCACCGGTGATGCCGACTGCACCGCCACGCTGGCGCGCCACGCCAAGCGCCTGGCACGTGCACTGGCCGCGGTGATCAACCTGCTCGACCCCGATGTCATCGTGCTCGGCGGTGGCCTGTCGCGCATGCCGCACCTCTACTCAGCCGTGCCGCAACTCTGGGGTGGCTGGGTGTTCTCGGCCGGCGCACACGAGCCCGTTCGCACGCGGCTGCTGCCGGCGCGCCATGGCGACGCCTCGGGCGTGCGCGGTGCGGCCTGGCTGGGGCGCGCCCATGCGACTGACCCTCAACCAGGGCACTCATGATGGAACCAGGAGACCCGATGAACGCAGCACCGGCCCGCATCACGCGGCTGCAACAGGTCGACGCAGCGCAGCTTCTGGGCCTGGGCGCGCTGCTCATCGACTGCGTGGACGGCGGCGCCTCGGTGAGCTTCATGCACCCGCTGACACCCGAGCGCGCCGACGCCTTCTGGCAGGGCGTGGCCGTCGGCGTGGCGCAAGGCGAGCGTGCCTTGCTGGTGGCGCAGGACGAGCTCGGCATCGTCGGCACGGTGCAGCTGGTGCTGGCCCAGCCCGACAACCAGCCGCACCGCGCTGACCTGGCCAAGATGCTGGTGCACCGCCGCGCCCGCCGGCAGGGCCTGGGCGCAGCGCTCATGCGCGCCGCCGAGGACCTGGCGCGAGAGTGCGGCAAGACCCTGCTGGTGCTGGACACCGTGACCGGCGGCGACGCCGAACGCCTGTACGCCCGCCTGGGCTGGCAGCGCTGCGGCGTGATCCCGGGCTACGCGCTGTGGCCGCGCGGCGGGCTCTGCGCCACGACCTACTTCTACCGCGAACTCGGCAGCGCCTGATCAGCCCTTCCCGAACTTGGCGATCAGCCCCTTGGCCGACTCCAGCAGCGCCTTGCCCTTGAAGCCGCGCTTGTCCATGTCGGCGACCCACTCGTCGTCGATGGCGGCCGACAGCTTGATGAACTCCTGCGTCTCGGCGGCGCTGAAGGTGTGGATGGTGTTGTTGCGGTCGGTGGCGCTCTTGCGGCCGATGGGGTCGTTGCCCTGCTGGGTCTTGCCCAGCCAGGCGCTGGCGGCGAGGCCTGAATTGGCGTCGATGACCTTCTTCAGGTCGGGTGCCAGGCCCTCGTACCTGGCCTTGTTCATGGCCATCACGAAGGTGGTGGTGTAGAGCGCCGGGCTGTTGGCCGGGAAATCGCTGTGGAACTTGGTCAACTCGTTGACCTTCACCGAGGTCACCACCTCACAGGGAATGACGCAGGCCTCGATGGTGCCCTTGCTCAGCGCATCGGGGATCTGCGGCAGCGGCATGCCCACCGGGATGGCACCCAGCGACTTCAGCATGTTCGTCACCTGGCGCGTCGGGCCGCGCACCTTCATGCCCTTCAGGTCGGCGGCCTTGTTGATCGGCTTGCTGGCACTGTGGAACATGCCCGGCCCGTGCACGTGCAGGGCCAGTACCTGCGTTTCCTTGAACTCGTCGGGGCACTGGGTCTGGAAGTACTCCCAGTAGGCCTTGGACGTGGCCTCGGCGTTGTTCATCGTGAAGGGCAGCTCGAAGACCTCGATGCGCGGAAAGCGGCCGGCGGTATTGCCGGGCAGCGTCCAGACGATGTCGACGACACCATCGCGCGCCTGGTCGTACAGCTGCACCGGCGTGCCGCCCAGCTGCATGGCCGGGTAGGCCTCGAACTTGATGCGGCCACCGCTGTCCTTTTCCACCTTCTCCATCCACGGCTTGTGCATGCTGAGCCAGACATTGCTCATGGGCTGCATGAAGGTGTGGAACTTGAGCGTCACGCTCTGCTGAGCCAGGCCCGCCAGGTGGGGCAGGCCGAGGGCGCCGGCAGCGGCGCCTTGCACGAATATTCGGCGTTTCATCGAAGCTGTCTCCGGGAGATGGTGAGCGGTGAATGCGGACCCGAACTTAACGGCCTGCACCGGTGGCGGTGGTCGCGGTTTACCCTGAGCCGCAGCAGGCGAGAATGCACCGCGGGGTCGGACAGGGACAGGCGGTTGAAGATCATGACGATGGTGTTGTTGCTGCTGCTGGTGATGCTGGGCGGCGGCTGGCTGTGGACGCCCGACAAGGACCGCGCCGAACTCGAAGCCAGCTACGCCGGCGCCGCCAGCGAATTCGTGCTGATCGACGGCCTGCGCCTGCATCTGCGCGACAGCGCGCCGGCCGCCGCACCGGGCACGCCGACGCTGGTCCTGCTGCACGGTTTCGGCGCCAGCCTGCACACCTGGGAGCCCTGGGCGCAGGCGCTGGCGGCGAACTGGCGCGTCATCCGCATCGACCTGCCCGGCGCCGGCCTCACCGGCGCCGACCCGGGCAACGACTACAGCGACCTGCGCACCCTCAGGCTGCTCGTCGCCCTGATGGACCAGCGCGGCGTGGCGCGCGCCGGCTTCATCGGCCATTCGATGGGCGGCCGGCTGGCCTGGCGCATGGCCGCCGAACATCCAGAACGTGTGGACCAGCTGGTGCTGCTGGCCCCCGACGGCTTTGCCAGCCCCGGCTTCGAATACGGTAAGGCGCCCGAGGTGGGCATCAGCGTGCGCGCGATGCGCTGGGTGCTGCCGCGCAGCGTTCTGCGCATGGGCCTGGAGCCGGCCTATGCCGACCCGAAGAAGCTGGACCAGCCCACCATCGACCGCTACCACGACATGCTGCTGGCCCCCGGCGTGCGCGGCGCGCTCGTCGCGCGCATGGAACAGCTGGTGCTGCAGGACCCGGTGCCGCTGCTGCAGCGCATCACCGCGCCCACGCTGCTGCTGTGGGGTGACGGCGACCAGATGATTCCGCCCGCGAATGCGCAGGACTATCTGCGCGCTATGCCGCGCGCCCGGCTGGTGTTGCTGCCCGGCCTGGGACATGTGCCGCATGAGGAGGCGCCAGCGGCATCGCTGCCACCGGTGCTGGCCTTCCTGCGGGAGTGAAGCCTATTCGGCCTCGATGCCGGCGGCCTTGATGACCTTGCCCCACTTCTGCGTTTCAGTGGCCTGGAAGCGGGCCAGCTCTTCCGGCGTGGTGACCCAGGGCTCCGAGCCACCGTTGTCGAAGAAGGTCTTGGCCGCGGCGCTCTTCACGGCGATTTGCAGCAGTTCGTTGAGGCGCTTCACGGTGGCCGGCGGCGTGCCCGCGGGCCCGTAGGCGGCGAAACAGTAGCCCATGTCGTAACCCTTGACGCCGGCTTCGTCGAGCGTCGGCACGTCGGGCAACTGCACGCTGCGCTTCTGCGTCGAGTAGCCCAACGCGCGCAGCTTGCCCGACTTGACCTGCGGCACGCCGGTGGCGGTGTCGGTGATCATGAGGTCGATCTGGCCACCCAGCAGGTCGGTGATGGCCAGCGGGTTGCTCTTGTAGGGCACGTGCAGGATGTCCAGGCCGGCCAGCTGCTTGAGCATCTCGCCGGCCACGCGGCTTGAAGAGCTGCCGCTGCCGAAGCTGAGCTTGCCCGGGTTCTTGCGCGCAAAGGCCACGAGCTCGGCCGCTGATCGGTGCGGCGAACTGGCGTTGACCACCAGCACCTGCCCGCCCTTGCCCAGGCCGGTGACGGGCGCGAAGTCCTTCACTGCGTCATAGGGCAGCTTCTTGTACAGGTGTTCGTTGGCGGCATGCGTGGTGTTGGTGGTGATGAGCACCACGCTGCCGTCGGCCGCAGCGCGCGCCGCCGCCTGCGCGGCCATCATGCCGCTGGCGCCGGCCTTGTTGTCGACGACCACGGTCTGCTTGGTCTGCTCGGTGAACGACTGCCCGAGCGCACGCGCCAGCTGGTCGGTGGCGCTGCCGGCGGCGAAGGGAACGATGAAAGTCACGGGCTTGGAGGGATAGGCCTGAGCCTGGGCCGTGCCGTGCAGGCCGCTGGCCAGCAAGGCGCAGGCCGCGAGCAGACTGCGGCGCAAGGGGTGATGGCGATTCATGGGTCTTGTCTCCGTGGGGTGTGGTTGTGAGGATTCAGGCCAGCCCGACAAGCCAGCGCTGCAGGTGGGCCGGCACGTCGATGCTCAGGTCCAGCAGCAGGAAGGACAGCGCCTTGCCGTGGCTGTCGAGGTTCAGCGCGTCGTTGACGCCGCCGTCGAGCACGCCGTCGAGCACGAAGTTCATGGCGTGCAGATTCGGCAGCAGATGCCGGGTCACGCGCGTCGGGCGACGGTGTGCGAACTGTGCGGCCACCGCGGCTTCGGTGACCTGCTCCACCAGCAGCGGCCAGAATTCAGGGTGCCAGGCGATGACGCTGATGTTCGAGCGGTCGCCCTTGTCGCCGGTGCGGCCGTGCGCCGTGCGGTGCAGGGGCACGCTGAGTATGCCACTCATTTCAGGTCTCCAGACACGAAGCGGAAGCACGCCGGCACGCGGGCGCGCGGCACCAGGCACGACACCGTGCCCAGGCGCGGCCGCAAGGCCGTGCGCACGCCGCCACCCCCGGCGGGGCCGCAGGTGTAGAGCGCCGTCACTTCGCGCAACAGGCGCTCGGCGGGCCGCTTGTCGGTGTGGCGCAAGGCCACGCGCAGGCGCACGTCGCGGGCTGCGCCGGCGGCTTGATCGGCGAGCCAGCGGCCGCCGTCGTCGGCAAACACGCTGGCCACGCCGATGAGGTCCACGCGCAGCGGGCCCAGCCCGGCCAGGCGCTGCTGCAGCACCGTCGCCGCCAGCCTGGCCCGGCCTTCGGCGCGGGCACCGGCGTAGGAGATCTCGCCTTCGGCCAGCCACCCCGTCTCATGGCAGACATTCACCTTCAGCGTGGCCGGCCGCGCATGGCCGCGCACGCCCGACAGGCGCACACGGTCAGGGCCCAGCTGCGTGACCTCGGCCGCGGTGATGTCGGCCACCACGTCGGGCGTGAGGTAGGCCGCCGGATCGTGCAGTTCGTAGAGCAGTTGCTCCTTGACCGTGTGCTCGTCAATGCGGCCTCCGCTGCCGGCGGGCTTGGTGATGACGCAATCGCCCTGCTCGTCGATCTCGGCGATGGGATAGCCCAGCGTCGCCAGGCCGGGCACGTCCTTGTAGCCCGGGTCGGCGTAGTAGCCGCCGCTGACCTGCGCGCCGCATTCCAGCAGGTGGCCGGCCATGGTGGCGCGCGCCAGGCGCTGCCAGTCGTCGCGCGCCCAGCCGAAGTGCGCCAGCGCCGGGCCGACG
This sequence comes from Betaproteobacteria bacterium, assembly GCA_031379415.1. GTDB lineage: Bacteria > Pseudomonadota > Gammaproteobacteria > Burkholderiales > Burkholderiaceae_C > Rubrivivax. The sequence continues at coordinate 1,664 of JANNFE010000350.1, read as the reverse complement.
ACGAGCGAAGGGTCGGCCACGCGGCCGCAGACGACCACCTGCGCGCCGGCCAGCAGCGCGTCGGCAATCGCCTCGGCGCCCTGGTAGGCATTGGCCGAGACGATGGTGGTGGCTGGGTGGGCGTCGCCCAGGGCTTCGGCCAACAGGGCGCGGTGTTCGGGGCCGCTCAGATCGTCACCCTCGACCGCCGCCACGCGCGGCGCCGCCAGGCCGAGTTCGCGCGCCAGGCGGTGGATGTGCCGCGCCGCGGCCGCCGGGTTGGCAGCGCCGAAGTTGCTGACGATGCGCACGCCATGCTGCAGGCAGCGCGCCAGCACCGGGCGCAGCAGTTCGTCGAGCAGCGGCTCGTAGCCGGCCTCGGGGTCGCTGCGGCGCGCCAGCTGGGCCAGCGCCAGCGTGCGTTCGGCCAGGGTCTCGAAGATCAGCACGGCCGGCCCGCCGCTGGCGATGAGCGCTTCCACCACCGGGCCAGCGGCGTCGGTGCGGTCGCCCGAAAAGCCGGCCGCGCAGCCGACGCGCAAGACGCTGTGTGTCATCACCGGTGCTTCCTCGGGGCTGGCCATGGTGGCGAATGTAGGCAGCGGCGGTTAATCTGTGAAATCGAAAGTTGCGATCAACTGATCTGAGAGGCAGATGAATTGACCTTGCACCTCGGTACGCGCCAGCTGCGCGCTTTTCTGGCCCTGGCCACCGACTGCAGCTTCACGCGCGCGGCGGCGGCCAGCCACCTGTCGCAGCCGGCCTTCAGCGCGCTCATCCGCCAGCTGGAAGACGAGCTCGGCCTGCGCCTGTTCGACCGCAGCACGCGCCACGTGGCCTTGACCGCCGATGGCGCCGCCTTCGAGGCCGCGGCGCAACGCGTGCTGGCCGAGTTCGACAACGCGCTGGCCGGCGTGCGCGACCGCGCCGAGCTGCGCCGCGGGCGCGTGTCCATCGCGCTGCTGCCTTCATTGGCCGCCGACTGGCTGCCTGGCGTGCTGGCGGGTTTTCGCGCTGCGCACCCGGCGCTGGAACTGCAGGTCGCCGACGTGCTGTCGGAACCCTGCCTGGACCTGGTGCGCAGCGGCCGCGCCGACTTCGCACTCGCCGCCACGCGCGCCGACACGCCCGAGCTGCGCGCCGAGCTGTTCTGCAGCGATGACTTCCATCTCGTCTGCCCGGTGGACCATGCGCTCACGCGCCTGGCCGATCCGCGGCCGCGCGACGTGGCGGCCTGGCCCTTCGTGCACCTGTCGCGCACGTCCAGCGTGCGCCAGTACATCGACGCCGCCACACACCCGCTGCCGCTGCCGGCGGTGCTGGAAGTGGAACAGCTCGCCACCGTGGCCGGCATGGTGCGCGCCGGCCTGGGCGTGAGCGTGGTGCCGACGCTCACGCTCTACCAGTTCCGCCAGCCCGGTCTGGCCATCGTGCCGCTGCGCTGGGCCGGGCTCACGCGCCACATCTACCTGGTGCGCCAGCGCGAGCGCAGCCTGTCGGTGGCGGCGCAGGCGCTGCACGACTGGATGATGGCGCGCCGGCCGGCCGCTGCCGCGCCGCGTTCGGGGCGCGCGCGATCGCGCCGATGAAGCGCGGGGCTTGACGCGCGGCCCGCCGGCCTCATCTGCTGTGCCTGCCCGGCCGGGCAGTGCCGCACCGCCCGGCCGGCTGATGCGCCGCAGGTT
>JANNFE010000334.1:0-12543 GCA_031379415.1 Betaproteobacteria bacterium | reverse complement strand
CACCTGCTCGTCGCCGCGGCGCTGAAAGTCCGCCTGCTCGCGCTCGAATCGTTCACGGTCGCGCTGGACCTGGGCGTCGTGCTGGCGCCCCAGTTCTTCGAGCCGGGACGAAGCCGACTGGGCATAGGCATCGCTCGACATCAACACCAACAAGAGCAGCCGCCAGGCGCGGGACTGCAGCGTCAACAGCGACATGGGCAAGCTCCCGGGCCGCGCGCTGCGCAGCCCCTAGAGATCGTAGCCGGCCCCGCGCAGCTGCGCCCGCAACGCCGGCAGCAGCGCACGCGCCTCGGCCTCGCCCTTACGCCGTGCCTGCACGAAGTAGCTCGGCCAGGGGCCGGCGGCGTAGTCCAGGTCGGGGTGGATCACGAAGTCGGCGCGCGCCACTTCGGATTCAATGCGCGCGCGTCGGCGCAGGTCGCGCAGGCGCATGGCATCGGACGCGGTAGCGGGCGTGCCTCCCGGCCGCACCGTGACGTCGACGGCGATGACGAAGCTGGCGCCCGCCGCCCGCGCCGCACTCACCGCCACCGGCAGCGATTCGTCGCCGTCCTCGTACTCCTGGCCCGCGATGCCCGGCATGGCGCTGGAAGCGCGCACCGCCACCCCGCTGTTGCCGGCCATGAAGAAGCGCGGCTGCTTGCCCAGGCGTTCGGTGGCCACCACGACGACGCGGCGCTGCAACTGCTCCAGCGGGCGTTGGCCGATGCCGGCATTGACGTAGTCCTGCAGGCGCTGGCCGCGGATCCACCCGCGGTCGGCAAAAGGCGTGGGGTCGAAGACGGTCAGCGGGCCGCCCTGTTGCGAACGCTGGTCGATCTCGGCCGCCGACAGGCCGCTGGCCCAGAACACCGCCAGCAGCGCGCCGACGCTGCTGCCCACCAGCAGGTCGGGCTGGATGCCGGCCTCTTCCAGCACGCGCATGACGCCGATGTGGGCATAACCGCGCGGCCCGCCGCTGCCCAGCACCACGGCCAGGCGCGGCGCCGGGTCCAGGCGCGGCACCTCGGGCAAGGCGCGTGGCGCGTCGGCGGCGCGGTAGTCGAAGGCAGCGCAGCCGCCCAGCGCGAAGGGGCCGGCGGCCCCCAGTGCTGCCAGGCCCAGCAGGCTGACGCGCCGGGACGGGTGGCGGGGGCGGCGGGGGTCTGCGGGCTGCTGCACGGGGGGACTCCTGCGTCGGCGGGCCAAGGGCGGAGCGTCGCCGGTCGGGGGTGAAGGGTCGGGGTGAAGGCTGAGGTTGACACCGTCAACCTCGCTATCATGCCGCTCCTCGGTTGACACTGTCAACTCCCGCACCGATGCCATCGCACCGCGCCGCCGCCATTCCGCCATGCCCGCCCACCGCACGCCCGCCGCCGTCGTCGACCTGAAGGAAGCCTGCGTGCGCGCCGCGCACGAGGTGATCGCCGAACGCGGCGTCGAGCAGCTCAGCCTGCGCGACGTGGCGCGCAGGCTGGGCGTCAGCCACCAGGCGCCCTACAAGCACTACCCGAGCCGCGACCACCTGCTGGCCGAGGTCATCCGGCGCTGCTTCGAGGCCTTTGCACGCCACCTCGACGCACGCGAACACCACGACGATCCCGCAGCCGAGCTCGGTGCGCTGGGCCGCCAATACCTGGACCACGCCGCCGGCCACCCGCTGGAGTACCGGCTGATGTTCAGCACGCCCTGGCCCGACCCGGCCGTGCACGAAGCGCTGGTGAAGGACGCCGTGCATGCTTTCGACGTGCTGCGCGGCGTGCTGCGGCGCCTGCATGGCCAGGGCGCGGCGCAGCGCGCGCGCGTCGACCTGGATGCGCTTTTCATCTGGTCGGCCATGCACGGCCTGGCCAGCATCACCGGCGCGCAGGTGATGCACCACCTGGCGCTGGCGCCCCGTGTCGGCGAACAGGCCACGGCGCATGTCATGGCCATGATGTCGGCGGCCATGCACGCGGCACCGTCGGCGCCGCGCCGTCGCACGCCGGCGCGTTAGCGCTTCTTCGCCGGCACCACCTGTCCACCCAGCGGCGCCAGCCCGGCGGGCAGGCCGGGCGGGTTGGGCACATGCACCTTCTTCGGTTTCTTGGCTTCCTTGTTGCCATGCTTGCCTGAACTCATGCTGCGCTCTCCGGGGGTCGATGACGGTGGGCATGGTGCGCGCTGCCGCGCGGCGGCTCGGTGCGCTGGCGCACGCTGTCGGCATCAGCCGGGCTGCAGGCCGGCTGCGCCCAGCAGGCCGAGCAGGCGCTCGAGCTGGCCCTGGGCCGCGGCCTCGAAGGTGCGGCCCAGGCGTTCGCGCACCGCCGCCAGGCTGGTGTGGGCGGTGCGTTCGCGCAGCACGCTCACGAAGTGGCGCGCCAGCGCCAGCTCGCCCAGCTGCTGGGCCGCGGCGGCGGCGGCCAGGTTGAGCAGCGGGTAGTACGGGTTCACGGCCATGCCGCGCTGGGCTGCTTCCAGAGCGCCTGCGGCATCACCCAGGTCCAGCGCGGCCAGCGCCAGCGCTGAATGCCAGACCACACGCAGCGGCTCGCGCGGGCTCAGCGCGAAGGCGCGCGCGCAGTGCACCGCCGTCTCCTGCGGGCGGCCCCGACGCGACAGCACCAGGCCCATGAGCCCATGCGCCGGTGCGTAGGAGCCGGCCAGTCGCAGGCACTGGTGCAGCGCCTCCTCGGAGCGCGCCAGCTGGCCATGCTGCAACGCCACCAGCGCCAGCACGTAGTGGCCGTCGGGGTCGCGCGGCTCGAGCTCGACGGCGCGTTCGATGCCGGCCAGCGCGCGGGCCATCTGCGCGGCCGGCGGCTCGCTGCTCCAGTCGTAGAGCGCCGCGCGCCAGTCGCAGAAGGCCAGGCACATCAGGGCTTGGGCCAGCTGCGGCGCCAGCGCCAGCGCAGCGCGGGCATGGGCCGTGGCCGCTTCGTTCGTCTGCCGCGTCTGCGGCAGCGCGAAGAGCTGCACCCAGGCCTGCGCGGAAAGCGCGCGCGCCTGCAGTTCGGTGTCGCTGGCGGGCAGGGGAACCTGCGCCGCCACGTCGTTCAGCTCGAAATGCAGCGCGCGCGCCAGGCGGCCCACCACGACCTGCGCCGTCTCATGCCAGGCGCGGGCGGGCAGCTCCAGTGCGTCGGCCCAGTTCTGCGTGCCGCGCCAGCCGTCGGCCAGCTGCACGCTGACGTGCAGCATGTCGCCGCGCAGCTCGAGCAGGCCGTCGACGACGAAGCGTGCCCCCAGCTCCTGCGCCACCTTCTGCGGCGGCGCGTGGCGGTGGCCATAGGTGAGCATGGTGCCGCGTGCCACGACGGCCAGACCGGGCTGGCGCGAGAGTTCGGCGATCAGCGCGCCGGTGAGGCTTTCGCGCAGGAAAGCCAGCGTCTCGGGCAGCCCTTGGGCGCCGAAGGGCAGCACGGCGATGGAGCGCGGCCCCAGCCCCGGTTCAGTCACCGCGGCGCGGCGTTGCACTGGCGTGGCGAGCCGGTAGCCCTTGCGCGCCACGGTGACGATGTGCCCGGGCCCCAGCACCTTGCGCAGCTGGGCCACGGCGTCGTAGAGGGAACTGTGCGTCACCACCAGGCCCGGCCACACCGCGGCCAGCAGCACGTCGGCTTCGACGAGTTCGCCACCGGCCTGCGCCAGCACCAACAGCAGGCGCATCGAACGCGGCTCCAGCTTGTGCAGCTGGCCGGGCCGGCTCACCTCGTCCAGCGCCGGGTCCACATGCCAGGGGCCGATGTCGAAGCTGTCCGTTGGCGTGGTCACGGTGGTGGCCTGAGAACTTCCTGAGAAGACCTTGAGCGCGACTTCAGCCCGCCGCGGCGCCCTGCCGCGATGATGCAGGCCTGCCACCGGAGTTTGACATGCACCCCCTCATCCGCCGCCTCATCCGCCCCGTGCTGTGCTGCGCCCTGACACTCACCGCCAGCGCGCCCTGGGCGCAGGCGGCCTATCCCGCCAAACCCATCCGCCTGGTCGTGCCCTTCGCCGCCGGCTCGGCGCCTGACGCGCTGGGCCGCCTGCTGGCGCAGAGCCTGGCCGATTCGATGGCCACCACCGTGAACGTGGAGAACGTGCCCGGTGCCGGCGGCACCATCGGCGTCGACCGCGTGGCCAAGGCCGGGCCCGACGGCCACACGCTGCTGCTGTCGGGTGACGCGGCACTGGTGCTGCACGGCAGCTACGGCGTCAACCCGCCCTACCAGACGCTGCGCGACCTGGCGCCCATTGCGCAGCTGGTGGTCACGCCCAACGTGCTGGTGGTGTCGAACGAAGTGCCGGCGCGCACGGTGCAGGAGCTGGTGGCGCTGGCGCGCAGCCAGCCCGGGCGCTTCAGCTATGCGTCGGCGGGCATCGGGCTGTCGCAGCACCGCGCGGGCGAATTGCTCAACCGCATGGCCGGGCTCGACCTGGTGCACGTGCCTTCCAGCACCAGCCCGCTGCCCGACGTGGTGAGCGGGCGCGTGCAGCTGTCCTTCGCCAACATCGTGGCCGCACTGCCGCTGGTGCGCGACGGCAAGCTGCGCGCACTGGCCGTGACCTCGCTGACGCGCAGCGCCGCCGCGCCCGAACTGCCGACGATGCACGAGAGCGGCCTGCCGGGCTTCGAGTCGGTGGCCTGGTTCGGGCTGCTGGCGCCTGCGGGCACGCCGCCCGCCGTGCTGCAGCGGCTGGAGGCCGAGGCGCAGAAGGCGCTGGCCAGCCCGCTCATGGCAGCCCGGCTGGCCGCCATGGGCGCCACGGTACCGAACATCGGCGCGGCCGCCTTCACGCGGCTGATCCAGGAAGAGACCTTGAAATGGGCGGCGCCGTCGCCCGCCACGGCGGCGCAGCGGCCCTGAGCCGCCGGGGCAAACGACCATGCTGCTGGCGCTGGGCCATGTCACCGTGCGGTCGGCCGACTTCGAGCGCAGCGAGCGCTTCTACGCCGGCCTGCTGGGCTTGCGGCCCGGCCCGCGGCCGCCGCTGGGGGTGCCGGGCCGCTGGTACTACCTGGGCGCGCGGGCCGTGCTGCACGTCCTCGCCGCCGGCCCGGCGGCTGATGCGCCAGCCGCATGGCAGCCCATCGACCACTTCGCGTTCGACGCTGCCGACTTGTCCGCTGTCGAGCAGCGCCTGCGGGCCGCCGGTCAGGCCTACGCCTTGCGGCCGCTGCCGGGCACGAGCCTGCTGCAGCTCTTCGTGTCCGACCCCGACGGCGCGCGCGTCGAGCTCAGCTTTGAGCAGGCCCGAGCCGGGCCCGCGTGAACGAGGCCCGTGCCGCCCTGGGTCAGGGCAGCGCGGGCTCCAGCGCCGTCGGCACGCCGGCCGCGCTGGCCGCAGCGAGAGCCGGCGTGGCGGCGGTGGCAGGGGCGGTGCTGCAATGCTGCGCCCAGTCGACGATTTCCAGCCGCCCGTCGGCGTGCTCCACCAGGGCGGTGAGGCTTTCCACCCAGTCGCCGTCGTTGCAGTACAGCACGCCGTCGATGGTGCGCATCTCGGCATGGTGGATGTGACCGCAGACGACGCCATGCACGCCGCGCGCCCGCGCCTCGCGCGCCACGGCGGTCTCGAAGTCGCCGACATAGCTCACGGCGCGCTTGACCTTGAGCTTGAGGTACTTCGACAGGCTCCAGTACGGCAGCCCCAGGCGCGCGCGCAGTGAATTGAAGTGGCGGTTGATGCGCAAAGTCAGCTCGTAGGCCCAGTCGCCCACGTAGGCCAGCCACTTGGCGCACTGGATCACGCCGTCGAACAGATCGCCGTGCGTGACCCACAGTTTGCGGCCGTCGGCGGTTTCATGGATGTGTTCTTCCACCACGTCGACACCGCCGAAGTTGTGACCCAGGTACTTGCGCGCGAATTCGTCGTGGTTGCCGGGCACGAAGATCACGCGTGTGCCCTTGCGGGCCTTGCGCAGCAGCTTCTGCACCACGTCGTTGTGCGACTGTGGCCAATACCACTGCCGGCGCAATTGCCAGCCGTCGATGATGTCGCCAACCAGGAACAGGGTCTCGCACTCCACGTGGCGCAGGAAGTCCAGCAGCGGGACTGCCTGGCAGCCGGGCGTGCCCAGGTGCAGGTCGCTGATCCAGACCGTGCGAAAGCGCAGGCGCTGCGCGGGCGTGGACTCGACACCCTCGTCGGGGCCTTCAGGCACTTCGGCAGGGGTGTCGTCGCGTCGCATGGCGACACGGAGCATGGAGGGCTGGCGCGACGCCCGTGTGACACCGCCGCGTCACGCCAGTGACGGCTGGGCGGCGTGCTGGTAGAGGACCTGGTCCAGGATGCGCGGCAGCTCGAACACGGCCTGGTTGTCGATGGCCCGCACCCGCGCCTGGTAGGCCGGCAGGTCGACCAGCAGCTCTTGCACGGCCAGGCGCACGTCGCGGAAGCTGCGTCTGACCACACCCAGGCCTTGCGACCGCACCCACTCGGTGTTCCAGCGTTCCTGCGGCATGGTCCAGGCATTGCGCGTGACGATCACCGGCAGGCCCTGCTGCACCGCTTCGCTCAAGGAGCCCGGGCCTGGCTTGCCGATGAAGAAGTCGGCGCGCTGCATCCAGCGCGCCACGTCGGCGGTGTAGCCCACCACGACGCGCGGCGCAGCGGCCGGCAGCGCGCGCAGTTCGTCGGCCAGCGCCTCGTTGCGGCCACACATCAGGATGAGCGGCGTTTCGGGCAGGGCGGCGGCGATGCGCTTCATCATGCGCGAACCGGTGCCGCCGAAGAGCACCAGCCCGGTCGGGGCGCTGGCATCCAGGCCGACCTCGCGCCGCGCGGCCACGCGGTCGATAGCCGGCGTGAAGTAGAAGTCCGGCCGCAGGATCATGCCGCTGGTGCGGTGCACACGCTGCGGCGCCACACCAGCGGCCAGCGCCTGCTGCGCCGCATGCGCCGTGCCGCAGACCACGTGCTGGCGCGTGCCAGGCTCGATCCAGAAACTGGGCGGGTGGTCGGCCATGTCGGTGAGCACGGTGACGAAGGGCACGCCCGGCCGCGCCGCCGCCAGGCTGTCGTGCAAGGCGCGGTTGAAGTTCGGAATCAAGGACACCACCATGTCGGGCCGGGTGTCCTGCCAATGCCGCGCCAGGCGCTGCACGAGGCCGGCGTGGCTCAGCCGGATGAGGCCCTGCAGCAGCTTGAGTTCCTGCGCCAGCCCGAGCGTGAAGCCGCTCGCCAGGCGCTTGTTGTACAGGTCCTCGGGCTCCATGCCGGTCAGGCGCTTGAACAGCGCCGTGGGGTCCAGCACCTCGGTGAGATGGACCTTGCGCACGCGCCAGGGTCGGCCCTGGGCCACGATCACCTGCTCCAGGGCCTGCGCCGCGGCGCGGTGGCCGCCACCGGCCTTGAACCACACGAGGTCGATGGTGATCATGCCGCGCATGCTTCAGACCGCGGGTGACGGTGGCGTGACAACACCTGCTCAGCGCGGGGCCGGCAGCTGCAGCAGCGCCTGCCCCATGCGGATGCGCTGCCCGGACTCGATGCCCGGCGCCAGCTGCACGCCGCGTGGTGCAAAGACGATGATGGTGCTGCCGTGTTCGAACCAGCCCAGTTCCTGGCCCTTCTGCACGGCATGGTCGCAAGGCATCTCGTTCGGCCCCGGCCAGCGCAGGTGCAGCAACACGTCCAGCCAGTGCAGCCGGATGCTCGCCACCAGGATCGCTGCCACCGGCACCAGGGCCAGCGGGCTGCCGTCGGCCAGACGCATCTGGATGCAGGCGCGCTCGTTGCGGCAGAAGAGCCGCTGCACGCGTTTGAGCGCGATGGGATTGACGTTCCAGGTATCGCCGGCCAGATAGCTGACATGTTCGATGCGTGCGTCGGCCGGCGCGTGGAAGCGGTGGTACATGCTGGACGTGAGCCGCAGCGTGACATAGCTGCCGCCTTCAAAAGGCGCGGCGCGCGCGGCGGTGCCCATCAGGTCGGCCAGCGCATAGGGCGAGCCCTTGGCCTGCAGCACCGTGCCGGCGCTGACCATGCCGCAGGCGCCGACGATGGCGTCGCAGGGGCTGACCAGCGCGCCAGGCGCCATGTCCACCGGGCGCGCGCCCGTCCTGAGCTCGCGCGTGAACACGGCGTGCAGGCTGTCGAAGCGGCGCCGCTTCGCCTCGGTGAGGTCCAGGTCGGTGAACAGACGCCAGACAAGGATCGAAAGCCGCGTCAGGAGCGGACTGCGGATGCGACTGAACCAGCCCATGAAGTGCGTGAGCGCGATGCGCGGCACGCGATTCGTCAGCAGGAAGTTCAGGTCTTCCTGCAGCAGCAGGCGGTCACGCAGGGCGCTTGCCTTCATGCCGGCGTCAGGCAGCCAGGGGCATGGGCGCGTGGCTGATGCGCGGCAGCGCCTCGGCGCGGCCGATGCCGACATGCTCGAAGCCGAGTTGCTTCATCAACGCCGGGTCGTAGAGGTTGCGGCCGTCCAGCACCAGCGGCTGGCGCATGCATCGGCGCAGGGCTTCGAAGTCGGGGCTGCGGAATTCGCGCCACTCCGTCACCACCAGCAGGGCCGACGCGCCGGCCGCGGCCTCCATCGGCCCGGCCACGAGCTCCAGGCCTGCCCGCGCCGGCCAGCGCGCGGCCAGGGCCGGCATGGCCACCGGGTCGAAGGCCCGCACCACCGCGCCGCGTTGCAGCAGTTCGTCGATGAGGGTCAGGCTGGGCGCTTCGCGCAAGTCGTCGGTGCCCGGCTTGAAGGCCAGGCCCCACAGCGCGATGACGTGGCCGCGCAGGTCCTCGCCCAGGCGGGCCACCAGGCGCTCGCCGAGCAGGCGGCGCTGCCTTTGATTGACCTGTTGCACCGCGTCCAGCATGGCCAGCGGCACGCCGGCGCCGGTGGCCATGTGCTGCAGGGCGCGCACGTCCTTCGGCAGGCAGGAACCGCCCCAGCCACAGCCGGCGTAGAGGAAGTGGGTGCCGATGCGCGGGTCGCTGCCGATGCCCAGCCGCACCTGCTCGATGTCGGCGCCCAGCTGCTCGGCCAGCGCCGCCATCTCGTTCATGAAGCTGATGCGCGTGGCCAGCATGGCGTTGGCCACGTACTTTGTCATCTCGGCACTGCGCACGTCCATCGTGAGCAGGCGGTCGCGGTTGCGCAGGAAGGGTGCGTACAGCGCGCGCATCAGCAGCAGGGCCTGGTCGTCGTCGGAGCCGATGAGGATGCGGTCGGGGCGCATGAAGTCCTCCACCGCATCGCCTTCCTTCAGGAACTCGGGATTGGAGACCACCGCGAAGGGCACCAGGGCCGCGCGCCGCCGCAACTCGGCGGCCACGGCGGCGCGCACGGCATCGGCCGTGCCCACCGGCACCGTGCTCTTGTCGACCACGACCTTGTAGTCGAGCATGTGGCGGCCGACGGTGGTGGCCGCCTCGATGACGTGCCCGAGGTCGGCCGAGCCATCTTCGGCGGCTGGCGTGCCCACGGCGATGAAGACGATGGTGCCGTGGGCCACGGCGGCGGCGGCGTCGGTGGTGAAGTGCAGGCGCCCGGCCGCCGCATTGCGCTGGACCATCTCCGCGAGGCCCGGCTCGTGGATGGGGATGTGCCCGGCCTGCAGCGCGGCCACGCGCGCGGGGTCGATGTCGAGGCAGCTCACGCTGTTGCCCATCTCGGACAGACAGGCGGCCGTCACCAGACCCACATAACCGGCACCGAACACGCAGACCTTCATGGTCGCCTCCTGAGCGCCCGGCGGGCGCTCGATGCAGGGGATGCTCGGCAGCCGCGGTGACGGCGGCGTGACCTTGCAGCGTCAGACTCGTGACGGTGCACGACCCGGGCGGGCATTCATCGCACTGTCAATTCACTGCGCTACAAGCGGACACCCACCTCGGAGGACCGCATGAACGAACCCGTTGTGCTGAGCGCCATCGCCCTGGCCGGGCTGCTGGCATCACTTCCTCTGGCCCGCCAGAGGCTGGAGCTGTCGCTGGCCAAGCACCCGTCGCTAGCCGGCCATTCGCGCATGGCCAAGCGCGTGGCGCGCCTGCTGCCCGGCTATGCCTACGACGAGGCGAAGTTCTTCGGCTCCGACGCCGCCCCGGCCGAGGTGCAGGCGCGCCGCCGTGCCGGCTTTGCGCGCCTGGCGGCGCAGCTGGGCCAACGCCACGCGCGCTCGGTGGCGGCCACGGTGCAGGCGCGCGAGGGCCTGTCGGACCTGCAGTTCACCGGTGCCTACCGCGTGCCCTTTCCGTACAGCCACCACCTGCGCCAGCACATCGCCGTGGGCGCCTTCGTGCAGCGCACCGACGGCGTGACGGTGACCGACCTCGACGGCCAGACCTTCTACGACCTCAGCGGCTCCTATGGCGTCAACGTGTTCGGCCACGACTTCTACAAGGCCTGCATCGCCGAGGGCAGCGCGCGGGTGGCTGAACTCGGGCCCATCCTGGGCAGCTACCACCCGGCGGTGGCCTGGAACGTCGAACAGCTGCGGCGCATCAGCGGCCTGGACGAGGTCAGCTTCCACATGAGCGGCACCGAAGCCGTGATGCAGGCCGTGCGCCTGGCGCGTTATCACACCAGACGCAAGTACCTGGTGCGCTTCAGCGGCGCTTACCACGGCTGGTGGGAAGACGTGCAGCCCGGCCCCGGCAACCCGCTGCCGCCAGGCCACACCTACACACTGAAAGAGATGGACGGCGACACGCTGCGCGTGCTGCGGCGGCGCCGCGACATCGCCTGCGTGCTCGTCAATCCGCTGCAGGCGCTGCATCCCAACCGGGCCGCGCCGGGCGACAACACGCTGCTCGACAGCGGCCGCAGCGCCCACTTCGACCGCGCCGCCTACACGGCCTGGCTGCAGCAGCTGCGCCAGGTGTGCAGCGAGCGCGGCATCGTGCTGATCTTCGACGAGGTCTTCATGGGCTTCCGCCTGGCCCCCGGCGGCGCGCAGGAGTACTTCGGCGTCAAGGCCGACATGGTGACCTACGGCAAGACGCTCGGCGGCGGCCTGCCGGTGGGCGTGGTGTGCGGCAAGGCGGCGCTGATGAAGCGCTACCGCGAGGAGCGCCCGGCCGACATCTGCTTCGCGCGCGGAACCTTCAACTCGCACCCATACGTGATGGGCGCGATGCAGGTCTTTCTGGAACGCCTGCACAGCGCGCCGGTGCGGGCCATGTACGAGGGCCTTGACGCCACCTGGAACCGCCGCGCCGAACAACTCAATCTGCGCCTGCGTGAAGCCGGCGTTCCGGTGCAGGTGGCCAACCTGTCCAGCGTGTGGACGGTGTTCTACACCCAGCCTTCACGCTACAACTGGATGCTGCAGTTCTACCTGCGTGAACAGGGCCTGCACCTCAGCTGGGTAGGTACGGGCCGGCTGATCTTCAGCCTGAACTACACCCAGGCCGACTTCGACGCGGTATGCCTGCGCTTCGTGGCCGCGGCGCAGGCGATGCAGGCGGACGGCTGGTGGTGGCACGACGCCGGCCTCACCAACAAGACGATCCGCCGCGGGCTGCTGCGCGAGATGCTCGGTCAGCGTTTCTGACACTCACGGCCGGCGCGCGTGGTGCATCGGGTCGATGAGCTCGCCGCGCAGCAGTGCCAGCGGCGCGCCGCGGTAGAGCATGGCGTCGTGGAAGGGGTCGGTGATGATCTTCGTCGCCCACACCAGGCCCGTCTGCACGTCGTACAGGAAGAACAGATGCACGGTGCGGAAGATCAGCCCGCCGACGCCGAGCGCCAGCCACGCGATGCCCACGTCGTGCAGGTAGCCGGCGAAGTCAGCAGCCGGCTCGATGAGCCCGCCCACCGAAGGCGCCAGCCACAACACGACGGGGGCCAGCGCCCACGCCGACATCAGCACCACCTTGCGGCGCAGGTTGTAGCCCACCTTGATGGCTTCCTTGTGTTCGTGCGTGGCCTGGTTCACGTCGTCGTAACCCTTGGGCTCGAAGAAGAAGTGGCCGGCCTGGCGCGTGCTCATGCTCACGCCCCAGGCCAGCAGCGCGGCACTGGCCGGGTCGACGAAGAGCAGCGCATAGGCGGCGATGAAGCTCAGAGCGCTGATGAAGTGCAGCGTCTGGTTGATGCGGCTGTGGTGGTAGTAGCGGTGGTCGTCCCAGCGCTGGGTCTGCAAGGCCTTGAAGAAATCCGTCACTGTGAAGCTCCTGGGGCTGTGTGATGACGGCATCGTGACCGCTGGCCGTGAACGCCGCGTGACGCCGGCATGTCGGTTCGATGATGATGCGTTGTCATCGAACTGTTGCGCGGCACCGTCAACATATGGGCATGTCGATGCCCACAGGGGACCCCATTTTGGTGGATGACTTCCTGCCCACGCGGCGTTCGCTGCGCGTGGCGCTGGTGACGGAAACCTGGCCCCCCGAAGTGAACGGCGTCGCAGCCACCATCTCGCGCGTGGCCCTGGGCCTGCGCAACCATGGCCACGAGTTGCAGCTCATCCGGCCGCGCCAGGACAGCGCGCAGGCGCCCAGCGGTGAGGAGCGCTTCGCGGAGGTGCTGCTGCGCGGCCTGCCCATCCCGCGCTACCCGCAGCTGAAGATGGGCCTGCCCGCGCGCCGGGGGGGGGGGGGGGGGGGGGGGGGGGGGCAGCCCCCCCCCCCCCGACGAAAAAGCACCCAACCCCC
>JANNFE010000293.1:0-17921 GCA_031379415.1 Betaproteobacteria bacterium | reverse complement strand
AAGAAGACCAGCTTGATGGTGCGGGCGATGATCTGGAGGTCCAGTCCCAGCGACCAGTTGCGCAGGTACTCCAGATCGTATTCGACGCGTGCCTGCATCTTGTCGATGGTGTCGGTTTCGCCGCGGTGGCCGTGGATCTGCGCCCAGCCGGTGATGCCCGGCTTGACCTTGTGCCGCACCATGTAGGCCTTGATGAGCTGGCGGTACTGCTCGTTGTGCGCCACCGCGTGCGGGCGCGGGCCGACGATGCTCATGCGGCCCTGCACCACGTTGATGAACTGCGGCAACTCGTCCAGCGAACTGCGGCGCAGGAACGCGCCGAAAGGGGTGATGCGCGGGTCGTCCTTGGTCGCCTGCGGCACCACCGCGCCGTCGTCCAGCGCGCGCATCGAGCGGAACTTGTAGACCACGATCTCTTCGCCATCCAGGCCGTTGCGGCGTTGCTTGAAGATCGCCGGCCCCGGCGAGCTGAGCTTCACACCGATGGCGATGGCCAGCAGCAGCGGCGAGATCAGCACCAGGATGATCGAGCCCAGCACCAGGTCCGACAGGCGCTTCACCAACTGGTTGGTGCCCGTGAAAGGCGTCTCGCACAGGCCGACCACCGGCACACCGTTCATGTCCTGCAGGCGCCCCTGGATGATGCTGATGCCGAACACGTCGGGCACGAAGAAGACGCTGGCCGTGGTGCCCTGCACCTGTTCCAGCAGCTCCACGATGCGCGGCTGCGAGCCCAGCGGCAGCGTGATGTAGACCTCGTGCACGCCATGCTCGCGGATGAAGGGCGCCACCTGGCGCAGGTTGCCCAGGCGCAGGCCGCGCGCGTCGGCGTCCACGCGTTCGTCGGCACGGTCGTCGAAGTAGCCCAGGAAGAGCAGGCCGATGTCACCACGCGCCTGGAAGGCCCGCGACACCTTGACACCCAAAGCCCCCGCGCCCACCACCACGGCCTGGCGCCGGTTCTCGGGCCGCGCGGCCAGCGCGCGCAGCATGCGGCGGCCCCCGAAGAAGGCCAGCCACTGCAGCACGGGCGTGATGAGGCCCCACCACAGCACCACCTCGGGCTGGAACAGCTGCAGGCTGCGCGTGGCGTAGCCGCACAAGGCCAGGATGACCAGCAGGCTGAACCAGGAGGTGCCGATGTCGACCGCGGTGTTCAGCGGCCGGTCCCAGAAGCGGTTGCGGCCGGGGAAGGTCAGCGCGAAGATCAGCAGGCACAGCGTGAGGTCCGAGCGGCCGATGGGCACCTCGAACCACGACGACACGGCCAGGAACACCAGCACCGTGAGCGTCGGCTCCAGGAAGGCCGCCACCAGCGAAGTCACCGACTGGGGTGCGCTGTAGAAGGTGCGTTTGTAGCCTCGATCTTCGAACATCAGGGGCGCAAAGGGGGCGGGGCCGACGGCTGGTGCAGGCGGCCCTGGGAAGGCTGAGGGCGGCTGCGATCCTGCAACGACAGACCGATCGGCAAGCCGGGGATTCTCGCCCAATTCGCTTGCGCGGCCTCCGGCGGCGCGGGGCGCCTGTTCCAGGGGGCCTGCCTACAATCGCGCAATGCTTCACAGTCTGCAAGCCCTGCTGGCGCCCGCCCTCTGCGAGCGCCTGACGCTGATCATCAACCACGTGCTCAGCGGCGAAACCGTGGCCACCGACAGGCTGCGCCCGCATGCCGGGCGCACGGTGTCGCTGGCCTTGGACCACTGGCCCGCGCTGCTGCCCACGCCGCCGGCGCTGGCCTGGCGCGTCACACCAGCCGGCCTGCTGGAATGGTGCGGGCTGGACGGCGTGGCCGCGCCTGACCTGGCCTTGCGCGTGGACGCCTCCAACCCCGCGCTGCTGGTGGCGCGGGCTTTGGCGGGCACGCAGCCGCAGGTGCAGATCGACGGCGATGCACAACTCGCCGGCGACGTGAACTGGCTCATGCAGAACCTGCGCTGGGACGTCGAGGCCGACCTCGAACGCCTGTTCGGCCCCCTGGTCGCGCCGCAACTGCACCGCGTGGGCTCGGCGCTGGCCGGCGGCGTGCGTGCTGCCGTCAAGGCCGCCACGGGCCTGGCCGACAAGTTCCGCCCGCGCGGTTCGTGAAGCCCGGCTGCCGCCTGCGCCGGGGCCGCCGATGAAACACTTCGGGCGCCTGGTGACCATCGTGGTCACCGTGTTGCGATTTGGCCTGGACGAGGTGGCGCTGTCGGTCTTCCGCCAGCGTTGGGTGCGCGTGCTGGTGCGCCTGGTCACCATCGGCCGCCGCCTCGATGCGCCGCGCGGCGTGCGCTTGCGCATGGGGCTGGAAAGATTGGGGCCGATCTTCGTCAAGTTCGGCCAGGTGCTGTCGACACGGCGCGACCTCATCCCGCTGGACGTCGCCGACGAACTGGCCAAGCTGCAAGACCGCGTGCCGCCTTTCCCGGCTGCACAAAGCCGCGCGCTGGTGGAGAAGGCTTTCGGCCGCAGCATCGACGAAGTCTTCAGCAGCTTCGACGCCGAGCCGGTGGCCAGTGCCAGCATCGCGCAGGTGCACTTCGCGGTGCTGAAGGACGGGCCTCATCCCGGCAGAGAGGTCGCCGTGAAGGTGCTGCGCCCGGGCATGCTGAACGTCATCGACCAGGACATCTCGCTGCTGCACCTGCTGGCACGCTGGGTGGAGCGCCTGTCGGCCGACGGCAAGCGCCTGAAGCCGCGCGAGGTGGTGGCCGAGTTCGACCACCACCTGCACGACGAGCTCGACCTCGTGCGTGAAGCCGCCAATGGCGCGCAGCTGCGCCGCAACATGGAAGGCCTGAACCTCGTGCTGGTGCCCGAGATGGTGTGGGAGCTGTGCACAGCAGGTGTCATCGTCATGCAGCGCATGCACGGCGTGCCGATCAGCCAGCTCGAGCGCATCCGCGAGGCCGGCGTCGACATCCCGAAGCTGGCGCGCGACGGCGTGACGATCTTCTTCACGCAGGTCTTTCGCGACGGCTTCTTCCACGCCGACATGCATCCCGGCAACATCCAGGTCAGCCTGGACCCGGCGACCTTCGGCCGCTACATCGCACTCGACTTCGGCATCATCGGCACGCTCACCGAGTCGGACAAGCAGTACCTGGCCTACAACTTCATCGCCTGCTTCCAGCGCGACTACAAGCGCGTGGCCGAACTGCACATCGAAAGCGGCTGGGTGCCGCCCGAGACGCGCGTCGACGCGCTGGAAGGCGCCATTCGCGCCGTGGTGGAGCCGCAGATCGACCGGCCGCTGAAGGACATCTCCTTCGGCCTGGTGCTGATGCGCCTGTTCCAGGCCTCGCGGCGTTTCAACGTCGAGATCCAGCCGCAGCTGGTGCTGCTGCAGAAGACGCTGCTCAACATCGAGGGCCTGGGCCGCCAGCTCGACCCCGAGCTCGACCTGTGGACCACGGCCCGCCCCTTCCTGCAGCGCTGGATGAGCGAACAGATCGGCTGGCGCGGCCTGCTCGTCCGCCTGCAGCGCGAGGCGCCGCGTTATGCGCAGCTGCTGCCTGAGCTGCCGCGCCTGCTGCACCGCGCGCTGGAGGGCCAGGCCCGCTCCGACGACACGGCGGCGCTGCAGGCGCTGCTGGCCGAGCAGCGTCGCACCAACCGGCTGCTGCAGGTGCTGCTGTGGGCGGCCGTGGGCTTCGTGGCCGGGCTACTGGTCACACGATGGTTCTTCCAGGCTCCGGCTTGAGTGCGCAGCCTATAATTTCGGGTTTGCCTCTGTGGCCGCAGCAAGGCATGCAGCCCCTTCAAGCCTTCACGAGTCCTCACGCGTTTTCACAACTGGCCCACCATGCCCATCTACGCTTACCGCTGCACCACCTGCGGCCACGCGCAGGACGTGCTGCAGAAGATCTCTGACGCCGTGCTCAGCGTGTGCCCGGCCTGCGGCGCCGCGACCTATGCCAAGCAGGTGACGGCTGCCGGATTCCAGCTCAAGGGCTCGGGCTGGTACGTCACCGACTTCCGTGGTGGCAAGACCGAGGCGCCGGCCAAGCCCGAGGGTGATGCCGCGAAGCCGGCGGAGACGGCCGACGGCAAGCCCGCCGAGAAGGCCCCCGAAAAGGCGACCGCCGAAACCAAGCCGGCTGAGAAGGCCACCACCACCACGCCCGCCCCGGCACCCAGCACGCCGGCGACGCCGCCGTCGTCGGGCAGCTGATCGGGCCGTCCTCCGCAGCGCCCTCGTGAAGAAATATCTCGTTGCCGGTCTGTTGGTCTGGTTGCCCCTGGCGATCACCATCTGGGTGCTCAGCTGGGTGCTGGGCGTGATGGACGGCGTCTTCGTGGCGCTGCTCTCGGCCACCCAGGCGGTGATGCCGGAGTCGGCGCGCGCCGGTCTGGACACCTTGCGCCACGTGCCGGGGCTGGGTGTCGTCTTCATGCTCGTCGGCCTGCTGCTGACCGGGGTGTTCGCGGCCAACATGTTCGGCCAATGGTGGCTGCGCCAGGGTGACCTGATCCTGCGCAAGACGCCCATCGTCAAGAGCGTCTACAACTCGGTCAAGCAGGTCTCGGACACGCTCTTCTCCACCAACGGCAACGCCTTCCGCGAAGCCGTGCTGGTGCAGTACCCGCGCCAGGGCTCGTGGACCATCGCCTTCGTCACCGGCAGGCCGGGCGGCGAGGTGGCGGCGCAGTTGCCGGGCGACTACGTCAGCGTCTACGTGCCGACGACGCCCAACCCGACCTCGGGCTTCTTCCTGATGATGCCGCGCTCCGACGTGCTGGAGCTCACGATGAGCGTTGACGAGGCGCTGAAGTACGTCATCTCGATGGGCGTCGTGTCGCCCGGCGCCGACCTGGCGCCACCGGTCGCCGCTGCGGCACGAAATTGACCGGGCTGGCCCGGTTCGGCAGCCGGCCAGCCCTGACGAGCCCGAGCACGTGTCTCCCGGCTCGCGCCAGCGCCAAGCCCGAATACACCCGCCAGTACATCCCTCCCCTGGAGTGAAGCCATGAGAACAACGTATTGCGGCCTGGTCAGCGAGAAGCTGCTCGACCAGACCGTCACCCTGATGGGCTGGGCCCATCGCCGCCGCGACCATGGTGGCGTGATCTTCATCGACCTGCGCGACCGCGAAGGCCTGGTGCAGATCGTCTGCGACCCCGACCGTGCCGAGATGTTCAAGACCGCTGAAGGCGTGCGCAACGAGTTCTGCCTGCAGGTCGTGGGCAAGGTGCGCGCGCGTCCGGCCGGCACCGAAAACACCGGCCTCACCAGCGGCAAGGTCGAGGTGCTGTGCCTGGAGCTGACGGTGCTGAACCCCAGCGTCACGCCGCCCTTCCCGCTGGACGACGAAAACCTCAGCGAGACCGTGCGCCTGACGCACCGCGTGCTCGACCTGCGCCGCCCCGAGATGCAGAAGAACCTGATGCTGCGCTACCGCGTGGCCATCGAGGTGCGCAAGTTTCTCGACGAGCAGGGCTTCATCGACATCGAAACGCCCATGCTCACCAAGAGCACGCCCGAAGGCGCGCGCGACTACCTCGTGCCTTCACGGGTTCACGACGGCATGTTCTTCGCGCTGCCGCAGAGCCCGCAGCTCTTCAAGCAGCTGCTGATGGTGGCCGGCTTCGACCGCTACTACCAGATCGTCAAGTGCTTCCGCGACGAGGATCTGCGCGCCGACCGCCAGCCCGAGTTCACGCAGATCGACATCGAGACCTCGTTCCTGAACGAGGAGGAGATCCGCGCCATCACCGAAGCCATGATCCGCAGCGTGTTCCGCAAGACGCTCTCCATCGAGTTGCCGGTGTACGCGCAGATGACCTACGCCGAGGCGATGTTCAAGTACGGCAGCGACAAGCCCGACCTGCGCGTGAAGCTGGAGTTCACCGAGCTCACCGAGTTGATGAAGACGGTGGACTTCAAGGTCTTCTCCGGGCCCGCCACCACCAAGGGCGGCCGCGTGGCGGCGTTGCGCGTGCCGGGTGGCAGCGAGATGAGCCGCGGCGAGATCGACGCCTACACCGAATTCGTGAAGGTCTACGGCGCCAAGGGCCTGGCCTGGATCAAGGTCAACGACGCCGGCAAGGGCCGCGAAGGGCTGCAGAGCCCGATCGTGAAAAACCTGCACGACGCGGCCATCACCGAGATCATTGCGCGCACCGGCGCGCGCAACGGCGACCTCATCTTCTTCTGCGCCGACAAGGCCAAGGTCGTCAACGACGCCCTGGGCGCGCTGCGCCTGAAGGTGGGCCACAGCGAGTTCGGCCGCAACCATGGCCTCTTCGAGGACAAGTGGGCGCCGCTGTGGATGGTCGACTTCCCGATGTTCGAGTACGACGAGGAGGGCAAGCGCTGGTCTGCGGTGCACCACCCCTTCACGGCACCGAAAGACGGCCACGAAGAGCTGATGAAGACCGACCCCGGCGCCTGCATCGCCAAGGCCTACGACATGGTGCTCAACGGCTGGGAGATCGGTGGCGGCTCGGTGCGCATCCACCGTGCCGACGTGCAGGCCAAGGTCTTCGAGGCGCTGAACATCACACCCGAAGAGCAGAAGGTCAAGTTCGGCTTCCTGCTCGACGCGCTGCAGTACGGCGCGCCGCCGCACGGTGGCCTGGCCTTCGGCCTGGACCGTATCGCCACGCTGATGACGGGGGCCGAGAGCATCCGCGACGTCATCGCCTTCCCGAAGACGCAGCGCGCGCAATGCCTGCTGACCGGGGCGCCGAGCTTCGTCGACGAGGCGCAGCTGCGCGAGCTGCACATCCGGCTGCGCAACCCCACGCCGCAGGCCTGAGTTCAGCGGGTGCGGCGTTGCCGCGCCCGCGCCAGGCACATCAGGCCACCCGCCATCAAGACCCACGTGCCAGGCTCGGGCACCGGGCTGGCCAGCGTGATGCGCAGGAACTCGGTAGGGTCGGACACACCCGCCACGCGGCCGCCGGTGCCCGGGTAGTTGTTGTCGTTGATGACCAGCAGCGTGTTGCTGTCGAGCACCAGCACGTCCTCGATGGTCACGTAGGGAAAGGTGAAGATCGTGCTGCCGTCGCCGTTCAGATCGTTCGGGTCGGCGATGTTCATGAGGTCGACGATCTCGGTCTTCAGCACGTTGCCGCTGGCGTCGAGCTGGTGGATGTCGATCTTGAAGATCTTCTTGAACGGCGTCGTGCCGTTGGTGGCGGTGCCACCGTTGCGTTCGATGACCAGGAATTCGTGGTCGCTGATGGCCGTCATGTCGCCGATGGCGGTGCCGGCGGTCTCGAGCTTGTAGTTCCAGGCGGCGCCCGTGTAGGACTCGGTGTCGACGCTGAACTCGTTGATGCGCAGCGTCTTCGCCGCGTCGCCGCTGACCACACCCTCCAGCAGCGTGTACAGGCGGTCACCGGCCGGATTGATGGCCATGCCCTCGAAGCCGCCTGACTGCGGCAGGTTGGGCACCAGACCGCCGCCCAGGTAGGGGTTCTGCGGCGAAGCCACGCCGGGCAGCGAGACCTCGCGCTTGAGCACGGTGCCGTTGGCGTCGGTCTTCACCAGAAAGGGGCCGAACTCCTCGCCGAACCAGAGGTTGCCGTTCTTGTCCTTGCGCACGCTCTCGGTGTCGAGGTCGGCGCCGGTGAGCAGCCTGTTGTTCCGGATGCTGGTGTCGACCAGCGGGTTGGCGGCGTTGTTGTAGTAGTTCGTGTAGTCGGCTTGCAGCGTGTAGCCGAGCAGGCGGTTGGGGTCGGACAGCGTGATGCGGCTGGCGGCGTTGAAGCCGGCCTGCGCGCTACCGTCGGTGTAGCCCACGGGGGCGATGGTGCCGGTGCCGCCGCTGGCCGTCTTCCAGTCGGGGCGCACGGCGTACATGCGCAACAGCGTGTCGGCCGAGTTGGTCTTGGCGCCGAAACCGTTGTCGGTCATGACCAGGAAGCTGCCGGCCGTGGGGCCGTCCAGCACGGCCGAGAAGCCCTGCACCGGCTGCTTGTTCAGCAGCGGCAGCAGGTTGCCGCCGGCACCGGCGCCGGCGAACTGGCCCGAGCTGGGGCCGTCGCTGAAGGTGTTGGCCGGCAGGATCGCCCAGCCGGAGAGCGTGGACTGGGCCAGCGCGGGCGTGGCCAGGCACAGCGCGGCGGCCAGCAGCGGCAGGGTGGGGGTGAGATTCCTCATGACTTTCCTCGTTCGTGTGAAAGATGCATCGGCATCGTTGCGCGGCGTCATGTCGGCGTGATGAAGCGACCGTGACCGCTTGCAGGGGGCCGTTGGCTAAAATGACGGCGCTACGAGCAGGAGAGCCGCTATCCCCGTCACCGTCACCGCTACCGACGCCAAGAACGGCCTCGGACAGATCGCCGTACTCAGCGGTGTCTGAACCCCGCCCCTTCAAGATCCCGCGTTCGGTGCTGGTGGTCATCCACACGCCGGCCCTCGACGTGCTGCTCATCGAGCGTGCCGACAAGCCCGGCTACTGGCAGAGCGTCACCGGCTCTCTGGACACCGAAGACGAACGCCTGGAAGACACCGCCCGCCGCGAGGTTCAGGAAGAGACCGGCATCACCGGCGGCACGCTGCGTGACTGGGCGCTTGCGAACATCTACGAGATCTACCCCGTCTGGCGTCACCGCTACGCACCGGGTGTCACGCACAACACCGAGCATGTCTTCGGCCTCACCGTGCCCGCCGGCACGCCCGTGACGCTGAGCCCGCGCGAGCACCTGGCCTTCCAGTGGCTGCCCTGGCGCGAAGCGGCCGACCGCTGCTTCTCGCCCAGCAACGCCGAAGCCATCCTGCAGCTGCCCAACTTCATCAGCTCATGACGCGCCTGAACCCGCTGCAGTCGACGCTGATGCCGCCCTACACCGGCTTCGGCGCCCTGCGCGTGGCCACCTACAACATCCACAAGGGCGTGCGCGGCGTGGGCCTGCGCAAGCGCCTGGAGATCCACAACCTGGGTCTGGCGGTCGAGGCCTTCGACGCTGACATGGTCTTCCTGCAGGAGGTGCGGCTCTTCCACACGCGCGAGGCGCGGCAGTTCGACCGCACCAGCTTCGGCTGGCCGGCGCAGGGCCAGGCCGAGTTCCTGGCGCCCGATGGCTACGACGTGGCCTACCGCACCAACGCCGTCACGCGGCATGGTGAACATGGCAACGCGCTGCTGTCGCGCTGGCCGCTGGGCGACGTGGGCCACCACGATGTCAGCGACCACCGCTTCGAACAGCGCGGCCTGCTGCATGTGCCGGTGCAGTGGAACGGCAGCACCGTGCATGCGGTGGTGGTGCACTTCGGCCTGGTGCACCGCAGCCGCGTGCGCCAGGTGCAGCGGCTGGCGAAATTCATCGAAGCCGAGGTGCCCGCTGGCGACATGCTGGTGGTGGCCGGCGACTTCAACGACTGGGGCGAACGCCTGGACGGCCCGATGCTGGACCTCGGCCTGACCCGCGCCACACCGCCGGGCACGACACGCAGCACCTGCGCCACCTTCCCGTCGCTGGCGCCGGTGTTCGCGCTCGACCGCTTCTACCTGCGCGGCCTGGCCTGCCGCTCGGCCATGGTGCCGCGCGGCATGAGCTGGGCGCGCATGTCCGACCATCTGCCGCTGGTGGCCGAGCTGGAACCGACATGAAGCCGCGCACGAGGCCGATCGTTTGATGCCCTCGGCCGACCTGAAGAACCTGCGCGCCTGGAGCCGCGTGCCGGCGCCGCGCTTCCAGGGCGGCAACCAGGTCGGCCTGCTGCAGGGCGGCGATGAGCTCTTTCCGCGCATGCATGCGGCCATCAGAGCGGCGCAGCACGAGGTCTGGCTGGCCACCTACATCTTTCATGACGACCCCGCGGCCACGCAGCTGGCCGCCAGCCTGAAGGCCGCCGCGGCGCGCGGTGTAGCCGTGCACGTGGTGGTGGACGGCTTCGGCTCCATCGCCACGCTGCCGCGCGTGCGCGCGCTGTTCGCTGGCGGCGCCGTGCGGCTGGAGGTCTTCCGCCCGCTGGACCGCTGGTACGCCTGGCTGCAGCCTGGCCAGCTGCGCCGCCTGCACCAGAAGCTGTGCGTGGTTGACCGCGAACGGGCCTTCGTCGGCGGCATCAATATCATCGACGACCGCCACGACATGAACCACGGCTGGACCGACACGCCGCGGCTGGACTACGCCGTCGAGCTGCAGGGCCCGCTGGCCGAGGCCGTGCACGCCACCGCGCGTGCGATGTGGGCGCGCGCCCACCTCTTGCGCAGCTGGCGTGAAGAGGTGCGCCAGCTGGCGCGCAGCCGGCGCCCGGTGGACGAGGCCATGGCGCTGGTGCGCCAGCTGCGCGGCGCACCCAAGGGCGCCAGCGACCCCGACGCGCTGCCCGTGCGCGCCGCCTTCCTGGTGCGCGACAACCTGCGCCAGCGCCGCGCCATCGAACGCAGCTATGTCGAGGCCATCCGCCACGCGCAGCGCAAGGTCGACCTGGCGGTGCCCTACTTCTACCCCGGCCGCAGCTTCCGCCGCGCGCTGCGCAACGCCGCCCAGCGTGGCGTGCAGGTGCGGCTGCTGCTGCAGGGCAAGGTCGACTACCGCATCGCCGCGCTGGCCGCGCGCGCGCTCTACGACGAACTGCGCGGCCACGGCGTGCGCATCTACGAATACACGCCGGCCTTCCTGCACGCCAAGGTGGCGGTGGTCGACGATGACTGGGCCACGGTCGGCAGCTCCAACATCGACCCGCTGTCGCTGCTGCTCAACCTGGAAGCCAACGTCGTGGTGCGCGACCCTGGCTTCGCCGCCGACCTGTCGGCCAGCCTGCAGCGCGCCTTCGACCTGTCGGCCGAAGTGACGGGCGCGCCGGCGCGCACCGGCTGGCGGCGCTGGCTGCACCGCGGCGTCGTGGCTTGGATGGCCAACGTGTACCTGCGCGTTGCGGGCATCACAGGGCGGTACTGATCCCGGCTAACCTCGCGTCCATGCCCAGCCGCAGACCAGCCCCCGCGCCGCAGTCCATCGACCTCGCCCTGCAAGGCGGCGGCTCGCACGGCGCCTTCACCTGGGGTGTGCTCGACCGCCTGCTCGAAGACGGCACGCTGGACTTCGACGGCGTCTCGGGCACCAGTGCCGGCGCGCTGAATGCGGCCGTGCTGGCCACCGGGCTGGCAGAAGGCGGCCGTGATGGCGCGCGCGCCGCGCTGGCTGCCTTCTGGCACGACGTGGCGGCGCAGCAGTCGCCCTATGGCTCCTGCTTCGGCGCCTGGCCCAGCGCGCCGGGTGGGAACTTGGGCAACATCGGCAGCTTCAACCTCGACTGGAACCCCTTCTACGCCTGGAGCGCGCAGTTCCTGCGCGCCTTCAGCCCCTACCAGTTCAACCCGCTGGGCGGCAACCCGTTGCGCGAGGTGGTGGCACGCCACGTGCGGCCGGCGACGCTGCGCGGCGGGCCGCTGTCGCTGTTCATCACCGCCACCTCGGTGCGCACCGGCCAGCCGCGTGTCTTCGACTGCCACGATCTCGACATCGAAGCCCTGCTCGCCAGCGCCTGCCTGCCGCAGCTCTTCCGCGCCGTGCACATCGACGGCGAGCCCTACTGGGACGGCGGCTACAGCGGCAACCCGGCGATCTGGCCGCTGGTCTACAACACGCGTTCGCTCGACGTGCTGCTGGTGAAGATCAACCCGCTGCTGCGGTCCGATCTGCCCGACACGCCAGAGGAGATCGCCGACCGCGTCAACGAGATCACCTTCAACGCCAGTCTCATCGGCGAGATGCGTGCCGTGGAATTCGTGCAGCGACTGGTGGAAGAAGGGCGCGTCGATGTCGGCGCGTACAAGGCCCTGCGCCTGCACATGGTGGCCGACGAGGAAGGCCTGGCGCCGCTGCACCCGTCCAGCAAGCTCAACACCGACCGCCGCTTCCTGGAAGCGCTGTTCGAGCTGGGCCGCGCCGCGGCCGGCCGCTGGTTGAAGGCCCACCGGGGCGATGTCGGCGTGAAGTCGTCGCTGGACCTGCGCGCCACCTTCCTGACGCCGCGCGCGACGTGAGCGCGCCGGACCTCATCGTCCAGCGCCCGGAAGGCCTGTACTGCCCGGCCGGTGACTTCCACATCGACCCCTGGCGCCCGGTGGCGCGCGCGGTCATCACGCATGCCCATGCCGACCACGCACGGCGCGGCCATGCTGCCTACCTGGCCACCGAAGTGAGCGGTGGCGTGCTGCGCGCCAGGCTGGGTGACATCGCGCTGCAGGGCCTGGCCTATGGCGAGGCCGTGCTTGTCAACGGCATCAAGGTCTCGCTGCATCCGGCCGGCCATGTGCTGGGCTCGGCGCAGGTGCGCGTGGAGCATCAAGGCCAGGTCTGGGTGGCTTCGGGCGACTACTACACCAGCGGCGTCGATGCCGATGTCAACGCCACCTGCACGCCCTTCGAGCCGGTGCGCTGCCACTGCTTCATCACCGAGAGCACCTTCGGCCTGCCCATCTACCGCTGGCGTCCGCAGGCCGAGGTGCTGGGCGAGGTCAACGCCTGGTGGTCGGCCAATGCCGAAGCCGGCCGCGCCAGCCTGCTGCTGGGCTACAGCTTCGGCAAGGCGCAGCGCCTGCTGGCGGGGGTGGACGCCACGATCGGGCCCATCGTCGTGCATGGCGCGGTGGAGCCGCTGAACGCGGCCTACCGCGAGGCCGGCGTTGCCTTGCCCGACACGCAGCGCCTGGAAGCCGTCACCGACAGGTCAGTGCTCAAGCGCGCCCTGGTGGTGGCGCCGCCGGCCGTGCTGGGCAGCGCCTGGGCGAAGAAGCTGGGCGACGCGGGTGATGCCT
This sequence comes from Betaproteobacteria bacterium, assembly GCA_031379415.1. Classification (GTDB taxonomy): domain Bacteria; phylum Pseudomonadota; class Gammaproteobacteria; order Burkholderiales; family Burkholderiaceae_C; genus Rubrivivax. The sequence continues at coordinate 5,220 of JANNFE010000293.1, read as the reverse complement.
TCGCCAGCGGCTGGATGCAGTTGCGCGGCGCGCGCCGCCGCCAGGGCGTGGACCGCGGCTTCGTGCTGTCGGACCATGCCGACTGGCCGGGCCTGCAGCGCGCCATTGCCGCCACCGGCGCCGAGCGCGTGATCGTCACCCATGGCTACGAGGCCGTGATGGTGCTCTGGCTGCGCCAGCAGGGCTTGCAGGCCGACAGCTTCGCCACGGAATACGGCGGCGAAGATGGCGAGATCAGTCGTTCGCTGGCTGACCCACCAACTGCACGTCCAGACGCGGCTCGGTGATCTTCGCGTCGATGCGGCTTTCCACGAAGATGCGCTTCTCTTCGACGCCGCGTTCGGCCAGGAACTTGCGCAGCGCCGCCACGCGGGCCGGCGTGAGGTCGCGCTCATTCGCGCCGCTGCCGTCGATCTGCCAGGGGCCGGTGGGGATGAGCAAGGCCACTTCCACGTTCAGGCCACGCGCTTCGATGATGAGGTCGACCAGCCGGGACTTGGCGGCGTCGGTGAGCTGTTCGCCCTTGAACAGGCCCCGGGCCGGCAGCGAGGTGAGCCGCGTCTTGACCTTGTCGTCAGCCTTCTGTGCCTGCGGCAGCGGCGCCACCGGCTGATCGCCCGGCGCCGCGCTGGCGGGGCCGGTGGCCAGCAGGAAGGCAGCGGCCAACACGGATGACGAAAGAAGGGCGTACGGCTGTCTCATGGGCATCCTTCAAGGGTCGGTGCGGACATTGTGGCCCGAAGGCGCCGTGACCTGCTTGCCGTGCATCATGCCGGCATGCAATCCTTCGCGCAGCTGTTCCAGGCGCTCGACGCCAGCACCGGCACCGGTGACAAGGTGGCGGCGCTGCGCGGCTACTTCCAGGCCGCGCCGCCAGCCGATGCCGCCTGGGCCGTCTACTTCCTGGCCGGCGGCAAACCGCGCCAGGTGGTGCCCACGGCGCTGCTGCGCGAGCTGGCCTGCCGCGGCGCCGGCATCGATGACTGGCTCTTCGACGCCTGCTACCAGGCCGTGGGTGACCTGGCCGAGACCATCGCCCATGTGCTGCCACCCGGCAGCCGGCGCAGCCATGCGGGGCTGGCCGAGTGGATCGAGCAGCGCCTGCTGCCCTTGCGCGGCCTGCCGCCGGCCGAGCAGGCCGAGCGCGTGGCCGCCTGCTTCGACGAGCTCGACGCCCCCGGCCGCTTCCTGCTGGTGAAGCTGATCGGTGGCGGCTTCCGCGTCGGCGTGGCCAGGCTGCTGGTGCAGCGCGCGCTGGCCGAAGCCGCCGGCCTGGACGCCAAACTGATGGCCCAGCGCCTGGTCGGCTGGACCGACGCGCGCGCCACGCCCAGCGCCGCACGCTACGCCGAGCTGGTGGCGCCGGCCGGCACGCAGGCGACAGGTGGGCCGGGCTCCGGCGGCCAGCCCTATCCCTTCTTCCTGGCGCACCCGCTGCAGGCCGAGCCGGCCACCCTGGGCGAACCAGCTGACTGGCTGGTGGAGTGGAAGTACGACGGCATCCGCGCCCAGGTGGTCAAGCGCGCCGGCCAGGTGTGGGTGTGGTCGCGCGGCGAAGAACTGGTGACCGAGCGCTTCCCTGAGGTCGTGCAGCAGGCCGCGAGCTGGCCCGACGGCACGGTGGTCGACGGCGAGCTGCTGGTCTGGCCGGCGGACAGCGAGCGGCCGGGCTCCTTCAACCTGCTGCAGCAGCGCATCGGCCGCAAGACGCTGCCGAAGAAGCTGCTGGCCGATGCCCCGGTGGCGCTGCTGGCCTACGACCTGCTGGAAGCCGAAGGGCAGGACCTGCGCGAGCAGCCGCAGCAGCAGCGCCGCTTGCAGCTGGAAGCGCTGGCCGCAGGGCAGGGCCTGCGCCTGTCACCGCGCGTGCTGGCGCCGGACTGGCCTGCCTACGCCGCTCTGCGCGCCGAGTCGCGCGAGCGCGGTGTCGAAGGGCTGATGCTCAAGCAGATGACATCGCGCTATGGCGCCGGCCGCACCAAGGCCGATGGCACCTGGTGGAAGTGGAAGATCGACGCCTTGTCGGTCGACGCCGTGCTCATCTACGCCCAGGCCGGCCACGGCCGCCGTGCCAGCGTCTACACCGACTACACCTTTGCCGTGTGGAGCCGGCCGCCGGCCGATGCGGCGGAAGCGCAGGCCGTGGTGGAGGCGATCGCACGGCGCGAGCCGGCGCCGGACAAGGCATCGGGCACGCTGCAGTTGCTGCCTTTCGCCAAGGCCTACTCGGGCCTCAGCGACGGGGAGTTCGCCGCGGTGGACCGCGTCATCCGCGCCACCACGCTGGAGAAGTTCGGCCCGGTGCGCAGCGTGCGCCCCAGCCTGGTGTTCGAGATCGGCTTCGAAGGCATCCACGCCAGCCCGCGCCACAAGAGCGGCGTGGCGGTGCGCTTCCCGCGCATGCTGCGCATCCGTCTCGACAAGCCGCTGCACGAAGCCGATGCGATGCCAACCCTGTTGGCGCTGATGGAGAGCGCGTGAAGCGCACGCCGTCGCTGCGCGCCGGAGTGCGTTTTGGCTTCGCCACCCCGGCTGCGCCGGGGTTCCCGCGCATGCTGCGCATCCGTCATGACCAGCCGCTGCACGAAGCCGACACGCTGCAGGGCCTGCATGACTTGATGCAGCATGCAGCCGGGAACAACACTGGGGAGACCCCATGACAACGGCTTGGATGCGGCCCGCCGCGGCCGCGCTGTGCCTGCTGGCCGCCAGCTTGGCGCAGGCGCAGATTTCCGAGAAGGAGGCCGAGGCGCTGATGCGCGTCTCGGGCATGTGGCAGCAGCTGGCCAACACCGCACCGGCCATGCGGGCCGGGTTCGCGCAGTCGCTCGACGCACCCGGCGCCGCGCTGGCGCCGGAAACGCGCCAGAAGCTGTTGGCTTCCGCCGACGCCGCCTTCGTCGCCGAACGCATGCAGGCGGTGGCGCGCAAGTCGCTGGCCGAACGCGTGCGCATGGCGCACGTGCCGGCCTTGCAGGCCTGGTTTGCCACTTCCGACGGCCAGAAGCTCACTGCCGCCGAGGTGGCCGACAGCGCGCGCGACGCCAGCAGCGAAGCCGAGGTGAAGGCCGGCCTGGCCATCCTGCAGGCCGCGCCCGAGCCGCGCCGCCGGCTCATCGGCCGCATTGCCGAAGTCACCCGGGCGGCCGAGATCGGCGGCGACATGATGGTCAACCTGATCGTCGGCACCGCGCTGGGCATGTCACGGGTGGCCCCGGCGCCGCAGCCCTTCGACGAGGCCAGGCTGCGCGCCCAGCTGGCCGAGCAGCGCCCGCAGTTGCAGCAGGCTGTGCTCGGCATCGTGCTGACCTCCTTTGCCCGCAGCTACCGGGCGCTGCCCGACGACGTGCTTGACCGCTATGCCAGCTTCCTGGCCAGCGCCGCCGGCGAGCACTACACGGATGTCGGCGTGGGCGCGATGGAAACCGCCATGCTCGATGCCGTCGGCCGCATCGGCCCGCGCTGAGGACGCCGGACCCGGAAAAGGCGGGTTGACACACCGCTGATCCGGCCTTGGCGGGCAGGGGGCTTGCCTAGCATCGCAGAGATGCCCCCCGAAGGAGCCATGTGGACTCCGTACTCGCCCCTGCTCTGAAAGTCACCGCGTCCGAAGACGCGGCCACCAGCGCGCTGCTGACCGCTGCGCGTGGCGGCGCCATGCCGCTGCCGGAACTGATGGAACGCGCCCAGGCGCTGCAGGCCGCCGGCCGCGCCGAGACCGCGGCGCTGCTCTACGACACCTGGCTGGCGCACAGCGCATCGCCATTGCGCCATGTCGCCTGCTTCAACTGGGGCACGGTGCTGTCGGCGCTGAACCGCCATGCCGACGCCGAAGCCGCCTACCGCGCCGCGCTGGACACGATGCCCGGCTTTGCGCCTGCGCACCTGAACCTGGGCCACCTGTGCGAACGCCGCGGCGACGTGGCCGGCGCGCTGCAGCACTGGCAGGGCGTCTTCGAAGCCCAGCCCGCGCCGCCGGTCGAGCACCGCCTGCACGCCCTGAACAACAGCGCGCGCCTGCTGGAAACGCAGCGCCGCTACCCCGAGGCCGAAGCACTGATGCGCCGCAGCCTGGAACTCAAGGCCGCGCAGCCCGACGTGGTGCAGCACTACGTGCACATCCGCCAGAAGCAGTGCGCCTGGCCGCATGACCTGCCGGTGGGCGAGGTCACGCCCCACCAGTTCCTCACCGGCACCTCGCTGCTGGCCACCATGGGCCGCAGCGACGACCCGGCGCTGCAGCTGCTGGCGGCCATGCGCTTCGTGCACGAAAAGGTGCCGAAAGCCGCCGCCGTGCCGCTGCATGCATCCATGCCTCCACGCAGCGGCCGCATCAAGATCGGCTACCTGTCGGGCGACCTGCACATGCATGCGGTGGGCCTGCTCACGCCCGAACTCTTCGAGCTGCACGACCGCAGCCGCTTCGAGGTCTACGCCTTCTGTTGGACGCCGGAATCGACGCAGCCCGACTTCGTGCGCCAGCGCCAGCGCATCCTCAAGGCCATGGACCACCACGTGCGCCTGGCCGGCGTGGACGACCTCACAGCGGCGCGGCTCATCGCCCAGGCCGGCATCGATGTTGTCGTGGACCTGCAGGGCCTGACCAACGGCGCGCGGCCGGCCATCCTGGGCCACCGCCCGGCGCCGGTGCAGGTGAGCTACCTGGGCCTGCCCGGCACCAGTGCCTTGCCCGGCGTGGACTGGATGCTGGCCGACCGCTACGTCATGCCGCCCGAGCTGCTGCCCTATTGCACCGAGCGGCCCATCTACCTGCCGCACTGCTACCAGGTCAGCGACCGCCAGCGCGCGGTGGCACCGCGGCCCGAGCGTGCGAAGTACGGCCTGCCGGAAGGCGCCTTCGTCTTCTGCAGCTTCAACAACAACCACAAGTTCACGCCCGAGGTCTTCGGCGCCTGGCTGCGCATCCTGGCCGCCGTGCCCGGCAGCGTGTTGTGGCTGCTGGCCGACAATCAGACCTGCAAGACCAACATGCTCGCGGCTGCGGCGGCACACGGCATCGCGGCCGAACGCCTGGTCTTTGCGCCGCGTGTCGGCCCGGCCGAGTATCTGGCGCGCTTTGCGCTGGCCGACCTGATGCTGGACACCTTCCCCTTCAACGCCGGCACCACGGCCAGCGACGCGCTCTGGATGGGCCTGCCCATCGTCACGCGCGCCGGCCGCAGCTACATCAGCCGCATGGCCGGCAGTCTGCTGAATGCG
>JANNFE010000250.1:0-12721 GCA_031379415.1 Betaproteobacteria bacterium | reverse complement strand
ATGCCGGTGACCAGGCGCTCGTAGGCGATGTGCAGCAGCGCCATGCCCGGCGCTTCGTAGATGCCGCGGCTCTTGGCTTCGATGATGCGGTTCTCGATCTGGTCGCACATGCCCAGGCCGTGGCGGCCGCCCCTGGCCTTGGCCCCCAAGTACAATTAGACGTGGGTGGCGAAAGTTCCGCCCTTAAGCGCCGTGGGGCCGCCTTCCTCGAAGCGCACGCTCACCGTCTCGGCCTTGACGTCGACCTCGGGCTTCCAGAAGGCCACGCCCATGATCGGCTTGACGATGTGCAGGCCCGAGTTCAGGAACTCCAGGTCCTTGGCCTCGTGCGTGGCGCCGAGCATGTTGCTGTCGGTGCTGTAGGCCTTCTCGACGCTCATCTTGTAGTCGAAGCCGTGGGCGACGAGGTACTCGCTCATCTCCTTGCGGCCGCCGAGCTCGTCGATGAAGGTCTGGTCCAGCCAGGGCTTGTAGATCTTCAGCGCCGGGTTGGCGAGCAGGCCGTAGCGGTAGAAGCGCTCGATGTCGTTGCCCTTGTAGGTGCTGCCGTCGCCCCAGATGTTGACGCCGTCGTCGCGCATGGCCACCACCAGCGCGGTGCCGGTGACGGCGCGGCCCAGCGGCGTGGTGTTGAAGTAGGTGGCACCGCCGGTGCTGATGTGGAAGGCGCTGCACTGGATGGCGGCAATGCCTTCGGCGACGAGTTGCGCGCGGCAGTCGACCAGACGTGCGATGTCGGCGCCATAGGCCAGCGCCTTGCGCGGGATCTCGTCGTAGTCGCTCTCGTCGGGCTGGCCCAGGTTGGCGGTGTAGGCGCAGGGGATGGCGCCCTTGGCGCGCATCCAGTGCACGGCGGCGCTGGTGTCCAGGCCGCCCGAAAAGGCAATGCCGACACGCAGGCCGGCGGGCAGGGTTTGCAGGATGTGGGTCACGGTGCGGTGTCTCCTCGGCCGCCGATTGTCGCCCGCCGCTCCAGGCTGTCGAACAGCCACTGCACGCCCAGCGCCAGCAGCGCCGCCGGCAGCGCGCCGGCGAGCATGGCCTCGCGGTCGTTGACGGCCAGCCCGGCGACGATGCGCTCGCCGAGCCCGCCAGCGCCGACAAAGGCCGCCACCGTGGCGGTGCCGACATTGATGACAGCCGCCGTCTTCACACCGGCCAGCAGCGTGGTGCGCGCCAGCGGCAGCTGCACATGGCGCAGCGCCTGGCTCTCGGTCAGGCCCAGCCCGCGGGCCGCCAGCGTCAAACCCTGCGGCACGCCGGCCAGCCCGGCATGCGTGTTGCGCACGATGGGCAGCAGCGCGTAGACGAAGAGCGCCAGCAACGCCGGCACGAAGCCGATGACGCCGAGCAGCGCGATGAGGAAGGCCAGCAGCGCCAGCGATGGCACGGTCTGCAGCACGCCCACCACGCCCAGCACCACGCCGGCCAGGCGCGGCCGCTTGAAGGCCAGCACGCCCAGCGGCACGCCGGCCGCCACCGCCATCGCCAGCGCGCCGAACACCAGCGCCAGGTGCTGCAGCAGCAGCGGGCCGAGGTCGGGTGCGAACAGGCGCGCCCAGAAACTCTGCCGCTGCGCGGGCGGCGGCGCACCGCCGGCACTGTCACGGGCAAGAAAGCGCCGCGCCACCTCGGCAAAGGCCAGGCCATCGATCTCGACCTCGGCGTTGAGCGCGATCATCGTCGCCTGGTCGATGCGACCGGCCAGCTTGAGCAGCGGGCGCTCGTCGACGCTGGCCCGCATCAGCAGCACGGCGTCGTAGCGCGGGAAGACGCCGCGGTCATCGACCAGCACGCGCAGCCCGGCGCGGCCGATCTGCGCGTCGGTGCTGTAGACGTCGATCAGGTCCACGGCGCCGCTCTTCAGCGCCTCGTAGGCCAGGCCGTGGTCGAGTGCAGCACCCGGCGCGTGCGGCAGCGCATAGGCCCGCTGCAGGGCCGGCCAGCCGTCGGCGCGCTGCTGGAATTCATGCGAAAGACCGGGCTTCAGGCTGCCGGCGGGCAGGCGGGCCAGATCGGAGATCGTCTTCACGCCCAGTGCCTGCGCGCGCGCCTCGCTGATGGCCAGCGCATAGGTGTTGTTGAAGCCCAGCGGCACCACCGCCTTCAGGCCGCGCGGCGCCAGCCAGTGGTTCAGCTCCTGCAGCGTTGGTTCGCCCGCTCCCGTGGCTTCACGCTTGAGCAGCTCGCGCACGATGGTGCCGGTGTATTCCGGGTAGACGTCGACCGCGCCGCTGGCGAGCGCCTGCTCCAGGATGCCGGTGTTGCCCAGCCCGGGGCGGTGGCGTGCAGCGACGCCCGCGGCATCGAAAGTCTGGCGCACCAATTCACCCAGCACATAACTTTCGGTGAAGCGCTTGGAGCCCACGACCACGGCTTCGGCGCCGGCTGCCGGGGCCGTGCACAGCGCCAGCAGCAGCAAGGCGATACGACGAATCATCGTGCCATTCTCGCCTGGCGCCCGCCTACACTCGCGGCCCACGCATGGTCCCCACACTCCGCCAGCCCGCAGGGGCCCAAGCCTACGCCGCACTGCTGAGCACGGCGTCCGGCATCGTGCTCGTGCTCACGCTGGGGGTGTTGGCCCTTGCGCCGCTGGGCGAACAGGCTTTGCGCGTGGGCGTGGCGGCGGGTTTCGCATGCGTCATCGTCGGCGGCCTTGTCTTCGCGCTGAGCAGTGGCCTGCCCCTGCCCCAAGGCGGGCCCAGCTCGGCGACGGCGCTGGTGCTGGGCGGCCTGGTGAGCCAGCTCGTGCAGGACCCCGGCGTGGAGCTCGGCAGCGCGGCCGGCCTGGCGGCGGTGCTGGCCGTGGCCGGCAGCGCGGTGGTGTTGATGGGCGTGCTGCAGATGCTCATGGGCCTGTCTGGCCTGGGCCGGCTGGCGCAGTTCGTGCCGCAGCCGGTGCTGGCCGGTTTCATGAACGGCGTGGCCGTCCTGATCCTGATCTCGCAGCTGCCGCCCTTGCTGGGCCTGCCGGCCAAGGTGCCACTGGGTGCACCGGGCACGCTGGCGCTGATGCAGCCGCAGACCCTGGCCATCGGCGCCGCCACCGCGCTGCTGACCTGGTACGTCGCGCGGCGCTGGCCGCGCCTGCCTGCGCCGCTGCTCGGGCTGCTGGGCGGCAGCCTGCTGCACGCGGCCTTGCTGGCCGGGCTGCCCGAGCTGGCCCTGGGCCCGCGCATGGGCGCGCTGCCGCACGACACGCCGTGGCCGCACACGCTGCTGCCGCTGCTCGGCGCACCGGCACAAGACCTGCTGCAACGCCATGCCGGTGCGCTGCTGGCCACGGCCGCGGTGCTGGCCCTGGTGAGCGCGCTGGAGACCCTGCTCGCGGCGGTGGTGGTCGACCAGCTCATGCACACGCGCCACAGCGGCCGGCGCGAGCTGCTGGCCGTCGGCGCTGCCAATGTCGCCTGCGGTTGTTGGGGCGGGCTGCCCCTGGTGCTGTCGCGCGCCCGCGTCATTGCCTCCTTCGACGCAGGCGGCCATGGCCGCGGCGCGGCCTGGCTGGCGCTGCCGCTGTTCACGGCCTTGTGGCTGTGGGGCGGGCCGCTGCTGGCGCTGCTGCCGCGCACCGTGCTGGCCGGCCTGATGGTGGTGGTGGCCTTCGCGCTGGTGGACCGCTGGACACGCCAGCTGCTGCGCCAGTGGCACGCCGGCGACCGTACACCCGAGCTGCGCACCGGCCTCGTGCTGGTGGCACTGGTGGCACTGGTCACGATGTGGCTGGGCTTCGTGGCTGCGGTGGCACTCGGCGTGCTGCTGTCGACCGCGCTCTTCGTGCGGCGCATGAATCGCTCGCTGCTGCGCAGCCGCAGCAGCGGCGAACTGCGCCCTTCGCGCCGCATCTACGCACGCGCCCAGGAAGCGCTGCTGGCGCCGCTGCGCCGCCGCATCACGGTGCTGGAACTCGAAGGCGCACTCTTCTTCGGCACGGCCGAGCGGCTGGCCAGCGAAGCCGACACACGGCCCGCCGACTGCCGTGTGCTGGTGCTCGACTTCCGCCGCGTAAGCGGCATCGACGAAACCGGCGCCGTGCTGCTGCAGAACCTGCAGCAGCGGCTGGCGCTGCGTGGCGTGGCCTTGCGCCTGGCGGGTGTGACGCCCGAGCACGCTCATGGCCGCCGCCTGCGCGCCTGCGGCTGCTTCCGCGGCAGCGAAACCACCGACTGGTGGCCCGACACCGATCGCGCCATGGAAGCCGCCGAAGCCTTGCTGCTGGCCGAAGCCGGTGCCGCCGCCGCGCAGGCTGCGCTGCCGCTGGCGCAGACCGCCCTGCTGCACGGCCTGGCGCCGGCGCAGGCCGCGGCCGTGGCACAGCGCCTGGGCCTGCAGCACCTGGCCGCGGGCGCGCTGCTGTTCAGCCAGGGTGACCCCGGCGACCGCCTGTACGTGCTGACCGAAGGCTCGGTGTCCATCGTCGGCAGCGAGGGTGGGCAGCGCTACGTGAGCTATTCGCCCGGCGCCATCTTCGGCGAAGCCGCCATGCTCGACGGCGCCGGCCGCAGCGCCAGCGCCATGGCCGACGGCCCGGCCGTCGTGCACACCCTCAGCGCCGCCGCGCTGGACGAGCTGGCCACCAGCGACCCGGCGCTCGCGCTGGTGCTGATGCGCAACATCGCGCTGCACCTGTCGCAGCGCCTGCGCGGTGCCGACTGGGCCTGGCGCGCCGCGGCGGGTTAGGGCCGCGATGCCCGGCTACGCCACCCAGCATCAACGCATTGCGGTGGCCGGGGTGCCCGATCTCATCATCCGCTCGCTGCTCGACCGCCAGCAATTCAGTGACCCGCAAGGCGCGGCCGAGCGCCTGGGCATCGGCTCGGCGCAGTGGTCGCTGTTCGGTCTGCTGTGGCCTTCGGCCCTGCAATTGGCGGCGCGGCTGGCCGCCCGGGCCCTGCGCCCGGGCGAACGCATCCTGGAGATGGGCTGCGGCCTGGCGCTGGCCAGCCTGGTGGGCCACCGCCGCGGCGCCGTCGTCACGGCCAGCGACAAACATCCGCTGGCGGCCCTCTTCCTGGCCCACAACCTGCGCCTGAACGGACTGCCGCCGCTGGCCTATCGCCACGGCGAATGGGCGCTGCCGGTGCCGGGCGTGCCACCGCGGCGCGGCGCGGTGCGCGGGCGCTTCGAGCTGCTGATCGCCAGCGACGTGCTCTACGAACGCGGATCGGGTGCGCTGCTGGCGGCCTTCATCGGCCGCCATGCCACGCCGGCCGCGGAGGTATGGGTCGTCGACCCCGACCGTGGCAACCGCCCGGCCTTCCTGCGCGCCATGGCGGCGCTGAGCTTCGATCTGCACGAGGAGCGGCTGGACCAGCCGGCCAGCGCCGGCCGGCCCGCCTACAAGGGCCGGCTGCTGTGCGGCACGCGCGGTGTCAGAAGCGATAGCAGGTGATGATCAGCCCGGTCACCCCGCACAGCACGGCGTTGGCCACGTTCACCAGCACCACGCGGTCACGCCGACGGCCGTTGCGCGTGTAGACCCAGGCCGCCATGGTGGCGTTGGCGCCGCACCAGGTGAACCAGGTGAACAGCGCGTGCTGGTCCGACTGCCCGCTCTGCACGATGGACCAGATGGTCGGCAGATAGGCCAGCGTGCGCAGGCCGTTGAAGACGGTGAAGGCCAGGCCCAGCAGGTCCACGGGCGGGGTCGTCGGGTGCAAGATGCGGTTCATCGGGGTGCTTTCTCGACGCCGACAGGGCGCTCTCATCCCTGCATACGCAAGTCGGCCCGCCAGGCGGACATCGGCAGCCGAATGTGGGGGACGATGTCCGCCTGGCCGCCATCGCCCCGTATGGAGGAGTGGGCCCGACACCGGGCCAGATCCACGCCATGAGACCGCTGCAAGACCTGGTGGGCCGCTGGCCCGAGATTGAAGCCCTGCTGGACGAGGCCCTGGCCTTGCCCCCGCAGGAGCACGCGCCATGGCTGGCCCGGCTGGACGGCGAGCGTGCCGCGCTGCGCGACACGGTGGCGCAGCTGCTGCGCGCGCACGCGCTGGCCGAGACCGGCGACTTCATGGGCACGCTGCCGCACCTGGACGCAGGCGGCGCAGGCGGCGACGAACCGCAGGCCGGCCAGCTCATCGGCCCCTACCGGCTGCTGCTGCCGCTGGGCCGCGGCGGCATGGGCACGGTATGGCTGGCCGAACGCGCCGACGGTCAGCTCAAGCGGGAAGTGGCGCTGAAGCTGCCGCGCCTGGCCTGGGGCAGCGCGGTGGCCGAACGGCTGGCGCGCGAACGCGACATCCTGGCCACGCTGGCGCACCCGAACATCGCGCGCCTGTACGACGCCGGCGTCGACGCCCGCGGCCGGCCCTACCTGGCGCTGGAAGTCGTGCACGGCCAGCCCATCGACGTGTACTGCCGCGAGCGCGATGTCTCGGTGCGCGAGCGCCTGGCGCTCTTGCTGCAGGTGGCCGCGGCGGTGGCCCATGCGCACGCGCGGCTGGTGGTGCACCGTGACCTGAAGCCGGCCAACATCCTGGTCACCGCCGACGGCCAGGTGCGGCTGCTCGACTTCGGCATCGCCAAGCTGGTGCAGGGCGACGACGCGCGCACGCAGGAGACGGCGCTCACGCGCCTGGCCGGCGCCGCGCTGACGCTGGACTACGCCAGCCCCGAGCAGATCCGCGGCGAGCCGCTGGGCACGGCCAGCGATGTCTACAGCCTGGCCGTGGTGGCCTACGAGCTGCTGGCCGGCACGCGGCCCTACCGCCTGAAGCGCGGCAGCGCGGCCGAGCTGGAAGAGGCCATCGCCAGTGCCGAGCCGCCGCTGGCCAGCGAGATGGCGCTGCTGGCGGCGACGAGGAAGGCGCTGCGCGGCGACCTCGATGCCATCCTCAACCAGGCGCTGAAAAAGGATGCCAGCGCGCGCTATGCCAGCGTGGAAGCCCTGGCGCAAGACATCGAACGCCACCTGCACGGCGCGCCCGTGCGGGCCCGGCCCGACAGCTGGCGCTACCGCAGCCTGCGCTTCGCGCAACGCCACCGGCTGCCGGTGGCCGCGGGCGCCGCCGTGCTGCTGGCCGTGCTGGGCGGTGCGGGTGCCGCGCTGTGGCAGGCCGGGCAGGCGCGCCAGCAGGCGGCCAAGGCCGAAGCCGAAGCGGCGGCGCTGGCGGTGGTGGGCGAGTTCATGTTCAGCAGCTTTGCGCGCATCGCGGCCGATCCGGCGCTGGCCGCCAGCGGCGGGCGCCAGGTCATCGCCGCGGCGCTGCGCAAGGAGCTGGAACGCATCCAGCGGGGCCCACCTGTCGGGCCCAAGGCGCTGGCCGAGGTCCATGGCAATGCGGCCTCGATGTTCAACTTCCTGCAGATGCCCGACGACAGCCTGCAGGCTGCGCTGAACGAACTGAAGCAGTTGCAGGCCGCCGGTGCGCCGGCGCTGAAGCTGGCCGAAGCGCACCGCCAGATTGCGCTGAGCTACTTCCGCAGCGACCGCGTCGACCAGGCCCTGGCGCAACTGGAGCTGGGCCGCGCGGCGCTGCCGCCGGCAGCCGATGAGCCGACGCGCACCGCGCGTTCGCGCCTGTGGCGCGCCTCGGGCATGTACCTGTGGCAGCTGAACCGTCTGCAGCCCGCGCGCCAGGCGCTGGAGGCGGCGCGGCGCGAGCTGGAACCCGAGCTAGTGGCCGTCAACCACTTCCATGGCGCAGCCACCATCGAACTGGCCAAGGTGCTGCACGAGATGGGCGACGACCAGCGCCCGCTGGCGCTGCTGGACGAGGTGCAGACCACCTACCAACGCCTGCCCGGCCTGGCGGAAAGCGAATGGGGCGGCCTGGAATGGTCGCGCGCCTCGCTGCTGGCCGGCCTGGGGCGCCATGCCGAGGCCGAGTCGGCCTGGCGCAAGGCGGCGGCGCTGTACGGCAAGCAGTTCGGGCTGGACGGGCCCAACGCCGCCGGCATCGACGCCTACACCGCGCGGGCGCTGACGCGGCTGGGCCGCTATGGCGAGGCCCAGGCCTTGCTGGACGGCGCGCTGGCCATCCTGCAGCGCCGGCCCGAGAACTGGAGCCGTCCGATCGCCCTGCGCACGCTGCTGACGCGCGCCGACCTGGCGCTGGAGACCGGCGACCTGGAGCGCGCGGCGCACGAGCTGGCGGCTGCACAGCCGATCGAGTCGTCCGCGTTCGGTGGCCGCGTGCACAAGCAGGTGGCCCAAGCCCGCTGGGCCTCGGCCCAGGGTCGGCACGAGCAGGCCCTGGCGGCCGTGCATGGGGCGCAGGCACTGCTGCAGCAGAATTCGCCACAGGCCACGCGTTCGCTGCGCGCGCTGGCGCTGACCGCGGCAGAGATTGAACTGGCCGCCGGCCAGGCAGCGGCGGCACAGGCACAGCTGCAGGCCGTGCCGCTGCCCACCACCGGCGCGGTCGACCACACGCTGCTGCGCGGCGCCGATCTGCGCGCCGCCGCGAACCTGGCCTTGGGCTACAGCGACGCCGCGCTGGCCTGGTATCAGAGCCCGCTGGCGCGCCTGGCCGAAGTCGGTGGCCCGCAGCGCGGCGCGCGCGACGAGGCGCTGGCCCGCCTGGGCTATGGCCGCGCGCTGCGCGCAGTGGGCCAGCCCGATGCGGCGCGGACGCAGTTCGAACGCGCGGCCGTGCTGCTGCGCGGCCAGCACGCGGGCTCGCCGCTGCACGCGCAGCTGCGCGCCGCGGCGGGCTGAATCAAGCCTTCAGCGCATGCGCCAGCAGCAGCCGCGCCTTTTCCCAGTCGCGCCGCACCGTGCGGTCGGTGACACCCAGTGCGGCGCCGACCTCGGCGTCGGTCATGCCGCCGAAGTAGCGCATCTCCACCACCTGCACCAGCCGCGGATCGAGCTGGGCCAGTTCCTTGAGCGCGTTATCGATGTCGACGATCTGATCTTCGCCCTGCGCCAGGCTGTCGCCATGTTCGGTGTTCAGCGTCACGTGCGCGGCGTCACCGCCGCGGCGTTCGGCGCGCGCTGCACGCGCCGCGTCGACGATGATCGAACGCATGGCCGTGGCCGAGTAGGCCAGGAAATGCACGCGGTCTTCCACGCTCAGGCGCTGCGTGTTGATCAACTTCATGTAGCACTCGTGCACCAGCGCCGTGGTGTCCATCAGCGTGTCGCGCACGTTGCGCGACAGCCGCGCATGCGCAATGCGCCGCAGCTCCGGGTACAGCGCTTCGAAGATCTTGTCGAAGGCGGCGCGGTCACCGCCGCGGGCGCGCACGATCAACTGCGTGATGTCTCCCATGCCGGGCTCGCTCCTGCCGTGCAGCCAAGCCGGGCATGGTAGCGGCCTGATGGGTAACGCGATGTGTCGGCCGTCCTACCGAACCAGGAAGACATCAGCCACACCAGCGTCGGACAGCGCATTGACCAGCTGCGCCGCGTCAGCCGCGCCGCCGCCGCGCACGTACCAGGCCAGGCCCTGCAGGCCGCGCATGCCCTGCACCGTCTGCGCCAGGTTCAGCGCCGCGGCAACGCTGCCCAGCATGTCCAGGTCCAGCACCACCGTGCCGGGGGCGAACACCAGCTCCTGCCAGGCCAGCTGAGCCGCCGTGGCGTAGAGGCCGGACCGCGTGCGCGCGCGGGTGTCGGCAGGCACCAGCGCCGCCGGCGACAGCAGCGGGCGGCCGTTGTCGGCGAACAGTGGCGCCGGGACGGCAGTGCGCGGGCGGGCGTCGGCGTCAGCGTCCAGCGGCGGTGGCGTGGGATCGGCACCGCCGCAAGCGGCCACGGTGGCGCACAGCACAAGGCTCAGGGTCGAGACGTGCTTCATGGCGGTTTCCTCCGTCGGGTGGGCTGACATCGAGGCGGGGCCTCTGATTCCCTGTACGGGGCGACCGGGCGCGGCCGGACATCCCGCAACAGGCTCATCCCCAGAAAGAAGGACGCCATGTCCGGCCGGGCCGGCGCGCTGCGTATCCCAGGTATCCCCCACAGCGCGAGCCACCATGCACCATCACACCGTCACCGCATCCGCCGCCGCCTGGCGCCTGGCCTGGCTGGGCGGCGTCTTCATCGGCTTGTACCGCTGGAGCAATGCGCTCACGCATGGCCGCGGCGACATCGGCCAAGGTGTGTTCGCCTGGGAACGCGGCATCCCTTTCATCGACTGGACAGTGTGGCCTTACCTGTCGATCGGCGTCTTCTTCGTCGCCTCCTTCTTCGTCGGCGGTGACCGCCGTGCGCTCGACCGCCACTGCCTGCGCCTGCTGCTGGTGCTCGCCATCGCGCTGGCCTGTTATGCGCTGGTGCCGCTGCGCTTCACCTTCGAACGGCCGGCCACGCACGGCCTGGTGGGCCTGGCCTACGCCGGCCTGAGCGCCTTCGACCTGCCCTACAACCGTGCGCCTTCGCTGCACATCGCCGTGCTGGTGCTGCTGTGGGTGCGTTTCGTGCCGCTGCTGCGCGGCGCGCTGCGGCTGGCGCTGCAGGGCTGGTTCGTGCTGATCGGCGTGTCGGTGCTGACCACCTGGCAGCACCACGTCATCGACATCCCCGCGGGGCTGGCCGTCGGGCTGCTGTGCGTGATGCTGACCGCGCCGCGGCCAACTCAGGCCAAGGCCTGCGCCGCCAGCACCTCGGTGCGCACGGCCTCCGTCAGTTCGGCCTTCAGTTCGGCGAAGGCCGGCGTCGTCTTCACCGAATAGTGGCGCGGGTGCGGCAGCGGCACCGGCCGGTCGAGCTTGATGCGGCCCGGCCGTGCGCTCATCACCACCACGCGGCTGGCCATGAACACGGCCTCGTCGATGTCGTGGGTGACGAAGAGCACCGTCTGGCGCTGCGCTTCCCACAGGCCGAGCAGCAGCTCCTGCATCAGCTCGCGCGTCTGGTGGTCCAGCGCGCCGAAGGGTTCGTCCATCAGCAGCATGCGCGGCTTGTTGGCCAGTGCGCGCGCCAGCGCCGTGCGCTGCTGCATGCCACCCGACAATTGCTTCGGGTTGTGGTTGGCGAAGGCCTTCAACCCCACCTGGGCCAGGAAGGCCTGCGCCTGCTCCACCTGCTGCGCGCGCGGCAGGCCACGTTCACGCAGGCCGAAGCAGACGTTGTCCAGCACCGTCAACCACGGGAAGAGCGTGTAGCTCTGGAAGACCATGCCGCGGTCGGCGCCCGGGCCTTCGATGCGCCGGCCGTCGAGTTGCACCTCGCCGACGGTGGGCCGGTCGAGCCCGGCGACGATGCGCAGCAGCGTGCTCTTGCCGCAGCCGCTGGGGCCCAGGATGGTGATGAACTCGTTTTCGGCCACGTCCAGGTCGGTGGCCTGCAGCGCCAGGGTGGTGTCAAAGCGACGTTCGACGCCGCGCACGGTGAGGATGTGCCCGGCCATGTTCAGCGCCCGAGCTGCGCCCAAGGGAAGAGGCGCCGGTTGGCGGCCTTGAAGGCGAAGTCGCTGACCAGCCCGATGAGTCCGATGACGATGATGCCGAAGATGATCTGGTCGGTGGCCAGCAGCGCCTGGCTGTCGGTGATCATGTGGCCGATGCCACTGCTGGCGCCGATGAGTTCGGCAACGATGACATAGGTCCAGGCCCAGCCCAGCACCAGACGCAGCGTCTCTGCGATCTCGGGCGCGGCGCCGGGTATGAGCACGCGGCGGATCAGCGATGCGTCCTTCACGCCCAGCGTGTACGCGGCTTCCACCAGGTCGCGCCGCGTATTGCCCACCGTCACCGCCACCATCAGCACCAGCTGGAAGAAGCTGCCGATGAAGATGACGGCCAGCTTCTGCGCCTCGCCAATGCCCACCCACAGGATCAAGAGAGGAATGAAAGCACTCGCCGGCAGGTAGCGCGCGAAGCTCACGAAGGGCTCGAAGAAGGCCTCCACCGGCTTGTAGGCGCCCATGGCCACGCCGAGCGGCAGAGCCAGCGCCGTGGCGATGAGAAAGCCGCCCAGCACGCGCCAAACCGTCATGCCGATGTCGTGCGCGAAGTTCATCTCCGTCAGCAGCGTGTAGCCGCCCTTGAGCATGGTCAGCGGGTCGGCCAGGAAGGTCTTGCTGACGAAGCCGCCGAAGGTGGCCAGCGACCACCCCGCCACGAAGAGCACGAAGAAGCTGACGCCGAGCACGATGCGCGTGCCCGGCGAGACCGCAACCAGCGGCTTCACTTGATGAAGCGCGTGTCGGCCAATTTCGTGAGGTCGGGGATCTGCTTGATGATGCCGATCTCCAGCAGCAGGTCAGCCGCTTCCTTGCTGAAGGCGGCGTGCTCGCCGGCGAAGAACTTCTGGTTGGCCGCGCGGTCCTGCCAGCGCAGGTAGGCCTGGCTCTTCTCGAAGGCTTCGCCGCTCTGCTTGACGTCGGCGCCCATGATCTCGTAGCTCTTCTTCGGTTCGGCCTTGATGAGGTCCAGCGCGTCGAAGTAGGCATCGGCCAGGCCCTTGGCGGCCTTGGGGTTCTCGGACAGGAACTTGGGCGTGCAGCCGAAGGTGTCCATCACCATCGGGTAGTCCAGCGTCGTGGCGATGATCCTGCCGGCCTCGGGCTTGGCGCGCACGGCCGACAGATACGGCTCGTAGGTCATCGCAGCGTCGATGCCGTCGGTGCCGGCGATCATGGCGTTGGCCGCCGGCTGCGGGCCCATGTTCACCACCTTCACGTCCTTCACGCTCAGGCCGTTCTTCTTCAGCATCCAGGCCAGGCCGAAGTAGCCGGCGGTGCCGGGCGCGTCGGCAGCCACGGTCTTGCCCTTCAGGTCGCTGATCTTGGCAATGCCGGGCTTGGTGACCATGCCGTCGGCGCCG
>JANNFE010000200.1:0-4893 GCA_031379415.1 Betaproteobacteria bacterium | reverse complement strand
GGTCTTGCACCAGTTCGGGCGGCAGCGGCTCGAACCAGCGCTGGATGCCACCGTGCAGCGCGTTGTACTCGACCGGCTGCCAGTGCGCGCGGTGCGGCACGGCTTGCACGCGCTCGGCGCTGACTTCGAAGCAGCCGTGGCCGCTACCGTCGGCGCCGCCACGGCTGCTTCGAAGTCAGCGCCGAGCGTGTGCAAGCCGTGCCGCACCGCGCGCACTGGCAGCCGGTCGAGTACAACGCGCTGCACGGCGGCATCCAGCGCTGGTTCGAGCCGCTGCCGCCCGAACTGGTGCAAGACCCGGCCTGGGCGCGCCTGTTGCAGGGCCTGGCCGGCGTGGCTGCGATGCTGCGCGGGCCGGGCACCTGGTACGTGGAAGCGCACCCCTTCCGCATCGACACCGAAGGCGGCATCGGGCGGCCCACGCCCGAAGGCGCGCACCGCGACGGCGTCGACCTCGTGGCCGTGCTCATCGCGGGCCTTCACAACGTCAAGGGTGGCGAGACGCGTGTCTTCGACGCCCGCGGTCCGCAGGGCGTGCGCTTCACGCTGCGCGAGCCCTTCAGCGCACTGCTGCTCGACGATGAGCGCGTGATCCACGAAACCACCCCCATCCAGCCGCTGGCCCCCAGCTTGCCGGCCTGGCGCGACACGCTGGTGCTGACCTTTCGCCGCGGCGGCTTCCAGGGCCCGCAGGAGAGTTGATGACCCCGCTGGCGATTTCATTCGATGACATCACCGCCGCCGCCGCGCGGCTGCAGCGTGTGGCCCACCGCACGCCGGTGATGACTTCGCGCACGGCCGATGACATCACCGGCGCACAGGTCTTCTTCAAGTGCGAGAACTTCCAGCGCATGGGCGCCTTCAAGTTCCGCGGCGCCTACAACGCACTGGCGCAGTTCTCGCCGGCGCAGCGCGAGGCCGGCGTCATCGCCTTCAGCTCGGGCAACCATGCGCAGGCCATTGCGCTGTCGGCGCGGCTGCTGGGCATGCCCTCGGTCATCGTCATGCCGCACGACAGCCCGGCCGCCAAGCTGGCGGCCACGCGCGGCTATCAAATCGGCCAGCGCGCCAGCGAGGTGGTGCTCTACGACCGCTACACCGAAGACCGCGAAGCCATCGGCCGCCGCCTGGCGCAGGAGCGCGGCATGACGCTGATCCCGCCCTACGACCACCCGCATGTGATGGCCGGGCAGGGCACGGCGGCGCTGGAGCTCATCGAAGAGACCGGGCCGCTGGACATGCTGCTGGTGTGCGTGGGCGGCGGCGGGCTGATCTCGGGCTGCGCGGTGGCGGCCCATGCGAAATGCCCCGGCATCACGGTCATCGGCATCGAACCCGAAGCCGGCAACGACACCCAGCAGAGCCTGGCCCGCGGCGAGATCGTGCACATCGACACGCCCAAGACCATCGCCGATGGCGCGCAGACGCAGCACAGCGGCGAGCTGACCTTCCCCGTCATCCAGCAGCTGGTGCAGCGCATCGAGACCGTCAGCGATGCACAGCTGGTCGAGACCATGCGCTTCTTCGCCGCACGCATGAAACTGGTGGTGGAGCCCACCGGCTGCCTGGGTGCCGCGGCGCTGCTGCAGGGCGTGGTACCGGCGCGCGGCCAGCGCGTGGGTGTGATCGTCAGCGGCGGCAACGTCGACCTGGCGCGTTATGCGGCCTTGCTGGGTTAACGTCGCCCGCTTTGCAGCTGCCACCACACCACCATGGCCGAAGCCGCCCCCACGCCCGCCGACAGCAGTGACAAGGACGCCGCCAAGCGCCTGAAGGACCAGCTCGACAAGCTGCTGGCCCGGCCCGCCGCCGAGAGCCACGGCGCGGTGACCCTCTCGGGCCGTGCCCTGGATTACCGTGTGCATGCGGCCTTCATTCCCGTCGTCGCCGAGGGCATCGACGGCGCCGCCGGTGAACCCGAAGCCGGCATCCTGGCCACCGCCTACCTGCTGAACGGCGCGCTGCCGGCGCGGCGCCCGGTGTGTTTCGCCTTCAACGGCGGGCCGGGTTCGGCCTCGATCTGGCTGCACCTGGGTGCTCTGGGGCCCAAACGCGTGGTAGTGCCCGACGACGCCGGCATGGCCACGCCGCCCTATGCCGTGCAGGACAACCCGCACAGCTGGTTCGAGCACTTCGACCTCGTCTTCATCGACCCGCCGCACACCGGCTGGTCGCTCACCTCGGGCGATGCGGCGCGCAAGAAGCTGCTGTCGGTGGATGGCGACATCGACTGCCTGGCCGAAGTCATCCGCCTGTGGCTGACCCGCCATCAGCGCTGGGGCTCAGCCGTCTACCTGGCTGGCGAAAGCTACGGCACCACACGCGGCGCCGGCATCACCAACAAGCTGCTCGACATGGGCGTGGTGCTCAGTGGCGTGATCCTGGTGTCCTGCGCCATGGACCTGCAGAGCCTGGTCTTCGCACCCGCCAACGACCTGCCGTACTCGCTCTTCCTGCCGGCCTTTGCCAACACCTCGCAGTTCCACGGCCTGCTGCAGGGCACCGTGGGCGCGTCGCCCGAAGCGGCGCGCGCCGCCGCCGAGGCCTTCGTGCAGGAAGAGTACGTGGCCGCGTTGCAGGCCGGCGCGCGGCTCTCCGACAAGCAGCGCAGCCGTGTCGCCAGGCGCATCAGCGAACTCACCGGCCTGCCGCGCGAGCTGGTCGAAGAGAAGAACCTGCGCATCAGTGACCAGACCTATTTCTTCGACGCACTGCGCGCGCAGGGCCGCATGGTCGGCCGGCTGGAGTCGCGCGCCACCGGCCCCATGGCCGCCAGCCGCACGCGCGACTGGGAGTTCGACCCCGGCATCGAGGCCATTGCCGGCCCCTACACCATGGCCGCCATGGGCTACTTCAGCGAACAACTGGGCCTGGTATCCGACCAGCGCTACCAGGTGCTGGCGCGCGATGTCATCAAGACCTGGGACTGGAAGCGCAAGGGCGCCGACCCCGAACGCGGTTTCACCAGCACCAGCCCCGACCTGGCCAAGGCACTGCGTCGCAACCCCCAGCTGAAGGTGCTGGCCGCCAGCGGGCGCTACGACCTGGGCACACCCTACAGCGCCAGCGACTGGTCGCTGGCCCAGCTGGACGTGCCGCGCGACGTGATGGCGCGCGTGACGCACCGCTACTACGACGCCGGCCACATGATGTACACGCGCCAGGCCGACTTGAAGCAGCTGAAGGCCGACCTGGCGGCCTGGCTGGGCTGAGCTACAGCAGGCGGCGCAACTCCGCGGGCAGTGCGGCTCGCAGCGCCGCGTGATGGCGGCCGAAGCTGAAGTCGGCGAAGTCGAAGCCCGGGCCGACGGTGGCGCCGACATAGGCAAAGTCAGCCAGGGGTTCGGCGGCCTGCCACCAGTCGGCGGGCACCACATGGCGTCGCAGCGCGCCGGGCTGCAGATCCACGGCGTCGAAGCGCGACAGGTCCGGCGGCGCCAGCCACAGCCGCAGGCCAACACCTTCCAGCAGATGCCAGACTTCGTCGGACGCCACGCGGTGCCAGGCCGAGAACTCGCCTTGCGCCAGCAGGAAGTCGATGCTGGTGAGTGCGGCACGCGCCGGGCGTGCGTCGGCCGGCTGCACCGCGCGCGGCGAGCGGAAGACCTCGGCGTAGTGCCCGCCTTCCGGGTGCGGCTGCAGGCCCAGTTGCGCGATGAGTTCGCCAGCGCGCGGGTTCATCCAGGCAGGTCCCGCACGTCGGCCACCGGCTGGCTGCCGAAGTCGGCGCTGTCCAGCACGCGCAGCACCTTGGCGGCGGCCTGTGCCGGCGTGTCGAGATGGCCCCCCGCGTGCAGGCCGGCGAAGCGTTCGCGCTCGGGAAAGAGCTTCGGGTCGGCGCCGCGCAGCTGGGCCTGCATGTCGGTGTCGACCACGCCGGGCGCCAGCGACACGATACGCGCGCCGTGTGGCAGCGCCGCTTCTTCCAGCGCCACGGCACGCGCCAGGTGGTCCATGCCCGCCTTGGCCGCGCAGTAGGCCGCGCTGCCGGCCATGGCGCGGCGGCCCAGGCCCGAGGACACCAGCAACACTTTGCGCGGCAGCTGCCACGCGGCGGTCGCTTGCAAGAACGCAGCCGTCAGCAGCAGCGGTGCTTCCAGCCCCACGCGCAGGGCCTTGGACAGTTCATCGGGCTGGCTGGCGCTGAGCGGCGCCGGTGGCGAGATCACGCCGGCGTTGTTGATCAGCGTGGCCGAGGCCAGGCTCGCCGCATCGTGCCCCTGCAGCCACGCGCGCAGCTGCTCGGCCACCGCGCTAGGGGCCGCCAGGTCGGCCTGCCAGCAGATCAGCTCGCCGCCCGGCGGCACGGCCAGAACCGGCGCCAGGCGTGCGATGGACAGCACGCGGTGGCCACGCGCCAGCAACTGCTGCGCGAGCGCCAGACCCAGGCCGCGCGAAGCGCCGGTGAGCACGGTGAGATGTCGGGGCATGCGGGCCTCCTTGACTGACATGGCGATAGTGTCGCTTCAGAACTCGGGCTCGTTCTCGAACACCAGCGCTGCGCCCGTGGCCGGGTGCGCCAGCGCCAGCCGCTGCGCATGCAGCAGCAGGCGCGCGGCGCGCAGCGGGTGCGGCGCGTACAGCTCGTCACCGCGGATCGGATGGCCGATGTGCTGCAGGTGCACGCGCAACTGGTGCGAACGGCCGGTGACGGGCACCAAGGCCAGCCGGGTGGTGTTGTCGGCGCCGCGCGCCAGCACCTGCCAGTAGCTCAAGGAGGGCTTGCCACCCGTCACGTTCACCACCTGCCGCGGCCGGTTCGGCCAGTCGGCAGCCAGCGGCGCGGTGATGCGGCCTTCATCGCCGTCGACCACGCCTTCCACCACGGCCACGTAGCGCTTGGCCACGGCCCGCTGTTCGAAGGCCGCGTTCAGGCGCCGCTGCATCTCGGGC
>JANNFE010000068.1:0-6605 GCA_031379415.1 Betaproteobacteria bacterium | reverse complement strand
TCAGCTACAGCATGGTCATGGCCGAAGCACTCGGCCAATGCAACTGCGGCGGCGTGCCCATGGCCATCGGCGTGCACACCGACATGGCGACCCCCGCACTGGCGCGCTTCGGCAGCGACGAATTGCGCAAGGAATGGCTCGCGCCCACCATCGCCGGTGACTACGTGGCCTGCCTGGGCGTCAGCGAACCGGGCGGTGGCAGCGACGTGGCCGCCATCAAGACCACCGCGAAGAGCGACGGCGATCACTACGTCATCAACGGCACGAAGATGTGGATCACCAACGGCATGCAGGCCGACTGGTGCTGCCTGCTGGCCAACACGTCCGACGGCCCGCCGCACAAGAACAAGAGCCTGATCATCGTGCCCATGGACACACCCGGCATCACGCGCCAGAAGATCCACAAGATCGGCATGCACAGCAGCGACACGGCGCAGATCTTCTTCGACGAGGTGCGCGTGCCGAAGAAGAACCTCATCGGCCAGGAAGGCCTGGGCTTCACCTTCCAGATGCTGCAGTTCCAGGAAGAGCGCCTGTGGGGCGCGGCCGGCAGCCTGCGCAGCCTGGACCGGCTGATCGACCAGACCATCGCCTACACGCGCCAGCGCCAGGCCTTCGGCAAGAGCATCCTCGACAACCAGGTGGTGCATTTCCGCCTGGCCGAGCTGCGCACGGAAGTCGAGGCGCTGCGCGCGCTGACCTACCGCGCGGTGGAGATGTACGTGAGCGGCAAGGACGTGACGCGCCTGGCGAGCATGGCCAAGCTGAAGTGCGGGCGCCTCAGCCGCGAGGTGGCCGACGCCTGCCTGCAATACTGGGGCGGCATGGGCTACACGGCCGACAACCCCATCAGCCAGGCCTACCGCGACAGCCGGCTCATCAGCATCGGCGGCGGTGCCGACGAAGTCATGCTGGGCATCATCTGCAAGCTCGAAGGCACGCTGCCGGGCAAGGGGTTGTGATGGAGACGATCACACTGCGGCATGAAGGCGACGTGCTGCACGTCACGCTGAACCGGCCCGAGTCACGCAACGCCATGTCGCTGGCCATGGTGCTGGAACTGCGCCAGGCCCTGGCCAGTGCGGAAGCCGACGGCCACACGCGCGTGCTGGTGCTGCGCGGCACGGGCGGCCACTTCTGTGCCGGCGCCGACCTGAAGGACATGGCCAGTGCGCGCGCCCAGCTCGAGCAAGACCCCGAAGCACTGGTCAAGGTCAACGCCGCCTTCGGCGACCTGTGCGTGGCCTACGCCCACACCGGCCTGGCCACCGTCGCGGTGCTGGAAGGCACGGTGATGGGCGGCGGTCTGGGCCTGGCCTGTGTGGTGGACGTGGCGCTGGCCGGCACCAGCGCCATGTTCCGCCTGCCCGAAACGTCGCTGGGCGTGGTGCCAGCGCAGATCGCGCCCTTCCTCGTCGAACGCCTGGGTTATGCCGAGGCCAAGCGGCTGGCCGTCACCGGTGGCAAGCTCGACGCCCAGGCCGCGCTGGACCTGCGCCTCGTGCACGCCATGCACGCCGCCAGCGCGCTGGACCATGCGCTGGCCGCGTTGCTGGCCGAGATGCTGCAATGCGCGCCCGGCGCCGTGGCCGCCACCAAGGCGCTGATGGCGCAGTCGCGCTTCCACGCACCGGCTTTGCTGGTGCAGCACGCGGCCGAGGTCTTCTCCAAGGCCGCGCTGAGTGACGAAGGCGTGGAGGGCACGCTGGCCTTTCTGCAGAAGCGCAAGGCGGCGTGGGTGCCCACGAAGTGAGCTTCGGCAAGGTGCTGGTGGCGAATCGCGGCGAGATTGCGTGCCGCGTGATGCGCACCGCCCACCGCCTGGGCTACCGCACCGTGGCCGTCTACAGCGATGCCGATGCGAAGGCGCCGCATGTGCAGCTGGCCGATGAAGCCGTTCGCATCGGCCCGCCGCCGGCAGCCGATTCCTACCTGAACATCGAAGCCCTGCTCGCCGCCGCGCGTGCCACCGGCGCCGACGCCGTGCATCCGGGCTACGGCTTCCTGTCAGAACGTGCCGACTTCGCGCAGGCCTGCGCCGATGCCGGCCTGGTCTTCATCGGCCCGCCGCCATCGGCCATCCGCGCCATGGGCGACAAGGCGCTGGCCAAGCGCCGCATGCGCGAAGCGGGTGTGGCATGCGCGCCGGGTTATCTGGGTGAAGACCAGAGCGATGAACGCCTGCGCCAGGAAGCACACCAACTCGGCGTACCACTGCTCGTCAAGGCCGTGGCCGGCGGCGGTGGCCGCGGCATGCGGCTGGTACGCGACATGGCTGAGCTGCCCGAGGCTTTGGCCGGCGCGCGCCGCGAAGCGCAGAGCGCCTTCGGCGACGGCAGGCTGATGCTGGAACGGCTGATCGAGAACGGCCGCCACATCGAGATCCAGGTCTTCGCCGACCAGCACGGCCGCTGCATCCACCTGGCCGAACGCGACTGCACGGCGCAGCGTCGGCGCCAGAAGGTCATCGAGGAAGCGCCCTCGCCCATCGTCAATCCGGTGATGCGCGCCGCCATGGGCCGCGACGCCGTGGCCGCCGCACTGGCCGTGGGCTATGTCGGCGCCGGCACCGTGGAGTTCATCGTCGACGAACAACTGCAGCACCATTTCCTGGAGATGAACACGCGGCTGCAGGTGGAGCACCCGGTGACCGAGTGCATCACCGGCATCGACCTCGTGGAATGGCAGCTGCGCGTGGCACGCGGCGAGCCGCTGCCGGTGACGCAGGAGCAGGTCAGCTTCACCGGCCACGCCATCGAAGCCCGCCTCTACGCGGAGGACCCCTGCGACGGCTGGAAGCCGCAGACCGGACGCATCGCCGGCTGGCGGCCCCATGGCGGTGACGGCACGGACATCCGCATCGACCACGGCATCGCCGAAGGCGGCGAGGTCTCGCCCTGGTACGACGCGATGGTCGCCAAGTTCATCGCCCATGGCACGGACCGCGCCGACGCCATCCGCAAGCTCACACGCGCACTGGAGCACGTGCCGCTGCTGGGCCTGACGAACAACGGCCGCTTCCTGCGCGACCTGGTGAACCACCCTGACTTCAGCGCCGCCGCCATGACGACCACGTGGCTGGACGAATGGGCTGCGGCCGGCCTGCTGCAGCGCCCGGTGCCAACCGACGCGGCCTGGGCACTGGCCGCCGCCGTGTTCACAGGCCACGCCATGGGCCGGCCCGCCAGCGTGGCGAAGTTCGACATCACGCTGCACTGTGGTGCTACGCAGCGCACGCTGCGCGCCCCGCCACCCGACGTGACGGTGCTCGCCTTCGAAGACGGCGAATTGCGCTACACGCAAGCGGGCGTCATGCGCAAGGCACGCGCCGTGCGCGATGGCGCCAGCTTGTACATCGCCATCGACGGCACGGCCTTCACCTTCACCGAAGCCTCGGCCTACCCCGCGCAGGACAACAGCACCGACCCCCGTCTGGCCCGTGCGCCGGTAGCCGGCGTGGTGGCGCAAGTCGCGGTGGCCGTGGGCGACAGCGTCGTCGCCGGCCAGCCGCTGGTCTGCGTGGAAGCGATGAAGATGGAGATGTGGCAACACGCCAGCGCCGCCGGCACTGTGCAGCGGGTGCACGTCAAGGCCAGGGACGCCGTGGCCGCCGGCGCCGTGCTGGTGGAACTGGAGATCAGCGCATGAACACCCGAAACGACGAAAAGGCCATCATCACCTGCGCCCTGACCGGGGTGCTCACCAACCCACAGCAGCACCCGGTGCCGGTGACGCCCGCGCAGATGGCCGCCGAGGCGCGCGACGCCTACAACGCCGGCGCGTCCATCATGCACGTGCACCTGCGCAGCCAGGAACAAGGGCAGGGCCACATGCCGAGCTGGGACCCCGACGTGGCCGAAGCGGTGGTGAATGCCATCCGCGATGCCTGCCCCGGCGTGGTCATCAACCTCACCACCGGCGTCATCGGCAAGGACATCAGCGGCCCCGTGGCCTGCCTGCGCCGTGTGAAGCCCGAGGCCGCGGCCTGCAACGCCGGCAGCCTGAACTACCTGAAGATCAAGGACAACGGCGAATGGGCCTGGCCGCCCATGGTCTTCGACAACCCGGTGGCCAAGGTGCAGCAGTTTCTGCAGGTGATGGCCGAAGAAGGCATCCACCCCGAGTTCGAGTGTTTCGACGTCGGCATCGTGCGCAGCGTGGCCATGTACCTGAAGGCCGGCATGTTCAGCGGCGTGCCCGAACTCAACTTCGTCATGGGCGTGGCCAGCGGCATGCCCTGCGACGCCGACTTGCTGGCGCTGCTGCCCAGGTACGCACCACCCGGCGCGGTATGGCAAACCACGCTCATCGGTCGCGCCGAGATCTGGCCCGTGCACCAGCGAACGGCCGAACTGGGTGGCATGCTGCGCACCGGTCTGGAGGACAGCTTCTACCTGCCCGGCGGCGAGAAGGCCACGGGCAACGGCGTGATGATCGAAGCGCTGGCCGCCTGCGCACGCCGCGCCGGCCGCGACATTGCCAGCCCGGCCGAAGCGCGCGCGCGGCTGGGTCTGGCCGCCGCAACGGCATGACGGCGCTGGCCCCGCGCACGCCCGCGGAGCAGGCGCGGCTGGAAGCCGCGCTGGTCGACCTGTTCGAACACAAGATCAGCTTCAACCGCATGCTCGGCCTGAAGATCACCTCGGTCCAACCCGGTGACGTGCGCGCCACCTTCGCCATGCGGCCCGAGCTGGTGGGCCACTACAGCCACGGCCGCCTGCATGGCGGCGTGATCTCGGCGGTGCTCGACGCCATGGGCGGCCTGGCGCTGATGGCCGCCATTGCCGAGCGCCACCTCCACGACAACACGCTGCAGGTCATGCAGCGCTTCAGCAAGATGGCCACCATCGACCTGCGCGTCGACTTCCTGCGCCAGGGCCTGGGCGCGCACTTCATCGCCACCGCCGAGCCCACGCGCCTGGGCAGCCGCATCGGCAACACGCAGATGCGGCTGGAGAATGACGAAGGCACGCTCATCGCCACCGGGGCTGCGGCTTACGTGGTCGCCTGACCGCGGGCCCTTGATGGCGTGCCGCGCGGCCCCATCTGGCATGCTTGCGCCCACTCAGACGCCACCGCCCATGAAAGCCCTGTCCTCGCCCGGCAAGTTCACCATCGCCGCAGCCGCCCTGCTGGGCGCCGTCGCCGCCTTCTTCGCCGTGCCGGCGCTGGTGCAGGGCCGCACCGACGCCTTGCCGCGCGCCATTGCGCCGCGCGGCCCGCTGGCCGCCGACGAACAGGCCAACATCGATGTCTTCAAGAAGACCAGCCCCTCGGTCGTGCACATCACCAGCCTGGGCGTGCAGCGCGACATGTTCAGCCTGAACGTGCAGCAGGTGCCACGCGGTACCGGTACCGGCTTCGTGTGGGACGACAGCGGCCACGTGGTGACCAACTTCCACGTCGTACAGGGTGCCGACGGTGCCAAAGTGACGCTGTCTGATCAGACCACCTGGGACGCCAAGCTCGTGGGCTGGTTCCCCGACCGTGATCTGGCCGTGCTGCGCATCGAAGCCCCCAAGGCCAAGCTGCCGCCCATCGCCGTGGGCGCCAGCCGCGACCTGCTGGTGGGTCAGCGCGTCTACGCCATCGGCAACCCCTTCGGCCTGGACCAGTCGCTCACCGTGGGCGTCATCAGCGCGCTGAACCGCGAGATCGAGTCTTTCAACAACCGCACCATCCGCGGCGTGATCCAGACCGACGCTGCCATCAACCCGGGCAACTCGGGCGGCCCCCTGCTCGATTCGGCGGGGCGCCTGATCGGCGTCAACACGCAGATCGCCAGCCCCAGCGGCGCCAGCGCCGGCATCGGCTTCGCCATTCCGGTGGACGAAGTGAACCGCATCGTGCCCAGGCTCATCCGCGACGGCAAGTTCGTGCGGCCGGCCATCGGCATCAGCGCTGGCGCGGCGCAGCTGCAGCGGGCGCTGAACCTGCCCACTGGCGTGGTCATCGTGCAGGTCGGGGCCGGCACGCCGGCGGCCAAGGCAGGGTTGCAGCCCTTCCGCCGCGGCAACCGCGGCGAGGTGGTCAGTGGCGACGTCATCACCGCCATCAACGACGAATCCGTGAAGGACCTCGACGACATGCTCTCGGTGCTGGAACGCCGGCAGCCGGGGGAAACCGTGACCCTGAGCGTGTGGCGCAACGGCCAGACCCGCAAACAGGCGCTGGTGCTGGCCGCGGCCGAATGAAAGTTCTGGCCGCGCCGCACGACCCAGACGCATGACCTTCCGTGGAACCACCATGACCCGACGCCAGCTGATGAACCTGCTCTCCGTCTTCGGTGCCGGCAGCGCTGCCAATGCCAACGCCGCATCGGCACCCACGCGTGCCGACGGCCTGCAGCTGCCCGACACCGAGTGGAAGCGCCGCCTGAGCCCTGCCGCCTACGACGTGCTGCGCCACGAAGGCACCGAGCGCCCCTACAGCAGTGCGCTGAACGCCGAGAAGCGTGCCGGCCACTACCACTGCGCCGGCTGCGAGTTGCCGCTGTTCGCGCACACCGCCAAGTTCGACAGCGGCACCGGCTGGCCCAGCTTCTTCCAGCCGCTGCCCGAAGCGCTGGCCACACGCACCGACTACAAGCTGATCCTGCCGCGCAC
>JANNFE010000398.1:0-3872 GCA_031379415.1 Betaproteobacteria bacterium | reverse complement strand
TTCGTCGGAGTGGCATTTCCACCAGGCCATCTACCGCGCGCGGCCGGGTCTCAACGCCGTGGTGCACACCCACAGCACGCACGCCGCGGCGCTGGCCTGCCTGCGCCGCGAGCTGCCGGCCTTCCACTACATGGTGGCGGTAGCCGGCGGCGACAGCGTGCCCTGCGTGCCCTACCACCTGTTCGGCACCGAAGCGCTGTCGCAGGCCGTGGCCGGCGCCTTTGCGCAGCGCGACGCCTGCCTGATGGCCAACCACGGCCTGGTGGCCGGCGGCGAAACACTGGCCAAGGCGATGAAGGTGCTGCAGGAGATCGAGAGCCTGTGCGAGGTCTACCTCAAGGCCTTAGCCGTGGGTGAACCGGCCGTGCTGTCGGCGGCCGACATGGCGGCGGTCATCCAGAAGTTCAGCCACTACGGCAAGGCCGCGCGCGCGGGCTGAGCTTCGGCGCGCTCCGGCCAGGTGGCCAGCAGCAGCCCCACCATGGCCAGCGCGAAAGCCGCCACGTGGGCCGGGCCGAAGCTCTCGCCCAGCACCACCACGCCCACCAGTGCCGCGCTCACCGGCAGCATGACCGTGAAGACACCGGCGCGCGACGAAGGCACGTGGCGCAGGCCCATCATCCACAGCCACACCGTCACCATGCTGGCGGCGATGGCGTAGAAGCCCAGCAGCACCCAGGTGTGCACCGGCACCGCCGCGAAGTCGAAGCTCATGGCCTGCCAGACGCCGAAAGGCGTGACCAGCGCCAAGCCCCACAGGTTGATGAGTGCGCTGATGCGCCGCGGCGATACGCTGCCGGTGAGCCGCTTGCCGATGACGACATACGACGCCTCGCAGAGCACCGCCGCCAGCAGCAGCATGTAGCCCAGCGGTGAGGCTGCGGCCGCTGCTGGCCCTGGCCCACTGGTGCGCGCCAGTGCCAGCAGCACGATGCCCAGCGCCGCGCAGGCGATGGCCATGGCCACGCGCGGCCGGATGTGTTCACCCAGGAAGACGCGCGACAGCAGCGCCACGGCAGCAGGTATCGCTGCCATGGTCACGCCGGCCGCCAGCGCCGAGGTCATGGCCACGCCGTAGAGCATGCAGATGCTGAAGAGGAAGTTGCCGAGGAAGCTCTCCCAGAACAGCAGCACGCGGTCGTGGCGCGACAGCACCGCGTCGCCCGGCACGCGCCGCACCCAGTGCACCATGGCCACGGCGGCAATGCCGAAGCGCAGCCAGGCCAGCAGCAGCACCGGGAACACGGCCACCAGCAGCTTGGAGAGACCCACGTAGCTGCCCACCAGCGCCATGCTGGCGGCCAGGCTCAGATAGGCCCAGGTGGGCGGGCGCAAGCTCGCTGTCATTCAGAAGGCGGTGGCGTAGCGGTCCAGCTCCCAGGCGCTGACATGGCGTGCGTAGGCCAGGGCCTCATCGCGTTGCAGGCGCAGGAACTCGGCGCAGGCCGTGTCACCCAGCGCGCTGCCGATCACCGCATCGCCTTGCAGGGCGTCCAAGGCCTGGTCCAGCGTCTGCGGCAGCAAGGCGATGCCTTGCTCGCGGATGCGCGACAACGAGCAGGCGAAAAGGTCGTCATGACAGTCGGCGCCGGGGTCGAGTGCGCGGTCGATGCCGTCCAGCCCTGCCGCGATGAGCGCTGCGCTGGCGAGGTAGGGGTTGGCCGCGGCATCCGGTAACCGCCATTCGAAGCGGCCGGGCAGGGTGCGCACGAGTGCCGTGCGGTTGTTGGGGCCCTGCGCGACATACGCGGGCGCCCAGGTGGTGCCCGACAGCGACTCGCCGACCGTCAGCCGCTTGTACGAGTTCACTGTCGGCGCGGCCAGCGCACACAGCGCGCCGGTATGCGCCAGCACGCCGGCGATGAAGTGGCGTCCGACAGGGCTGAGCGTGGTGCCGGCCACTTCAGGCTCGAAGACGCAGGTCTCGCCGCGCCACAGCGAGACGTGGAAGTGCATGCCGCTGCCGGGCTGGTTGGCGAAAGGCTTGGGCATCATCGAGAAGACCAGGCCGCGCGCCTCGGCCAGCGCGTGCGCAGCCAGCTTGAAGAGCATCAGGTGGTCGGCGCTGGCCAGCGCCTCGTCGTGCGCGAAGTTCACCTCGTACTGGCCGTGTGCGTCTTCGTGGTCCAGCTGCAGCACGTCCAGGCCGCAGGCGGTGAGCGCCTGCTGGAGTTCGTGCAGGAAGGGCAGCTGGCGCGACAGCGACTTCAGGTCGTAGGACGGTTTGTGCAGGCGGTCATCGGCGTCGGCTGCATGCCACTCACCCTGTTCGTCATGCCGCAGCAGGAAGAATTCCGGCTCGATGCCGGTGCGCAGCGTCCAGCCGCGTTCGGCCAGGCGAGTGAGCTGGCGCCGCAGGATCTGCCGCGGGCACGCGTCGAAGGGCTGGCCGTCGACGAAGCCGTCGCCGACGATGCGCGCCACGCCGGGCAGCCAGGGCAGCGGCATGGCAGTGCTGGCATCACCGCGCGCGTAGTACTCCGAGCGCGGGCCCGTGCGCGGCAGCCCGGTGCCGCGGATGGAAGGGCCGGCGAAGCCGGCACCGGTGTGCAGCACATCCGCCAAGTGCGCCAGAGGCACCAGCTTGCCTTTGGCAGCGCCAAAGAGGTCGGTGAACTGCACCAGCAGCGTGTGCACGCCGGCGGCCTGCAAACGCTGGGTGAGATCGACGCTCATTCGGGCTTGATCCGCAACCAGGTCGTCTTCAACTCGCTGTACTTGTCGAAGGCATGCAGGCTCTTGTCGCGGCCGTTGCCGCTTTGTTTGACGCCGCCGAAGGGCACGGTGATGTCGTCCTCGTCGTACTGGTTCACGTGCACGGTGCCGGCGCGCAGCGCGCGCGCCACGCGGTGGGCACGGTGCACGTTGTCGGTCCACACGCTGGCCTGCAGGCCGTAGGCGCTCTGGTTGGCGAGTTGCACCGCCTCTTGCTCGGTCTCGAAGCGCATGAGGCTGATGACGGGGCCGAAGATCTCTTCGCGCGCGATGGTCATGGTGTTGTCGACGCCGTCGAACACCGTAGGCTCGACGAAGCAGCCGCCGCTGTCTTCGCGCGCGCGGCGCCCGCCGGCCAGCAGGCGCGCGCCCTCGCTGCGGCCGGTTGCGATGTAGCCGAGCACGGTGTCGAGCTGCTGCGGGTCGACGACGGCGCCCATCACGGTGGCCGCATCCAGCGGATCACCCGGCGGATAGTGCGGTGCCTGTGCGGCCACAGCGGCGGCAAAGTCGTCGGCGATGCTCTGATGCACCAGCACGCGGCTGGGTGCGTTGCAGCTTTCGCCCTGGTTGAAGAAGACGCTGCCCGCGGCGGTTTCTGCGGCGCGGGCGAAGTCGGTGCAGTCGGGGAAGACGATGAAGGCCGACTTGCCGCCGAGTTCATTGAACACGCGCTTCAAGTTGCTACGGGCGGCGTATTCCAGCATGCGGCGGCCGGTGCGCGTGCTGCCGGTGAAGCCGATGGCGTCGACGTCCATGTGCAGCGCCAGCGCCTCGCCGGCTTCGGCACCAAAGCCCGGCACCACGTTCAGCACACCCGGCGGCAGGCCGGCATGCAGCGCCAGTTCAGCCAGGCGCAGCGCGCTCAGGGGGCTCTTCTCGCTGGGCTTGAGCACGACGGAATTGCCGAGGGCCAGCGCCGGCCCCAGCTTCCACGCCGTCATGATGAGCGGATAGTTCCAGGGCACGATGGCACCCACCACGCCCACGGGTTCGCGCGTGATCAGCGCCAGCGCGTGCGCCGCGGTGGGCGCCACTTCGCCGTAGACCTTGTCCACGGCTTCCGCATACCAGGCGATGCAGCGCGCCGTGCTCGGGATGTCCACCGCCAGCGCATGCTGGATGGGCTTGCCCATGTCCAGCGTCTCCAGCAGCGC
>JANNFE010000375.1:0-14184 GCA_031379415.1 Betaproteobacteria bacterium | reverse complement strand
CGCGCAGCGTGTGCTCCACCAGGTCGTGCTTCGCGCCGTGCAGCTCCACGGCATCCGGCAGCAGGCGCTTCTCGGCAAGGCCGCAGGAGTCGTGGAAGGACACCACCGCTTCGTTGTCGGCCACGGTGCGGCAATGCAGCGCCTGCAGGCCCAGCACTTCGAAGGCGAAGCGGTAGATCAGCCAGGCGCTTTCCACCGCGGCCAGCGAACCGGGCCGCAGTACCCAGCGGCCCCACTCGGCGCTGCAGGTGCTGCAGTCGACGTCGTAGACGGCGATCAGGCCTTCGGGCTTGCTGCCTTCGCGCGTCTCGACCACGAAGTAGAAGTCGCCCGGTCGCTGCTCGTAGCCGGCCAGCCAGGCGCGCTGCGCGGCGGCGTCGGGCGCGCCCGAGTGCAGCCAGCGCGCCAGCGCGGGGGCATTGCGCAGCGCGACGATGAACTCGGCATCCGCCGCCACCACCGGCCGCAGGCGGAAAGCCGCGCCCTCGATCACATGGCCATGCTGCATGCTTTGCTCAGCGCCAGGTCGACGATGGCGGCCACGCTGTCGAGCTGGCCGAGTTCGTCTTCGGTGAATTGCAGTTCGAGTTCGTCCTCGATGGCGAAGACCAGTTCGATGTGCTTGAGCGAGTCCCAGGCGGCCACGTCGACACGGCGCGACTGGGCGGTGACGGTGCACTTGAGCGCGGTGGACAGCACGTCGAGCACGCGTTCTTCGATCTCAGGCCGTTGCATGGTGTTTCTCCAGGATGGTGATGGCCGCAGGCGCGGCATAGGTCTTGATGCGTTCTGCAGACACGACATGGCGGCCGGCGGCGGGCAGCGCGGCGCTGCCCAGCAGGCCGGCCAGCCACTGCCGGGCGGGGCCGTTGCGGTCGGTCTCCTGCACCTCGAAGGCCAGCTGCGTGCAGCCTTCGAAGGCGGCCATGCCGCGCAGCGCCAGCAGCACGATGGCGTCTTCCAGGCCGCGACCCATGGCGCGGCAACTGATGCAGATGTCTTCCACGCGCAGGGTCTGCCCTTCGCGACGGGCGACGATGACGGCCACGGTGCCACTGTCGGCCAGGCGGTCGGACAGCTTCACGGTGGCCACGCTCGCTTGAGGGCTGGCCATGCGCTCGGCGAGTTCGGCTTCGCCGTGGCGGCGCAGCGCCAGGTTGAACTGGTTGGTCTTGCGGCACAGCTCGGCGGCGCGCTGCAGCTGCTCGCTGCTGTCCCAGGCCAGGCTCAGACTCACCTGCAGATGGCGCAGCACCTCGTCGGGGCTGGGCAGCGTGGCGGCCAGCTGTTCGCGTTCGGCGTTCGACGCCAGGTCGGCGATGCGCCGCGCATCGTCGGCACCGGCCTTCCACCGCCACAGGCCGGGATGGTGTTGCAGCGTGCGCTGCGTGAGACCTGCATCAGCGTCGGCATGCACCGTGGGCAACTGCGGCAGGCGGGCCTGCACACGCGCCAGTTCGCCCGCGTTGTCGTCGACGAAGAGCACGGCGTCGGGTGCGATGCGCAGCTGCGCCGCAATGCGCTGCAGCGCCTCGGCCTTGTCGCCCCAGGACACTTCGGTAGCGCTGAAGTCAGCCCACTTCAAGGGGTAGTCATTGCGTTCGGCGAACAGGCGCTGCACGTCGGCAGGTTCGTTGCGCGACACCAGCGCCAGGAAGATGCCGCGCTCGCGCAGCGACCTGGCGTATCGCTGCAGTTCGGCATGCGCAGGCGTGAGCACCACGCCCTGCACGCCGTCTTCGCCCAGCACGCCCTGGTGCAGGGTGTGGTCGAGATCCAGCGCCAGCGCCTTGATGGGCGGCAAAGCCACGGCGGGCAGCCAGTGGCAGGCCAGGCGGCGCGCCAGCACCACCTGCGCGGCGGAAGACAAGGGCGTGCCGGCCAGTGCAGCCGAGCGGCCATCGAGCAGCGGCACGGCTTCGGCGCGCGCGGCGGCGCCCAGGTCGGCGAAGTAGACGCCAGGCAGGCTGTCAGCCACCACCTGCAGCGCGGCGGCCTCTTCGGCGTCGTCGCACCAGGTGCACAACACGATGGCTGCGGTCGACAGCGCGCGCAGCGCCTGCAGCCGCTCGTGCAGCCAGGCCACGAAGGCCGCCGCGCCCAGGCGCAGCCGGCTGCGGTCCAGCCACAGCAGTTCCACATCGGCCGGCTGCGCGCCGTGGAAGCCCAGGCTGTCGTCGTAGCCGCCCAGGTGAAAGTCGGCCTGCCAGCGGCCGTAGCCGAAGTAGGGCGCGAGCAGCGGCAGCAACGGCTCGAAGGCATGGTTGCGCCAGACGTTGATGCCCACGTGCAGGGCGGCCGCTGGCGCAGCCGGCAGGCCCAGCAGCGCGCGGCGCGAAACCTTGCCCGCAAAGAGCACGGGCTGTGCCAGCCAGCGCTGCATCTCGGGGCTTGCCGTGCCGGCCGTGGCGTTCAGCGCAACCATGAGATCACCCCGCGCCCCAGCGACAGCAGGTTGGCGTTCAGCTGCTGCACGTCGTGCAGCGCGTTGACGTAGGACACGCGCATGTTGAAGTGGTCGCTTTCGGCAGCCATCACGTCGAAGAGGCTGCGCTTGCCCAGCTGCTGCCACTGCTGCAGCGTGAAGTTGCGCACCTGCTCGCTGTCGCGCAGCACATCGGCCACACGCTTGGCGCGGTCCAGGCTGGCCAGCGTCTGTTCGTGCACCTCGGCCATGCGGAAGCGTTTCTGCTCCAGCGCCTCGGCGCGCTGCAGCGTGGCCGCCTGCGCGCGCTTGCGCGCGGCTTCGCTGGCCGGCGCCAGGCCCGGGCTCAGCAGCGGAATGCTGACCGCCACGCCCAGTGAATACGAACCGCTGCGCGTCGGTCCCATGTTGCCGCCGACGCCGGCATTGGCGTTGCCGCTGACCAGCCAGCTCACCTGCGGCTTGCCGCTGGCCGCCACCGCTTCTGAATAGCGCCTGGCGGCGGCGGCCTGGGCGTCGAGTTGGGCGATGTCGGTCGCGCGTTCGGCTTCGGCCACCAGTTCGGGCAGGTCGGGCACGCCGTTGAAGACGGTGGACAGGCCTTCGGTGCCGGGCAGGCCGTCACCCACCAGGCGGCGCAGCCGCACTTCCACCTGGCGCACGGCCGACTGCGTCTGCGCCAGCGTCAGTTCGGCCTGCTGCAGCGACTTCCTGGCCTGCACCAATTCACTCGCGCGGCCGCGGTCGTTGCGTGTGATGGTGTCCAGCGCTTCGACCAGGCAGCCCATCTTGCGCACATGGGCGCGCCACACCGCCGCCGTCATGCGGTAGCGGCTGCGCTCCAGTGCCAGCGCCACCGTGGTCAGGGCCACCTGTTCCTGCAAGGACAGCTGGCCGTAGCGCGCCGACTCGGCGAGCTGCGTGCGCCAGTCGGCCAGGCGGTCGCTGCGGCCGCCGTCGTAGAGCAGCTGGCTGACGTTGATCGAAGCGCGCAACTGCGCCGCCGAGTTCTCGGTGATGCCGGCCGTGCGGCTGCCGCCGGGGCCCAGGCCACCGCCCAGGCTGGCCTGCACGGCCTTGGCCGCGCGTGCTTCGTCGATGTCCTGCTGCGCGGCTTCGGCCAGCAGCCTGGAAGCACCCACGGCGTTGCTGCGCGACAG
Organism: Betaproteobacteria bacterium; assembly: GCA_031379415.1. Taxonomy (GTDB): domain Bacteria; phylum Pseudomonadota; class Gammaproteobacteria; order Burkholderiales; family Burkholderiaceae_C; genus Rubrivivax. The sequence continues at coordinate 10,599 of JANNFE010000375.1, read as the reverse complement.
CGCTTCGCCCACCAGGCCGGACAAGCTGCCGCGCGGGTCGGCCGGTGCCAGCGGGGCTGCGGCCGTGGCCGGTACCTCGGGCGCGTCTTCGTCCACGCAGCGCGCCGCCGCCGGCAGCGCGGCGCACAGCAGCAGCACAGCCAGGGCAAGGCCATGGCGAACACCTGGGGCAAGGGGAAACATCGACAGAGGCTCCGGAAGACGGCACCGCGGCATGGCAGCGGCAGCCTTGCCGGCAGTGTCCAAGCGCGGCGCGTTCGGTGATCGGCGGAGATCAGGCCGGAAACCGGGGTTCTTTCCGGGCCGCGCTTGCTATCCTCAAGCTCGTGTCGGTTGAACAGCAGCAGATCCAGGACGCGATCGCGGCGCTTGAATCTCAGCGCCAGCTGCTGGGCCATGCCGTTGTCGATGCCAGCGTGCGCGCCCTGCGCGAGCAGCTGGTGGCGCTGGTCACACCACCGTCTGGCGAGTCGGCGCAGCGCCTCAAGCAGGTCACCGTGCTCTTCCTCGACGTCGTGGGCTCCACCAGCCTGAGCCAGCGCCTCGACCCCGAGGAAATCCACGTCGTGATGGATGGCGCGCTGCAAGCCTGCACGGCCGTCGTGCAGGCGCACGGCGGCCAGGTGCTGCAGTACGCGGGCGACAACCTGCTGGCCGCCTTCGGCGCCGACGAAACCCGCGAGGACGACGCCGAACGCGCCGTGCGCTGCGGCCTGGCCCTGCTGGACGAGGGCCGCCGCCTCGGCGAACGGGTGCTCGCCCGCCACGGTCATGCCGGCACCGACTTCCGCGTCGGCCTGCACACCGGGCCGGTGCTGCTGGGCGGCGGTGTCGACGGCGAGGGCACGATCCGTGGCATCGCCGTCAACGTGGCGGCGCGCATGGAGCAGATCGCGCCGGCCGGCAGCCTGCGCATCAGCCACGACACCCTGGCTTTCGTGCGCGGCCTGTTCGAGGTCGACCCGCAGCCGCCGGCCGTGGTGAAGGGCGTGCAGGATCCCATCACCAGCGTGCTGGTACGGCGCGCCCTGCCGCGGCCCTTCGACGGTCCGGCCCGCGGCATCGAAGGCCTGCACACGCCGATGATCGGCCGCGACGCTGAACTGCGCCGGCTGCAGGAGGCGCTGCACGGCGTGGTGAGCGCGCGGCGGCTGGTGGCCGTCACGGTGGTGGCCGAGGCCGGTGTCGGCAAAAGCCGGCTGCTGCGCGAATTCGAGGCCTGGCGGCACCGCGTCTGGCCGGCCGCGCCAGTGCTGCGCGGCCGCGTGCAGCCGCATGCCCAGGGCGAGGCCTACACGCTGCTGCGCGACCTGCTGGCCGGCTGGCTGGGCCTGGCCGACGACGACACGCCTGCAGCGGCGCGCGAGCGCTTGCTGCAGCAGGTGACGCCGCTTTTTGCCGCCGAAGATGCACAAGCGCAGGCCCACCTGCTGGGCCACTTGATCGGCTTCGTCGATGCGGGCAGCCCGCATGTGAGCGGCATCCGCGACGACGCGCGCCAGCTGCGCGACCGCGGCTTCGAGGCCGCAACGCAACTGCTGCGCCAGCTGCAGCGCCAGGCCAACGCGCCCATCGTGCTGCTGCTGGAAGACCTGCACTGGGCCGATGACGCCACGCTCGACTTTCTGGTGCACCTGGGCACACGCTGCGCCGAGCTGCCGCTGCTCATCGTCGGCCTCACCCGCCCCACGCTGTTCGAGCGCCGGCCCGCGGGCTGCCACGCGCCCGGTGTCGAGCAGCGCATGCCGCTGGCCGCGCTGCCGCGCGCCGACGCCGAACGCCTGGCCGACGAATTGTTGCGGCCGCTGGCTGCCGCGCCCGTGGCCTTGCGCGAACTCATCGTCAGCCGCGCCGACGGCAACCCCTATTTCATGGAAGAGCTGGTGCGCATGCTGATGGACCAACGCGCCATCGAGGCCGGTCCGCAGGGCTGGGTGCTGCATGCCCACAAGCTGCAGCCCGGCGCGGTGCCGCTGACCCTGGCCGGCGTGCTGCAGGCGCGGCTGGACGAACTGCCCGGCGTGGAGCGGGCCGCGCTGCAGGACGCCAGCGTCATCGGGCCGGTGTTTGCCGACGCGGCGCTGAAGGCCATCGCGGAGACCGCCGCGGCCCAGTTGCCCGCGCTGGAGCGGCGCGCGCTGGCGTTGCCGCAGCCGGGCGAAGGGGCCGAAGGCTGGCGCGACTACGCCTTTCGCCACCACCTGCTGCACCAGGTGACCTACGACACCGTGCTGAAGCGCCGTCGCCGCGAACTGCACGCGCGCGTGGCGATGTGGCTCGCGGCGCTGGAGGGTGTGACTGCGGGCGCCCACGGTGCCGTGATCGCCGGGCACTTCGAGCAGGCCGGCGACCTGGCCAACGCCGCGGAGTACGGTGCCCGCAGTGCCGAGCAGGCGCGCCAGCGCATGGCCACGGCCACCGCGCTGCAGCAGGCTGAGCATGCCCTGGCGCTGCTCGACGCCCTGCCCGCCGCGAGCCATGCCCCGCTGCGCTGGCGGTTGCAGAGCCTGCGCTGGCAGTGCCTGGAGATGATGGGCGATGGCATCGAGGCCACGGCCTGCTCCGACACCATGCAGGCCCTGGCCGATGCCCTGGACGACGACGCGCGGCGTGGCCAGGTGGCCCTCCAGCGCAGCGTCATTGCGGCCCATGCCGGTGCCTGGCGCGACGCAGATGCCGCCGCGCAAACGGCGCTGATCTGCGCCACCCGTGTCGGCGACGAGACGTTGCGGCTGCGCGCCCTGCAGCGGCGCGCCGTGGCACTGCGCAGCCTGGGCAACTACGACAGTGCCCGGACCATCGCCGAACAGGCCCTCGCCGAGGCCCGCGTCGGCGGCCATCGCCTGGCGCAGCAGGTGCTGCTCAGCGTGCTGGCCAACATCGCCGAAGAGAGCGGCCACCCGGTGGCCAGCCTGGCCTTGCGCCACGAGACGATGGCGCTGGCGCGCGAGCTCGGCAACCGGCGCTCGGAGATCGTCGCTTTGGGCAACCTGGGCAATTCCGAACGCCAGCTGGGTGATTTCGACGCCGCACGGCAACACCTGCAGGAGGCCGTGCGCCTGATGCGCCGGGCCGACGACCGCGCCATGCTCTGCAGCCCGCTGACGGCGCTGGCGCTGGTCAGCGTGGCCCTGGGCGAGCCGGCGCAGGCACTGCACCACGCCGAAGAAGCGCTGGCCCTGGCACGCACCCAGGGCGCGCTGCAGAAGGCACTGGAAGCGCAGCTGGTGCTGGGCGAGGCACAGTTCGCGCTGGGCCAGCGGGACGCGGCGGCAGGCTCCTTCGAGGCGACGCGGGCCAGTGGGCTTGCTGCCGGGAACACGGTCTGGATCGACGCCGCTGCCGGCCTGGCACGCGTGGCGCTGGCAGCAGGTGACGCGGCTGCCGCGTGGGCTGCGGTGGCACCCGTCATCGCCCACGTCGAAGGGGGTGCCTCGCTGCAGGGCGGCGAGACGCATCCCATCGAACACACCTGCTTCTGCGTGCTGCAGCAGGCCGGCGACGCGCGTGCCGATGCCTGGCTGCAACGCGCGCACGCCTCGCTGCAGGACGAGGCGGCGCGCATCGACGACGCGGCCCTGCGCCAGCGCTTCCTGCAGGCTGTGGCGCAGAACGCCGCCATCGTGGCTGCGTGGCGGGCGCACCGGCACCAGGGCGCCTGAGCAACTGCGCCACACTCAGGCCATGGAACGCAGCGAAGCCACCGTGCGCGCCGACCTGGCCGCCGCCTACCGCCTGGCGGCGCAGAACGGCTGGGACGACACCGTCTACACCCACCTGTCGGCCAGCGTGCCCGGCGAGCCGGGGCATTACCTCATCAATCGCTTCGGCTTGCTGTTCGACGAAGTGTGTGCATCCAATCTGGTGAAGGTCGATCTGCAAGGCCGTGTGGTCGATGGCTCCGGCGCGCGGGTCAACCCCAGCGGCTTTGCCATCCATGGCGCGGTGCATGCGGCGCGGCCCGATGTCGAATGCGTGATCCACCTGCACGCACCCTGGGGCGTGGCGCTGTCCATGCTGCCGGGCGGGCTGCAGCCCACGTCGCAAGGGGCGATGCGACTGCACGGGCGCCTGGGCCGCCACGCCTACGAGGGCCTGGCGCTGGGTGCGGACGAACAGCAAAGGCTGGTGGCCGCTTTAGGCACGCTCGACGGGCTGATCCTCGAACACCACGGCCCGCTGATCGTCGGCCGCACGGTGGCCGAGGCCTGGATGCTGATGCACATCCTGGAACGCGCCGCCCAGGCGCAACTGCGCGCCATGGCGGCCCACGGCAGCGCCCTGGCCGGTGTGAGCCCGGCGCTGGCCGCGCTGACCTACAGTCAGTGGGTGGGCGACGGCAGCGAGCGCGACGGCGACATCGAATGGCCGGCCCTCGTGCGGCGGCTGCGCCGCACCTCACCCGACTTCCTGAACTGATCGAGGACACCATGCCCACCCTCCGCGTCGAACTCTTCGCCGGCCGCACGGTCGAGCAGAAACGCGCCTTGGCGCAAGCCCTGACCGAAGCCGTCGTGAAGACCCTGGGCGGCTCGGCCGAGGCCGTGGACATCCTGTACTACGACATCGAACGCCACGACTGGGCCACGGGCGGCAAGCTCTGGAGCGACCCGGCCAAGCCGGCAGGCTGACGAAGCCTCACACCGGCCGGACGCCAAACACCCAGGCCAGCGTCGAGAAGCTGGCGAAGGCCAGCACCGTGCTGCTCATGATGATGCGCGCCACGCGGCCGTTGTCGGCGCCATAACGTTCGGCCAGCAGGCTGACGTTGCTGGCGCTCGGCAGCGCGGCGGCCAACGTCAGCACCGTGACCTGGAAGACCGACAGCGGCGCGCCCAGCGCCATCGCCGCAGCTGCCAGCAGGAAGACCAGCAGCGGGTGCAGGAAGAGCTTGATCAGCGCCACCGGCAGGTAGTCGGCCAGCGGCGTGCGTCGTGCGGCATGCTGGCTGGCCCGCCACAGCACCGCGCCGATGGTGAACAGCGCCACCGGCGTGGCCGAATCGGCCAGCATGGCGACCACCGTGCCCAGCGGCCCGGGCAGCGTGGTGCCCGTCACCGAGAACACCGCGCCCAGCGCAATGGACCACGGCAAGGGATTCGACAGCGCACCGCGCAAGGCGCGCGCCGCCGCGGCCTTCGCGCCCTGCCCGGCCGCCCCATGCGCCTGCGCCAGCGCGATGCACAGGCTGCTGGTGACGAAGAGGTCAGCCAGGATCGAGCAGATCACCGGCCCCGCCGCCGCCTTGCCCAGCAACGCCACCAGCAGCGGCACGCCCATGAACCCGGTGTTGGGGAAAGCCGCCACCAGGGCACCGAAGGCCGCGTCCTGCAGGTGCACGCGCTGGTTCAGCGACACCGCCACCGTGAAGAACACGATCATCAGCGCCGCCGCCAGATAGACCGCCAGCACGGCCGGGTTCAGCAGGTCGAAGATGGGCGTGCCGGCGCCAAAGCGGAACAACATGCAGGGCAGCGCAAAGTACAGCACGTAGCCGTTCAGGCCCGGGATGGCGCTTTCCGGCAGCACATGGCGCCGTGCGGCGAGGTAGCCGCAGAGCACCAGCGCAAAGAAGGGAACGGTGACCGAGAGAATGGCCTGCATCGGGGCTGCAGTATCGCAACCTGCCCGCGTGCCCAGCCCCTGCGCCATGAAAAGCGGCAGCGCGTACCGGCCAGCAGGGCCTGCAGCGCCCCGCCAGCCAGCTGCATCGCCAGCGAACCCGGTTCGGGCACGCCGTTCACCTTCACCAGGGTCGCGCTAGTGGCCAGGGCGGCGGCCGGCGGCCTCTGTCGGGCGCAGTGTCAATGCCCTCGACATGGGATGTGAGCGCCGTCCTGCGTAAGCTCGCGGCTTCGGCCCAGCCACCATCGCCACCTGACCATGACTTCCGTTCTCTCCAGACTCGGCCGCGGCCTGCGCGGCCTGTGGTGGTTGCTCGACACCAGCCGCCGAGCGCTGCTGAACCTGCTGTTGCTGCTCTTCGTGCTGCTGCTGGCCTGGGCGCTGCTGCGCGGCGGCCCGCCGGCCCTGCAGCCGAAGACGGCCCTGGTGCTCGACCTGAGTGGCCGCATCACCGAGCAGCGCGCCGGCAGCAGCCGCAGCGGCGCCCTGCGCCAGCTGCGCGGCCAGGACGACGACCAGACCCGCCTGCGCGATGTGCTGGCCGTGCTGGAAGCCGCTGCCAAGGACGAGAACATCACGCACGCCCTGCTGCTGACCGACAACCTGGGTGGCGCCGGCCTGCCCACGCTGCGCGAGGTGGCGGCGGCCATCGAAGGCTTCAAGGCCGCGGGCAAACCGGTCATCGCCTGGGCCTCGGACTACGACCAGCGCAGCTACTACCTGGCCGCCCACGCCAGCGAGGTGTGGCTGCACCCGATGCGCGGTGTGTCGGTGACGGGCCTGGGCGGCCGCCGCAGCTACTACAAGGACCTGCTCGACCGCGTCGGCATCCAGGCCAACGTGGTGCGCGTGGGCAAGTTCAAGAACGCCAACGAAAACTACGCCGCCAACGGCCCTTCGCCCGAGACGCTGGAGTCCGAAGGCGCGCTGCTCACGACCTTGTGGGGCCACTGGACGGCCGGCGTGGAGAAGGCGCGCAAGCTGCCCGCAGGCAGCGTGATGCAGGCCATCGACTCGCTGCCGGCCAGCCTGGTGGAGGCCGGCGGCGACAGCGCGCAGTGGGCCGTGCAGCGGCAGTGGGTGGATGCGCTGAAGACGCGCGATCAGATGCGCGCCGCACTCATCGAACGCGGCGCCAGGGACGACAAGACCTTCCGCCAGGTGAACTGGCGCGACTACCTCGGCCGCATCAAGGCGCCGTCAGGCGGCGACGCGGTGGGTGTGATCGTGGCCGAAGGTGGCATCAGCGACGGCCAGGCCGGGCCGGGTGCCATCGGCGGCTTGTCGACCGCCGAACTCATCCGCCGCGCCCGCGACGACGACAAGATCAAGGCCATCGTGCTGCGCGTCAACTCACCCGGCGGCAGCCCCTTCGGCAGCGAACTCGTGCGCCGCGAGCTGGAGCTCACGCGGCAGGCCGGCAAGCCGGTGGTGGTGTCGATGGGCGACCTGGCGGCGTCGGGCGGCTACTGGATCAGCCTGGCCGCCGACGAGGTGATCGCCGACCCCACCACGCTGACCGGCAGCATCGGCGTGGTGGCCATGCTGCCCACGGCGCAGGGCGTGTTCGACAAGCTCGGCGTGCACACCGCGGGCACCACCACCACCTGGCTGGCTGGCGCCTACGACCTGCGGCGCGACATCGACCCGCGCTTCCTGCAACTGGTGCAGGCGAACATCGACCACACCTACCGCGACTTCACGCTGAAGGCCGCGGCGGCGCGCAAGACCACGCCGGAGAAGATCGACGCCGTGGCCCAGGGCCGCGTGTGGGCCGGCCAGGACGCGCTGGCCCAGGGCCTGGTGGACCGCCTGGGCGGTTTCCACGACGCGCTGAAGTCGGCTGCGGCGCGCGGCAAGCTGGCCGCGGGCTATCGCGTCGAATACGTCGAAGCGCCGCCGGGCCGCCTGGACCGCTGGCTGCAGCGTTTCGGCCTGGCCGAACTGGCGCCGCTCAGCGGCCTGTGGGCGGCCGAGCCCGACGGCACGCTGGCGGCGCTGGCCGGGGCTGCGCTGGGCCTGCCCGCACCCGCGGCCGAGTTGCTGGCTCAGGACCTGGGCTGGCTCGGCGAGATGGCGCAAGGCCGCCAGCCGTGGTCGGCGTCGGCGCACTGCTTGTGCACGGCGCCCTGAGCGGCGGCACTCAGCGCAGCGGCTGCTGGAACGCAGATTCATGGACGACGTACGGTCCCCGGTGCCAGGGCTCGTGGCGCGCCCACCCGGCACGGCTGGCGCCACGCACAAGCCGGCATCGACCGGCGGGCCGCTGTTCATCGTCTTCAACCTCGGCTCCGGCGCGGGCGGGGCCGACCCGGCGCACCAGGCCATCCAGCAGGCCTGCGATGCGGCCGGCCGTGCCTGCCACTTGATGAATATCGACAGCCCCAGCCAGCTGCCGGCAAAGGCCCGCGAAGCCGTGCAGCGCGCGCAACAGGCCGGCGGCGTGGTCGTCGCGGCCGGCGGTGACGGCACGCTGAACGCGGTGGCGCAGGCCGTGCTGGGCAGTGGCTGCGCCTTCGGCGTGCTGCCGCAAGGCACCTTCAACTACTTCGGCCGCACGCACGGCATTCCGGCCGACATCGCGCCGGCCATGCAGGTGCTGCTGCACGCGCCGGCACAGCCGGTGCAGGTGGGCCTGGTGAACGGGCGTGCCTTCCTGGTGAACGCCAGCCTGGGTCTCTACCCCAAACTGCTGGAAGACCGCGAAGGCTGGAAGAAGCAGTTCGGCCGCAGCCGGCTGGTGGCTTTCGGCGCCGGGCTGGCCACGCTGCTGGGCGGCTACCGCAGCCTGCGCCTGCGCATCGAGGTGGAGGGCACGGCCCGCAATGTGCGCACGCCGACCCTGTTCGTCGGCAACAACGCCCTGCAGATGGAACAGCTCGGCTTTCCGCTGGCGCAGGCCATCGACCAAGGCGCGCTGGCCGCCATCATGCTGCGGCCCGTGGGACGCCTGGCGATGCTGGCGCTGTTGCTGCGCGGCGCCTTCGGTCGGCTGGGCGACGCCGATCAGCTGCTCAGCCTGGGCTGCGTGCAGTTGACCGTCAACACGGCGCGCCCCTTCGGCGCGCGCCGCATCAAGGTGGCCACCGACGGCGAGACCTTCTGGCTGCCGCTGCCGCTGCAATTTTCAGTGTCACCCGAGCCGCTGTGGCTGATCCGGCCGGACACACCCGCACCCGAACGCGCCGCGCCATGACCGTGCTGCTTCAGGTGTCGGACCCGCACTTCGGCGCCGAACGCATGCCCGTGATCAGCGCGCTGCAGGCCCTGGTGCGCGAACAGCGGCCTGACGTGCTGCTGCTGTCGGGCGACATCACCCAGCGCGCCACGCGTGCGCAGTTCGCTGCGGCGCGGGCCTTCGTCGATGGCCTGCAGGTGCCGGTGCTGCTGGCGATACCGGGCAACCACGACATCCCGCTGTTCAACCTGGCGGCACGCCTGCTGTGGCCGTATGCACGCTATGCCGGGGCCTTCGGCCGCGACTACGAACCGCAGTTCGAGAACCCCGAGGTGCTGGTGCTTGCGCTGAACACCACGCGGCCCTGGCGGCACGTGGACGGCGAGCTCAGCACCGCGCAGATCGAGCGCGTGGCCCGCCGTTGCGCGCAGGCGCCACCTGCGCAGTGGCGCATCGTCATGGTCCACCAGCCGGTGGCGGTGACGCGGCCGGAAGACGCCCACGACCTGCTGCACGGCCACGAAGCCGCAGTGCGCCGCTGGTCGGCCGCGGGTGTGGACGTGGTCATGGGCGGCCATATCCACCTGCCCTATGTGTTGCCGCTGCACGAGCGCTGGGCCGGCCTGCCGCGGCCCATCTGGGCGGTGCAGGCGGGCACGGCGGTGAGCCACCGCGTGCGACCCGAGGCCGGCAACTCGGTGAACCTGCTGCGCATCCACGACGCCGCCGACGCCGCGGCGCCACGCCACCTGCAGGTCGAACGCTGGGACCACCTGCCCGCCACCCAGCGCTTTGAGTGCGTGGCGACGCACCAGCTGCCGCGGCCGCATGCCGGCTGACGCGTGGCCGGCGCTGGCCAGCTGGTCGGGCGCCCATGCCCTGGCGCTGTTCTGGGCCTTGCTGGGCACCCTGCTGCTGCTGGTCGGCCTGGCCGCCTGGTTCTGGCAGGGGCCGGTGCAGCGCCGCGCGCAGGCCAGCTTTTCGCAGCCGACGCTGCTGCTGTTGAACGTGGTGGCAGGCTTCGCGATCGTGGTCGCCGGGGCGGCCGGCTTTGCCGAAATCGCCGAGCACCTGGGCCCGGGCAGCAGCCTGTCGCAGGCCGACGAGGCCTTCTCGGCGCAGATCGGCCGCCACACGCCGGCCGGTGCGCTGCAGGCCTTTGCCGTGCTCACGCACCTGGGCGACGTGCGGACGCTCGCCGCGCTGGGCGTGGCCGTGGCGCTGGCGCTGTGGTGGCACGGACAGCGCACGCTGGCGCTGGGCTGGGTGCTGGCGCTGGCCGGCAACGCGGTGCTGAACCCGATGCTCAAGCGCATCTTCGAACGCGTCAGGCCGCTGCATGAAGACGGCGGGCTCAGCGAGGCGGGCTGGAGCTTCCCCAGCGGCCACGCCTCGGGCGCCACCGTGGCCTACGGCATGCTGGCCTATGTGATGCTGCGCACGCTGCCGCGGGCCTGGCACCTGCCGGCGGTGCTGGCAGCCACCGCCGTCGCCTTCACCGTCGCCTGCAGCAGGGTCTTCCTGCGCGTGCACTTCGTCAGCGACGTGGCCGCGGGCGTGGCTTCCGGGATGGCCTGGTTGATGGTGTGCATCCTGAGCGTGGCGCTGAGCCAGCGCTGGGCCAGCGCGAGACGCTGACGCCCACGCCGCTAGGAGTCTGCGCGGCAGAAGGCGTCGAAGCGAAACGTGCGAAAAACGCGCACCGTTCGGTATCGCCTGCACGCCCCGGGTCGTCCCCCGGGGCGCGGCAGGCGATACCGGACGGGACCGTTTTCTCGCGCGTTGCAGCCGACGAC
>JANNFE010000365.1:0-8219 GCA_031379415.1 Betaproteobacteria bacterium | reverse complement strand
GCCGTGGTGGTCTACAACAGCAACCCGGTGGCCGTGGCGCCTGAGAGCGGCAAGGTGGCGCAAGGCTTTGCGCGTGAGGACCTGTTCACGGTGGTGCTGGAACACTTCCTCACCGACACCGCCGACCATGCCGACTATGTGCTGCCGGCGACCACGCAGCTGGAGCATTGGGACGCGCACTACGCCTACGGCCACACCTACGCGTTGCTCAACCGGCCGGCCGTCGAACCGCTGGGCCAGGCGCGCTCGAACGCCGCCATCTTCCGCGCGCTGGCGGCGCGCATGGGCTACACCAAAGCCTGCTTCGCCGACAGCGACGAAACCATGGCCCGCGGCGCATTTGTGGCCGAGCATGTCGACCTGGCGGAGCTGGATGAACGCGGCTGGAGCAAGCTGCGCATTGCCGACGCACCCTTTGCCGAAGGCGGCTTCCCCACGCCCAGCGGCAAGGTGCGGGCCGCTGAAGTGCCGGGTTCACCCGGTCTCGGCCTGCCCGACCATGTGCCGAACTACGAAAGTGTGCGGTCTTCGCCCGAGCTGGCAGCACGCTATCCGCTGGCCATGATCTCGCCGCCGGCGCGGCACTTCCTGAACTCCAGCTTCGTCAACGTCGCCAGCCTGCGGGCGGCCGAACGCGAGCCGCTGCTGGAGATGCATGCCGATGACGCGGCACCGCGTGGCATTCAAGACGGCATGGAAGTGCTGGTCTTCAATCACCGCGGCGAATACCGCTGCAAGGCGGCGTTGAGCGCCCGCGCGCGGCCTGGGGTCGTCAACGGCCTGGGCATCTGGTGGCGCAAGATGGGCCTGGCCGGCACCAACGTCAATCAGCTGACGCACCAGCACCTGACCGACATCGGCCGCGCCCCGGCTTTCTACGACTGCCTGGTGGAAGTGCGCCCGGCTTGAACGCGTGCGCAAGCGAGCCTGGCTGATGGTGAAGGTGGCCACCGGCGGCCTGTTCGGTGCCGTGTTGCTGGCCGGCGCAGCGCTGTGCCTGGGCAGCGGCTGCACCAGCCTGGGCTACTACGCGCAGGCCGCAGGCGGCCACATCGACCTGATGCAACGCGCACGCCCGGTGGCCGATTTGCTGGCCGACCCGGCCACGCCTGCGCCGCTGCGCCAGCGCCTGCAGGCCAGCCAGCGCATGCGCGACTTCGCGGTCAGCGAACTCAAGCTGCCCGACAACCCGAGCTACCGGCGTTTTGCTGACCTGCAGCGTGAAGCCGTGGTGTGGAACGTGGTGGCGGCGCCAGCGCTGTCGCTGCAGCTCAAGACCTGGTGCTTTCCGGTGATGGGCTGCGTGGGCTACCGCGGCTACTTCCAGCGCGACGCCGCCACGGCGCTGGCCGGGCAGTTGAAGGCCGAGGGCTGGGAGACCAGCGTCTACGGTGTGCCCGCCTACAGCACCCTGGGCTGGAGCAACTGGCTGGGCGGCGACCCGCTGCTCAACACCTTCATCGGCTGGCCCGAGGCCGAGCTGGCGCGCATGGTCTTCCACGAACTGGCGCACCAGGTCGTGTACGTCAACGACGACACCACCTTCAACGAGAGTTTCGCCACTGCGGTGGAACGCATCGGTGGCCGGCTCTGGCTGGACCAGCATGGCACGCCGGAACAGCGCGCCGAAGTGGCCCGCAACGAGCAGCGCCGGCAGGAGTACCGCGCGCTCACCCTGCGCTACCGCAGCGAGCTGGACAAGGTCTACCGCGGCCCCGGCGACGACGCCGCCAAGACGGCGGCAAAGCAGGCCTTGATGGCCGCGATGCGCGCCGAATACCTGACCCTCAAGCAGGGGGTCTGGGGTGGATTCGCGGGATATGACGGCTGGTTCGAACGTGCCAACAATGCGTCCTTCGGCGTGGTCGCGGCCTACTTCGAACTGGTGCCCGACTTCGAACGCCTGTTCGAGCGCGAAGGCCGCGACTTCACCCGCTTCTATGCGGCCGTGCGCGAACTGGCCGCACTGCCCAAGGATCCACGCCGCGCCCGCCTGGCCGGCCTTGCACAAGGAGACCGTTGAACATGGCCGACATCCACATCCATCGCGACCACGCCCTGGGCCTGGCCAAGGCCCGCAAGATCGCCTGGGCCTGGGCCGAGGAGGTGGAAGCCAAGTTCGACATGGAGTGCACGGTGGTGGAAGGCGAGACCAGCGACACCGTGGAGTTCAAGCGCACGGGCGTCAGTGGCCGCCTCATCGTGGCGCCCGATCACTTCGACCTCGACGCCAAGCTCGGCTTCCTGCTCGGCGCCTTCAGCAAGACCATCGAAGGCGAGATCACGAAGAACCTCGACGCGCTGCTCAGCAAGAGCACGCCGGCGAAGAAGGCGGCGGCGAAGAAGAGCGCGAGGTAGTGCAGCCCGTCAGCGGTCGCCACCGCCCGCGGGCGCGTGGTGGGCGCGCAGGAAGGCGGCACCTTCCTCGATCATGAAGTAGCGGAAGGCCTCGGCCGCCGGGCTCAGCACCTTGCTGCCCAGGTGCACCACGTTCCACATGCGCATCACCGGCGTGCCGGCGATGTCCAGCACCTGCAGCAGGCCGGTCTTCAGCTCCAGCCCCACCGTGTGCAGCGACAGGAAGCTCAGGCCGAGGCCGGCGATGACGGCCTGCTTGATGGTCTCGTTGCTCGACATCTCCATCGCGATGCGCGGCGCAAAGCGGTGTTCGGCGAAGAAGGCCTCCATCGCACTGCGCGTGCCCGAGCCGTGTTCGCGGGCGATGAAGGTATGGTCAGCGAGTGAGGCCACCGGCGCCTGCGGCGTGCGCAGCAGCGGGTGGTTGGGCGGTGCGATGAAGACCAGCGGATGGGTCGCGAAGCTCTCCGAGCGTGTGCTGATCTCGCGCGGCGGCCGGCCCATGATGGACAGGTCGACCTCGCCGGTCTGCATCAGCGCCACCAGTTGTTCGCGGTTGCCCAGCACGCGCAGCCGCACGTCGACGCCGGGGTGGTCTTGATGGAAGCGCGCCAGCAGGTGCGGCACGAAGTACTTGGCCGTGCTGACCATGCCGATGGTCAGCAGCCCGCGCTCCACGCGCTTCAGGCGCGCCATGGCGTCGTCGGCCTCCTTCAGCGCACCCAGCAGGCGCTTGGCGTGGACGAGGAAGTACTCGCCCGCGGTGGACAGCACCACGCTGCGGCCCTGGCGGTCGAAGAGCGGCAGGCCGACCTGCGCTTCCACCTCCTTGACCTGCATGCTCACCGCCGGTGGCGTGAGGTGCAAGGCCTCGGCGGCGCGGGCCATGCTGCCGTGTTGAGCGACCTCCGTGAAAACCCGAAGCTGGCGGAAGGTGATGTTCATGAGTCAGCCGGAGCTTACCTTTCGGGAAAGCATCTTTGACTTCAACTTAACCCGTGCCGAACCTAGAGTGCGTGCGGTCCGCTACCGATCACCCAGCCTGAAGGAGTTGCCTGTGAACAAACCCGCCGACGACGGCATCATCACCGACGCCAAGAAGCGCTACAGCGCCGGTGTGCTGAAGTACAAGCAGATGGGCTACTGGCAGCCTGACTACGAGCTCAAGACCACCGACGTCATTGCGCTGTTCCGCATCACGCCTCAGGAAGGCGTGGATGCCGAGGAAGCCGCCGCCGCGGTGGCCGGCGAATCGTCCACCGCCACCTGGACGGTGGTGTGGACCGACCGGCTGACCGCCTGCGACCTGTACCGTGCCAAGGCTTACCGCGTCGACGCCGTGCCCAACACCGGCCCCGGTACCAAGACCGAGCAGCAGTACTTCGCCTACATCGCCTATGACCTGGACCTGTTCGAAGGTGGCTCCATCGCCAACCTCACGGCGTCGATCATCGGCAACGTCTTCGGCTTCAAGGCCGTCAAGGCACTGCGCCTGGAAGACATGCGCATTCCGGTGGCTTACCTCAAGACCTTCCAGGGCCCGGCCACTGGCGTGGTGGTGGAGCGCGAGCGACTGGACAAGTTCGGCCGCCCGCTGCTGGGCGCCACCACCAAGCCCAAGCTGGGCCTGAGTGGGCGCAACTACGGCCGCGTGGTCTATGAAGGCCTGAAGGGCGGCCTGGACTTCATGAAGGACGACGAGAACATCAACTCGCAGCCCTTCATGCACTGGCGTGACCGCTTCCTCTACTGCATGGAGGCGGTGAACAAGGCCAGTGCGGCCAGCGGCGAGGTCAAGGGCCACTACCTCAACGTCACCGCCGGCACCATGGAGGAGATGTACGCGCGCGCCGAGTTCGCCAAGAGCCTGGGCTCGGTGATCATCATGATCGACCTGGTGATCGGCTACACCGCCATCCAGAGCATGGCTGTGTGGGCGCGCAAGAACGACATGATCCTGCACCTGCACCGCGCCGGTAACAGCACCTATTCGCGCCAGAAGAACCACGGCATGAACTTCCGCGTCATCTGCAAGTGGATGCGCATGGCGGGCGTGGACCACATCCACGCCGGCACCGTGGTGGGCAAGCTGGAAGGCGACCCGATGATGATCCGCGGCTTCTACGACACGCTGCTCGACACGCACACGCCGATGCAGTTGGAGAAGGGCCTGTTCTTCGAGCAGGAGTGGGGTTCGCTGAACAAGGTGATGCCGGTGGCTTCGGGCGGCATCCACGCCGGCCAGATGCACCAGCTGCTGACCTACCTGGGCGACGACGTGGTGCTGCAGTTCGGCGGCGGCACCATCGGCCACCCGCAGGGCATCCAGGCCGGTGCCACGGCCAACCGCGTGGCGCTGGAAGCCATGGTGCTGGCACGCAACGAAGGCCGCGACATCTGGAACGAAGGCCCGCAGATCCTGAAGGACGCCGGCAAGTGGTGCACGCCGCTGAAGCAGGCGCTCGACACCTGGGGCGAGATCAGCTTCAACTACGAATCCACCGACACCGCCGACTTCGTGGCCACCGCCACGCTGTCTGCTTGAATGCTGGCCTGAAGGAGCACCCGATCATGATGACCAACCACGGCAACCGCCTGACGCAGGGCCAGTTCTCCTACCTGCCCGACCTGACCGACGCGCAGATCAGCAAGCAGATCGAATACGCGCTGAAGAACAGCTATGCGGTGGGCGTCGAGTACACCGACGACCCGCACCCGCGCAACACCTACTGGGAAATGTTCGGCAACCCGATGTTCGACCTGAAGGACCCGGCCGGCATCCTGCTGGAGATCAACAACTGCCGCAAGACCTTTCCCAGCCACTACATCCGCGTCACGGCCTTCGACTCGACGCGCGGCGTGGAGTCGCCGCGCATGTCCTTCATCGTCAACCGGCCGTCCAAGGAACCCGGCTTCGGGCTGGCGCGCGAGGAAGGGGCGGGACGTCAGATGCACTATCGCATCAGCAGCTACGCCACCGACAAGCCCGAAGGCGAGCGGTATTAAGCCGCGCGGGGCCAGGCCATGAGTGCTGTGCAAGCGGTGCCGGCGGAGCCGGCACGCACCGTGGGCGAGGTGCTGGCGCAGAGCCAGGTGGCCGACGTGATGGACGAGCTGGAGCGCGACCTCATCGGCCTGGCGCCGGTGAAGCAGCGCATCCGCGACATCGCGGCGCTGCTCGTCATCGACAAGCTGCGTGCCAACCTGGGGCTGGCGGCCAACAGCCCCAGCCTGCATATGAGCTTCACCGGCAACCCCGGCACCGGCAAGACCACGGTGGCCATGCGCATGGCGGAAATCCTGCATCGCCTGGGCTACTCGCGCAAAGGCCATCTGGTGGCCGTGACGCGCGACGATCTGGTGGGCCAGTACATCGGCCACACCGCGCCCAAGACCAAGGAAGTGCTGAAGAAGGCCATGGGCGGCGTGCTCTTCATCGACGAGGCCTACTACCTTTACCGCCCCGAGAACGAGCGCGACTACGGCCAGGAGTCGATCGAGATCCTGCTCCAGGTGATGGAGAACCAGCGTGACGACCTGGTGGTGATCCTGGCCGGCTACAAGGACCGCATGGACACCTTCTTCAAGAGCAACCCCGGCATGAGCAGCCGCATTGCGCACCACATCGACTTCCCAGACTACGCGCAGGGCGAGCTGCTGCAGATCGGCGAACGCATGCTCGGCAGCATGAACTATCGCTTCGGCGACGGCACGCGCGAGGTCTTCGACCAGTACCTGGCGCGCCGCCTGGCGCAGCCGCACTTCGCCAACGCGCGCAGCGTGCGCAACGCGCTCGACCGCGCGCGCCTGCGCCAGGCCAGCCGCCTGTTCTCCGAACCTGACCGCGTGCTCAGCGAAGCCGACCTCACGACGCTGGTGCCGGCCGACATCCTGGCCAGCCGCGTGTTCCAGACATCGACCTGATCCCGAAGTGAGGCTGCCATGCCCCTGTCCAACCGACGCACGCTGACGCAGTACCTCATCGAACAGCGCCGCCGCTTTCCCGGCGCCAGCGGCGAGCTGAATGCGCTGATCCTGGACGTGTCGATGGCCTGCAAGGCGATTGCGCGCTCGGTGGCCTTCGGCGCCCTGGGTGACCCGAGCACGCGCCATCTGGCGGTGCAAGGCGGCGACACCAACGTGCAGGGCGAGGTGCAAAAGCCACTCGACGTGGTGAGCAATGAGTTCTTCATCCGCACCACCGAATGGAGCGGCAACCTCGCCGGCCAGGCTTCGGAAGAGATGGACACGGCGCGGCAGATCCCCGAAGGCTATCCGCGCGGCAAGTACCTGCTGGTCTTCGACCCGCTGGACGGCAGCAGCAACATCGACGTCAACGTCTCGGTGGGCAGCATCTTTTCCATCCTGCGCCTGCCCGGCCACGACGAGGCACCGGGCCGCGACGTGACGCAGGCCGACTTCTTGCAGCCCGGCACGCAGCAAGTGGCCGCCGGCTACGCCATCTACGGCCCCACCACGATGTTCGTGCTGAGCGTGGGCGACGGTGTGGTCGGGTTCACGCTCGACCCCAACCTGGGCGAATTCAAGCTCACGCACCCCAGCATCACGGTGCCGGCCGACACGCAGGAATTCGCCATCAACAGCAGCAACAGCCGCTTCTGGGAACCGCCGGTGAAGCGCTATGTCGACGAATGCCTGGCCGGCAAGACAGGCCCGCGCGGCAAGGACTTCAACATGCGCTGGATCGCCAGCATGGTGGCCGAGGCGCACCGCATCCTGATGCGCGGCGGCGTCTTCATGTACCCGCGCGACACGAAAGATCCGGCCAAGCCCGGCCGCCTGCGCCTGCTCTACGAAGCCAACCCCATCGGTTTCATCATGGAACAGGCCGGTGGTCGCGCCAGCACCGGCCGCCGGCCGGTGCTGGGTGTGGTGCCGAGCGAACTGCACCAGCGCATCGGCCTGGTGTTCGGCAGCAAGAACGAGGTGGAACGCATCGAGCGCTACCACCATGAACCCGCCACGCGCGACGCCGGCAACCCCCTGTTCGCCGAACGCAGCCTGTTCAGAGATTGACGAGGGATAGAGCCATGTCGGAACGCCACCCCATCATCGCCATCACCGGTTCATCCGGCGCCGGCACCACGTCGGTGACGCGCACCTTCGAGAACATCTTCCGGCGCGAGAAGATCAAGGCCGCGGTCATCGAAGGCGACAGCTTCCACCGCTACGACAGGCTGGAGATGAAGCAGCGCCAGGCTGAAGCCGAGCAGGCCGGTAACCGCAACTTCAGCCACTTCGGCCCCGAGAACAACCTGTTTGCCGAACTGGAGCAGCTCTTCCACGCCTATGGCGAAAGCGGCACCGGCCGCCGCCGCAAGTACCTGCACGACACCGACGAGGCCGCGCCCTACAAGCAGACCCCCGGCACCTTCACACCCTGGGAAGACGTGCCGCCGGGCACCGACTTGCTGTTCTACGAAGGCCTGCACGGCGCCGTGGTCACGCCCGAGGTGAACATCGCGCGCCACCCCGACCTGCTGATCGGCGTGGTACCGGTCATCAACCTGGAATGGATCCAGAAACTCTGGCGCGACAAGAGCAAGCGCGGCTACAGCACCGAGGCGGTGACCGACACCATCCTGCGCCGCATGCCCGACTACGTGCACTACATCTGCCCGCAGTTCGAGCACACGCATGTGAACTTCCAGCGTGTGCCCTGCGTGGACACGAGCAACCCCTTCATCGCGCGCGACATTCCGGCGCCCGACGAGAGCATGGTCGTCATCCGCTTCGCCAAGCCCAAGGGCATCGACTTCCAGTACCTGCTGAACATGATCAACGGCAGCTTCATGTCGCGCGCCAACACCGTGGTGGTGCCCGGCGGCAAGATGGAACTG
>JANNFE010000349.1:0-5568 GCA_031379415.1 Betaproteobacteria bacterium | reverse complement strand
GTCTCGGGCACCACGTGTTCAGGCACCGCATCCAGCAGGTGACGGATGAGCGCCAGCCGGCCGCGCCGCTGGTCGTTGAAGTCGACCAGCGTCCACGGCGCGCGCTTGTTGTGCGTGGCCTGCAGCATGGCGGCGCGCGCGTCGGTGTAATCGGCGTAGCGCGTGCGCGCCTCGATGTCCACCGGGCTCAGCTTCCAGCGCTTCAGCGGGTCGGCGCGGCGTTCAGCGAAACGTTCTTCCTGCTGCGCCTGGTCCACCGTGAGCCAGTACTTGAAGAGCAGGATGCCGTCGTCCACCAGCATCTTCTCGAACACCGGCGCCTGCGCCAGGAAGGCCAGTGCCTGCTCTTCGGTGCAGTAGCCCATGACGCGTTCGACGCCGGCTCGGTTGTACCAGCTGCGGTCGAAGAGCACGATCTCGCCAGCCGCCGGCAGGTGCTGCACATAGCGCTGGAAGTACCACTGCGTGCGTTCACGGTCGGTGGGTTTGGGCAGCGCCACCACGCGGCACTGGCGCGGGCTCAGCGTGCCGGCAATGGCCGAGATGACGCCGCCCTTGCCCGCCGTGTCGCGGCCTTCGATCACCACCAGCAGCCGTTTGCCGGTGTGCTGCAGCCAGCGCGCCACGTCGTTGAGCTCCAGCTCCAGCGGCGCCAGCTTCTCCAGGTATTCGCTCTTGCCCAGACGGCCATCGTCTTTCTTCGACTTGCTGCTCTTGCCCATGCTCAGTCTCCTGGCGCGTTGATGTTCAGCGGCGGCCCAGCGTGCCCGCCAGGCGGTCTTCAGCACCGGCGATGCGCTCCAGGCGCGGATAACGCAGGCCGCCACGGTAGTCCAGGATCAGCGTGCGGTAGCGGTCGCCTTCGCGCAGCAGCAGCTCGATGGGCGCCTGGCCGCCCTTGTTGGCGGTGACCGCCTGCTTCAGCAGCTCGGGCCTGTAGGCGCGGCTGTTCACGGCCAGCAGCGTGGCACCCGGCGCCAGGCCGGCCTTGTAGGCCACGCCACCCCAGATCACGGTGCCGATGCGGGTCTCGGTGCCGGGCGCTGCGGTGGCACCACCGCGCGGCGAGCCGACGATGAAACCGAGCGAATGGCTCATGTCGACAAATCGCTCTTCGGCCTCATCGGCGCGCGCGGTGTCGTTGGGTGTCTCCGCATAGACCAGTTTCCAGCCCGAGCGGGCCAGGCCGTCCAGCGGCGCGCCGGGGCCGTTGCCGTCGAGCCGCTGGCGCAGAAAGCCGGCCCAGTCGTGCGCGACCACGCCGCCCAAGGCAGCCACGATGTCGTCAAAGCGGTAGGGCAGCGGGCCCAGCTCGCCGTCGCGCACGCCGAAGAAGGCCCTGGCGAAATCGTCGATGGACTTGCTCCCGCCGGTCTTTTCGCGGATGAGCGAATCGGCATCCAGCCAGACGAGCAGCATCTCGCTGTAGTAGTCGCCGCTACTGCGCTGCCAGCTGGTCCAGTCCTTGGGACCCCGGCCGCGCGACATGATGTTGTCGTGGGTGGTGTCCTGCAGGTTGCGCCAGGCGCGGCCGGGCTGGTTGTCGTAGCTGGCAGCGGTGCGCGCCAGCAGATCACGTGCCTGCGCTTGTGTGGTGAGGCCGCTGCGCGCGGCGAGCACCCAGCCCCAGAACTGCGTCTGCCCTTCGTACAGCCACAGCAGGCTGTTCTGCATCGGCAGGTTGAAGTGCGGCGTGGTGCTGTCCAGCGGGCGACGGAACTTGCCGTTCCACGAATGTGCGTACTCGTGCGGCAGCAACTCGCGGCTGCCGACGCGCTTGTCCCAGTTGTCCCAGTAATTGGTACGCACGCCGTTTTCGCTGCTCTGGTGGTGTTCCAGGCCGATGGCGCCGAACTCGTCGCTGATGGCCAGCAGGAAGTCGTAGTGATGGAAGTGGCGCGAGGCGAAGACCTTGTCGGACTGGCGCACGAGTTCGCGGTGGGCTTAGATCTGCGCCTCGCTGGGGTTGAGCTTGTCGGCGCTGTCGGCCACCAGGTTCAGCACCACGGGACGCGCGGCGCCCGGTGCTTCCAGCTCGATGCGGCGGAAGTGGCGGCCGGCGAAGACGGGCGAGTCGACCAGCATCTCCAGCGACACTGGCTGGTACTGGACCGTGTCGCCCTGCGGCGGGCCGGCGGGGCGCAAAGCAGTGCCGGCCTGCCAGCCCGGCGGCAGCACCAGCGTCGGCTGCACGCTGATCTGGCGTGCCATGTAACCTGCCGGGTAGAGCACAACGCTGTTCCACTGCACGTTGAGCATCTCGCGCGTGACGATGTTGCGGCCACCCTGGGGCGTCAGGGGTGCGAGGTGCTCGAAGGCCAGCTCCAGCGTGCTCACGCCAGCGGGCACGTCGAGCCGGAAGGCGTGCGTGTCGAGCGGGTCGCGGGTCCACGGCACGGGCTTGCCACCGGCGCTGATCTTCAGGCCCGCCATCAGCGTGATGTCGCCTGTTGGCGCGTGCGTGCCGGGCAACCAGCGCGGGTAGTACAGCGTCAGCGGGCCGGGCTTGGCGGGCACCGTCTGTTGCACGCGCAACACCTTGTGGTCAAGGTCGGTGGCGTCGACGCGCAGCGTCATCGCGCCCGGGTAGGGGCTCGTGACGGGCGCCGGCTGAGCATGGGCGGTGGCGACGGTGATGAAGGCCGCCAGCAGCGGCAGCAGATGCGCACGAAAGCTGTACATCGGGGCAGTGAGGCGATGATCAGAAGCGCCGCACGATAAGCGAAGCCGGCGCCCTAGGCTGTCAGGGGTTCGCTGCGATTCAGCGCGAAGCACGCGACGCTGCGAAAGCGCCGGTAGCCCAGGCTGGCGGCCAGCCGCTGCGAGGGCAGGTTGTCGGCACGCGTGGTCCACGCCGGCACCAGGCCGCGCGCTTGGCACTCGGCCATGAAGGCGCAGCCGGCGGCGTAGGCCAGGCCCTGCCGCTTGAAAGCCTCGCTGGTGCCGATCTCGACTTCGGCTTCGCCGCCGCCGATGGCCAGCGTGGTGCAGAAGCTGGCCAGCGCACCGGTGTCGCTGAGCACGGCAAAGCCGAAGGACTTCTCGGCGAAGGCCTCGGGCCCGCCCCAGATGCGCACCACCCACGGGTCGACGGCGCCTTCGAACCGCCGCGCGATGGCGGCGGTGAGCGGCACGAGCGCATGGCCCGGCGGCAGCCGACGGGCCGGCGGTGGCCCTGCCGGTGCGTGGTACTCGTCGCGGGAGCAGGCCCCCGGCAGGATGCCGCGCAGCCGTGCGGCCCAGTGGCCGGACACGTCGATGAGCAGGCCCGATTCGGGCGACACCCGGCCCAGGGTCAAGATCCCGATGAGCGGCGCGATCGGTTCATCGGGCACCTCGCCGAAGGCTGTGTGGAAGCCGTTGTGATTGAGCACGATCGCCGAGCGCGGCCGCTCGGCGTGGTCGGCCAGCACGTGCCCGGGCATGGTGCCGGCGATCACCGCATGGGCCATCGCCAGGTGGCCCGCATCCCGCGCCGAGGGCAGCAGCGGCAGCACGGCAGCAAACTGGTGCGGTGCGAGCACTTCCATGGGCGATGGCTACGCGGCGATGGAGAACAGCACCGCGTTGTTGATGGCGTAGACGGCGCCGTCGGCGCCCAGCGCGGTGGGCGTGTACGACTCGGCAATGCCACTGGTGAGCTGGATGCGCTGTGTGAAGCTGTTGGTGACGAGGTCCCAGCGGTAGAGGTAGCCATCCTCGCTGTTGACGAGCACGCTCTTGCGCACCGGGTCGACGGCGGCGATGTTCACGCACCATTCGCGCACGCCGGGCTGGCCGCCGAAGTCGGGCGTGATGCCCGACAGCTTCAGCACCTCGCGCATGATGGGCAGGCCCGAGATGGCATCGACCTGCGACGTGTGCGGGTCGAGGATGGCGACCTGGTTGTCGCCGTTGCCACTGCCCACGCCGTAGTAGTTGTTGTACTTGACCATCAGCAGGTAGCTGGACGTGCCGCTGTATGAAGGCACCAGCGACGCCGGCACGACCGAGGCCGTGTCGTCCCAGCCAAAGCCGCCGGGCAGACGAGTCGTGCCCAGCGTGGCGTTGAAGTGCAGCAGCCAGCCGCGGCCGTTGTGGCTGCCGAAGGTGGTTTCCAGCACGCCGATGTAGACGTCGCCGTCGGGCCCGACGGTGGGCGATGCGGTGCCGTTGTCGCTGATGCGCGCCGCGCCGCCGGTGCCTGGGTCGACCAGCGCCACGCGGGCCTGCGTGGCCAGGTTGCTGCTGTCCAGCGCCAGCAGGTAGCCGCGCTGCGTGACGCCCGACTGCGGCGCGATGTTCACCACCACGTACAGCGTACGGCCGTCGTTCGACAGCGCCGGCGCGCTGTTGGTGGCCACCTTGGCGATGGCCAGGTCGCTGGCGGCCTCCGCGGCAGGCCGCCAGGTGCCGCTGCCGTCGGGTGCCACGCGCGCGATGCCGCTCACCAGACCTGCTGCGTTGCCGGTGTTGGCGATGAAGCCGAAGTAGACGTTGCCCGCAGCGTCCACGGTGGGCGGGGTGTTGATGTAGACGCTGGTGTCCAGCGCCGCCGCGTAGTTGGTGGCGCCATAGAAGACGATGGTCTGCAGCGCGCCGGTGGCGCTGTCGGCGTCGTCGCGTGCGAGCAGGCGGCCGCCCGAGGTGGGCGCGTAGAGACGGCTGCTGGCGTTGAGCGCCAGGTTCCAGCTCGGCACCCAGCTGCTGCCGGGCGGCAGGCGGTAGTCGCTGTTGAGCTGCCAGAGCAGCGCGCCGTTGGCACCGGCGCGCGCCTCGACGCGAAAGCCGCCGCCGCTGCCCGTCTTCACCGGCACGAGCACCGTGTTGCGCGGGGTGATGACTGGCGAGCCGTAGTGGGCCAGCAGCGCGCCGCCGCTGGTGTAGGGCGGCGCCAGGTCCACGGGCATCTGCCAGGCGATGCGGTTGAGGTCTTGTGTGGCGCCGCCGCCCAGCGATGAATGCTGGGCGTCGCGGCCGAAGCCCGACCAGGCGGGACCGTTGACGGCGGGGGGCGGCGGTGGTGGTGGTGGTGGTGGGGGTACCACGGGCGCACCGCCGCCGTCAGCGCCGCCGCCACCGCCGCAGGCCGACACGGCCACAGTGGCTGCCAGAAGCGACAGCAGGACACGCCGCCGCGGTGTGCCGGCGCTGAGTTGGGGTGGCTCGTGCTGCGGGGGCAATGACATGGGCGGCCTTCCGGACTCAGGGATCGACGGCCGATTGTGCGGGCCCGGCCAAGGCGGCGTGCGCTTGCTCGCGCAGCCGCGTCAGGTGGGGCGCCAGGGTCTGCAAAGCCAAGGCGGCGTCCAGTGCCAGCAGCGCATCGCGCGCCTCGGCGCTGCGGCCCTGCTGCGCCAGCCAGCGCGCGTGCACGCCGCACACCGCCACGCGCAAGGGCGCGGCCTGGTACAGCGGCGCACTCAGCGCAATCAAGGCCGCCAGCGTGGGGCCGACTTCGGCATGCCGCCCCAGGTCCAGCATCACCCGCACCCAGACGAGCTCGGTGCCGATGCGCAGGGTGCGCGTGCGCTGCTCGGGCGGCAGCGCCAGCACCGAGGCGCGCAGCACCGCCGCGGGTTCCAGCGC
>JANNFE010000339.1:0-2836 GCA_031379415.1 Betaproteobacteria bacterium | reverse complement strand
CAGTTCCTGGTCGAGGCTGCCCCAGTTGACGCCGATGCGCACCACCTTGTCGTACTTCGCCGCGGCTTCCACCATCATGCCGAACTGGCGGTCGCGCTTGTCGCCCTTGCCCACGTTGCCGGGGTTGATGCGGTACTTGCTGAGGGCCTGCGCCATGGCCGGGTGGTCGGTGAGCAGGCGGTGGCCGTTGTAGTGGAAGTCGCCGATCAAAGGCACGTCCACGCCCATGCGGTCGAGCTGCTCGCGGATGTAGGGCACGGCCGCGGCGGCCTCGGGTGTGTTGACGGTGATGCGCACCAGTTCCGAACCGGCCTGCGCCAGTTCCTTGCACTGGATGGCGGTGCCGATGGCGTCTACCGTGTCGGTGTTGGTCATGCTCTGCACGCGCACCGGCGCATCGCCGCCGACCGTGACCACATGGCTGCCCCAGGCCACGCGGGCCTGGCGCGAACGGCGTGGCGCGGGGGTGGCGGCCTCGATGATGTCGAGGCCGTCTTGCAAGCTCATCGGTGCGTTCATGCGGGCTTTCCTACTGCAACTCGACGCGGGCCACATTGTCGCGCGTGCGCGCCGTCAGATCGACCGGCTGGCCGCGAAAGCCCAGCTGCGTGGCCGAGGCGTTGCCGATGGTCAGGCGGATGGGCAGGCTGCCGTCCAGGCCGACGCTTTCGCCCGGCAGCACGGTGCGCGACAGCAGCAGCTGGCCGCGGCCGTCGCGCGCTTCCACCCACGACGCTTCACTGCTGCGCAGTTGCACCAGGCCGCTGGGTGCGGCGCTGGGGCCGCTGGCGGCCAGTTCGGTGGGCGGCGCGGAGAAAACGGTTTCGCCCACGGGCATGGAAGCAGCGGTAGCCGGCTCGGACGCCGCGGCCATCACGGGTTCGGCCGCTGATGCCGCTGATGCGGCTGATGCCGCAGGCCCCGCGGCCACCATCGTCGGCGTCGAGGCCGGGAGCGCCACTGGCTCCACGCCCGGCGCCCACAACCCCGCCGGCAGAAAGTAGACCGCCACCGCGCCCAGCACCAGCAGCACCGCCAGGCCGACCATCGGCCGCAAGGCCAGCGACGACAGGTGCGGTCCCTCGCGCCCCGGCCGGTCGCGGAAAGGCGCATTGAGACCGCCGCTGTTCCGTTCCAGCGTCACCGAAGGCGCGGGTGGCAGCAGGTCGAGCACCGGCCGCGCGTCGATCTTCAGCGTGCGGCACACCGTCTGCGCCAGCGCCCGCGTGAAGGTGGCGTCGGGCAGATCCTGCAGGCGGTCGGCCTCCAGCGCTTCCAGCTTGCGCGGCGAAACCTTGATGGCCGCCGCCAGGGCTGCGATGTGCAGGCCCTGCTTCTCGCGCGCGGCGCGTATCAGGGCGCCGGCGCTGCCCACCGCCGGCTCACTCATCGAAACGCCCCCGTTCGAAGAGCAGCGCTTCATTGGAATCGGGGAAGCGCTCCTGCAGCTTGCGGCCGAAAGCCTGCACGCCCTGCACATTGCCCAGGCGCCTTTCGATGCGCGCCGCCAGCCACAGGCTCTGCGCGCTGGTCAGGTTGGGCTGCGTATTGATGCGGTCGACGTAGAAGCGCGCGCGCTCCAGTTCGCCACGGCGCAGCAGCACGTCGCTCAGGTTGTAGGCCGTCATCGGGTTCGAGGGGTCGAGCTCGAAAGACCGCGACAGCGTGCGCTCGGCTTCGGCCCAGCGACCGGCGCGCGCCTGACACACACCCTGGGCCAGCAGGGTGCGCACGCGCTCGCGGTACTGCGGCTGTTCGACGGCGGCGTTGAACTGCTTCTCGGCATCGTCCCAGCGCCGCTGCTGGCACAGGAACCAGCCGTAGTTGTTCATGGTGTCGCCATCGCGTGGCGCCAGTTGCAGGGCGCGCTGGAAGCTGGCTTCGGCCTGCTGGGTGTCGTTCAGCGTGGCATAGATCAGGCCGCTCAGGTTGTAGGCCTCGGGCATGTCCGGCTGGGCGGCCAGCACACGCTTGACCTCCTGCAGCGCCACGTCCGGCTGGCCGCGGCCCAGGTAGAGCCCAGCCAGTTCCAGGCGCGTGCGCGCCGCGCGGGCGTTGTCGGGCTCGGTGTCCTGGCGCGCGTCGCGGCTGCCCGTGGTGGTGCTGGTGCACCCGGCGGCCAGCAGCGCCAGCGTGCACAGCAGCGTGAACCACACGCGCATCACCTCGGGCCCCCGGCGGCGGCGATGGGTATGACCTGCCGCTGGCGCGCCAGCCGCTCGCGCGCGTTCGTGCGGTCCTGCACTTCGCCGGCCAGCTGGCCGCAGGCAGCGTCGATGTCGTCACCGCGCGTCTTGCGCACGGTGGTCACGATGCCGGCGTCCTGCAGCACCTGGGCGAAGACCGTCACGCGCCCGCGCGGCGAACGCTTCAGACCCGAGGCCGGGAAGGGATTGAAGGGGATCAGGTTGAACTTGCAGGGCACGCGGTGCTGCACCAGGCGCAGCAGTTGGCGCGCCTGCTCGGGGCTGTCGTTGACGCCGTCGAGCATGCAGTACTCGAAGGTGATGAAGTCGCGCGGCGCCTTGTCCAGGTAGCGGCTGCAGGCGTCGAGCAATTCGTTCAGCGGGTACTTGCGGTTCAGCGGTACCAGGTGGTCGCGCAGCGCGTCGTCGGGCGCATGCAGCGAAACCGCCAGCGCCACCGGGCAGACTTCGCGCAGGCGGTCAATCATCGGCACCACGCCCGAGGTGGACACCGTGACGCGGCGGCGCGACAGGCCGTAGCCGTGGTCGTCGAGCATGGTGCGCAGTGCGGGCAGCAGCGCGGCGTAGTTCTGCAGCGGCTCGCCCATGCCCATCATCACCACGTTGTCCACGGCGCGCTTGCCGTTCGA
>JANNFE010000279.1:0-9267 GCA_031379415.1 Betaproteobacteria bacterium | reverse complement strand
CAGTTCGTGGTCCCAGGTGTTGTGGCGGATGTCGAAGAGCATGGTGCGCGACGCGTTGCTCACGTCGGTGGCGTGCACCTGGCCGCCGGTGAGCTTCCAGATCAGCCAGCTGTCGATGGTGCCGAAGGCCAGTTCGCCCTGGGCGGCGGCGATGTGCGCGCCGTTCACGTGGTCGAGCAGCCAGCGCAGCTTGGTGGCCGAGAAGTAGCTGTCGACCACCAGCCCGGTGCTGTGGCGGATGGCCTCGGCGTGGCCCTGCGTGCGCAGCTGCGCGCACAGTGGCTCGCCACGTCTGTCCTGCCAGACGATGGCCCTGTGCAGCGGGCGGCCCGTGCGGCGGTCCCACACCACCGTGGTTTCGCGCTGGTTGGTGATGGCGATGGCTGCGATGTCGCGCGCCGTTAAACCGGCCCGCGCCAGCGCTTCCTGCGCCGTGGCCAGCTGGCTGGTCCAGATCTCCTCGGGGTCGTGCTCCACCCAGCCCGGCTGCGGATAGAACTGAGTCAGCTCGCGCTGCGCCATGGCCACCACGCGGCCTGCGGCGTCGAACACGATGCTGCGCGAACTCGACGTGCCTTGGTCCAGCGCCAGGATGTGGCTCATGGTTGTCTCCTGCTGGCGGCCAGACTAATGCATTGCAACTCGCGCGGGCTGCGCTAGATTCCCTGACCTGCACACACCGCGTGACATGGAAGCCCTGCGTTTCGCCGCCACCAAGATCCAGCCGCCGCGCCGAGGCGCAGCGCGACTGGAGCGGCCGCAGCTGGACGCCGCCCTTCGGCTGGCCGTGCAGCAGCACCGCGTGGTGCTGCTGCAGGCGCCGGCCGGCTTCGGCAAGACCTCCACGCTGGCCGCACAGCTGGCGCAGCGCGCACCCGGCGAGGCCCTGGCCTGGGTGGCCATGGACCCCGACGACGACGCCGAACGCCTGTTCGCCTGCCTGGTGGGGGCGCTGGAAGCCTTCGACCTGCCCTGGCGCACCGCGCCCGAAGCACTGGTGGGACTGGCCGGCGCCGACGCGGCCGGCCTGAAACGCGCTGCGGTGGAACTGCTCAACGCGCTGGCTGGCGCCGACGTGCCGCGTGGCGTGATCGTGCTCGACGACCTGCACCGCGTGGCCTCGCCCAGCACCTTTGCGCTGCTCGACGCCCTGCTCGAACGCCTGCCGCCGCAGTGGACGCTGGTGCTGTCCAGCCGCACCACACCGCCGTTGGCGCTGGCGCGGCTGCGCGCCAGCGGCGAGCTGGCCGAGTTCACGCAGGAAGACCTGCGCTTCTCACGCGACGAAGCCGGCGCCTTGCTGCGAGCCGAGGCCACGCCGTTTGCCGACGAACGCGCCGAAGAGCTCTTCGAGCGCACGTCCGGCTGGCCGGCCGGCCTGCGCCTGGCCATGGCCGCGCTGCGCACGCGCGGCGGCATGGCAGCCGCCGGGCGCCAGCTCATCGACCGCCACCTCTTCGACTACCTGGCCGCCGAGGTGCTGGACGACATGCCCGGAGCGCTGCACGACTTCCTGCTGCGCTGCGCCGTGCTGCCCGAGCTGACGGCCGGGCGCGCCGCCGCCGTCAGCGGCGACCGCCGCGCCGCGGAGTGGCTGGACGAAATCGAAAGGCGCGGCCTCTTCGCATCGGTGCTCGACGCCGACGAACGCACGCTGGTGCTGCATGACTTGTTCCGCGACGCGCTGCTGCAGCGCCTGAACCAGCGCCTGCCCGACGAGTTGCCCGCGCTGCTGCAACGCGCTGCCGCCGGCGAGACCGATGCGCTGCGGCGCGTCGGCTACCTGCAGCGCGCAGGCGACTGGGCCGGTGCCGAAGCGGCGCTCGCCGAAGCCGGTGTCGATCTCTTCCTGCAAGGTGGCGCCGGCGAGTTGCTGCGCCTGGTGGAGCAGTTCCCGGTCGAGCATCGCAGCGCGCGCCTGGCGCGCATGGCCGGCACCGCCTGCTGCCTGCGCTGGCGCTGGGTGGACATGGCGCGCTGGTGCCAGATGGCCATCGCGCTGGCCGAGTCCGCACGCGACACCGCCGAACGCCAGCGGGCGCAGATCTACCTGGCCACCGCGCTGTACCCGCTGGACCGCAATCAGGAAGCCGAAGCGCTGATCGCCGGCCTGGCCACACAGACGCTGACGCCGGACACGCGCGCGCTGCTGCTGCTGGCCGACAGCAGCCAGCATTTCCGCCGCGGCGAACATGCGCGCCTGCCGGTGCTCTACGGCGAACTGCTGGACCTGCTGGAAGGCGGCCTGCCGCTGTTCCGCTGGTGGGAATGCGCGCCGCCCATCAACTGGAGCACGATCGCCGGCCTGCCGGTGCTGATGGAGCGTTACCTTGCCGGCGCCGCACCCCGCCTGGCCGACCGCCCGCTGCCCATGCGCGCCGAACTGCGCCTGGTACGGGCTTTCCTGCTGCTGTGGCGCGGCCGCTTCGACGCCGCCGGCAGCGAGTTGCGCGCCGCCGAGGAAGACATGCAGTGGCTAGCCGTCTCGGGCGAGATGCGCGTCAATCTCGAGCTCTTCCGCCTCCTCCTCGACGCCATGCACGGCCGCCGGGCCGGTTTCACCGCGCGGCTGGAAAGGCTGGTGCGCGAGGAAGACGGCAACCTGCCCGAGCGCCGGATCATCTGGCACCACCACATGGCCGTGTACGGCGTGCGCTTGTCGGACACGCTGGGCGACAGCGCCGGCCTGCAGCGCTGGGCCGCCCTGCTCAAGGAAAACCCGCTGCAGGACAGCACGCACCAAAACCCGCGCGCGCTGGCCGTGCGCGCGCGCTTCGCCGCCACGCAGGGGCGCTGGGGCGACGCTGCGAGCCTGTTCGCGGTGCTGGCGCCCAAGCTGGCCGACATGGACGTGATGGGCCAGCGCACCGACCTCACGCTGCGCCACGGCCACGCGCTGCTGAAGCTGCACCGCCTGCCCGAGGCGGCGCAGGTCATCGCCCCGGTGCTCGACCGCCTGCTCGCCGAAGGCGTGCGCGGCCAGGCGCTGCTGTGCGGGCCGGTGCTGCTGCAGGCCCTGGCCGAGGGGCGCTGGGGCAGCCTGCTGACGGCCGTGCAGCAGGCCGAACTGCATGCCGCGGCGCAGCTGTCGGCTTCACTCGTCGGCGACGCGGCTGCCGCGCCGGCGCCCAGCACCGTCGACCTGACGCTGAGCCAGCGCGAACGCGAGGTGCTGGAGCGCATCGCGGCCGGCGACAGCAACAAGCTCATCGCGCGTGTGCTCGACATCAGCCCGCACACCGTGAAGCGGCATGTCGCCAACATCCTGGACAAGCTGGGCCTGGCCTCGCGCGGGCAGGCCAGTGCCTGGCTGCGCGAGCATGGCTGAGGCGTCGTCGGACAGCGTGCTTTCGGGTGTGCCCGAGGCCTTTGAACACCCCGGCGACGCGGCTGAGTTCAAGCGCCCGGCGCACCGCCCGGGTGTGGAGCTCTACCGTGCCCACATCGTGCGCCACGCCTTCGAGCCGCACGCGCACGAAGGCTACGGGCTGGGCGCCATCGAAAGCGGTGTCGAACGCTTCCGCTACCGCGGCGGCGAGCATCTGGCGCCGCCCGACAGCCTGGTGATGATGAACGCCGACGAACTGCACACCGGCCGCGCCGAAACCGCCGCCGGCTGGCGCTACCGCATGGTCTACATCGAACCCGCGGTGGTGGAAGCGGTGACCGGTGAACGCGGCTGGCACTTCCCGCAGGCCGTGGGTCACGACGCAGCACGCGCACGGCGCGTCGGCCGCCTGCTGCAGCGGCTGTGGGCGGCCGGTGAGCCGCTGGCCTTCGACAGCCTGCTGCACACGCTGCTGGCGGAATTCGGTGCTCACGCGCGCATCGCCCGGCCCGCGCCGCATGAAGGCGCGCTGCGCTTCACGCCGGTCATCGAGTACATGCGCGCCCATGCCGAGCAGAAGCTCACGCTGGAACAGCTGGCCGCCGTGGCGGGCCTGAGCCCTTTCCATTTCCTGCGCCGCTTCAAGGCCGTCTGCCACGTCACGCCGCAGCAGATGCTGATGGCACTGCGCCTGCTGCGCGCCAAACAACTGCTGGCCGCTGGCCTGCCACCGGCCCAGGCTGCGGCGGCGGCGGGCCTGGCCGACCAGGCGCACCTGACGCGCGCCTTCGCGCGGCGCTACGGCGTCACGCCCGGGCTGTATCAGCGGCAGATCCAGCGCCAGATCCAGCGCCAGGCCCGCCGCGCCTGAAGCGCAATCCGGTACAAGACCGGGGCACCGGGGCAGGCGACACTCCGCCCCCATGCCCAGCCACCGCCACGCCCTCATCACCGGCACCCTCTACGCGCTGGCGGCCGGGCTGATGTGGGGGCTGGTGTTCATCGCCCCGGCGCTGCTGCCCGAGTACCCGGCGGCGCTGCTCACGGTGGGACGCTATCTCGCCTTCGGCCTCATCGCGCTGCCGCTGGCCTGGCTGGACCGCCAGCGCCTGGCGCAGCTGAGCCGCGCCGACTGGCTGGAAGCGTTGAAGCTCGCTGCCGTGGGCAACCTGCTGTACTACCTGTGCCTGTCGGCAGCCATCCAGCGCGCTGGCGGGCCGCTGCCCACCATGCTCATCGGCACCTTGCCGGTGGTCATCGCGCTCGTCAGCAACCGGCGCGACGCGCAGCGCGACGGCCGCCTGCCCTGGGCGCGCATGGCGCCATCGCTGGCGCTCATCGCCGCCGGCATCGCCTGCGTCAACCATGCCGAGCTGCAGGCGCTGCAGGGCCGCAGCGATGCGGGATTGCTGCGCTACGCCAGCGGCGCGCTGCTCGCCGTGGGCGCGGTGGCCTGCTGGACCTGGTACCCGCTGCGCAATGCCGACTGGCTGCGCGCCCACGCCGACCGTTCCCCCAGCACCTGGGCCACGGCGCAGGGCCTGGCCACGCTGCCGCTGGCGCTGGCAGGCAGTGCCGCCTTCTGGGCCTGGCAGGCGGCGAACGGCAGCACTTTCGAACTGCCGCTGGGGCCCACGCCCGAGCGCTTCCTGGCGCTGATGTTCGCCATCGGCCTGTTCGCGTCCTGGCTGGGCACACGCTGCTGGAACGAGGCCAGCCAGCGCCTGCCCACCTCGCTGGCCGGTCAGCTCATCGTCTTCGAGACCCTGGCAGCGCTGGCCTATGCCTTCATGCTGCGCGGCCAGCCGCCGCCGCCGGCCACCGCCGCGGGCGTGGTGCTGCTGGTGGCCGGTGTGCTGCTGGCGCTGCGCGAAAGGCCGCAAGCGCACCCGGCTTGACTTCGATCAAGCCGAGCCGGCGGCCGACAGCGATGATGGCTGCATGCGCTACCGCACGATTCCCATCCATGCCGCCCAGGCGCCGCTGGCGCTGCATGTCATGGAGCCGCAGGTCTCTGGCGACCCCGCCGGTCTGCTGGACCTGTTGGGGCAGGCGGTGGACGCCGAACTCGGCATGGCCGTCCCTCGCGGTGCCTGGCTGCGGGAACTCCACGTCGAGGGCAGCAAGGCCGTGTTGAGCCTGGCGCCCGAACTGAAGCGCTTTCTGCCCGACGTCACCCAGGCCACCTTCGCCGTGCTGCGCCGCATGTTGCGCGACACCGACATCTACGTCCGCGCCGCAGCGCATTGAGCGCGCTACGGGTTCAGCCGCGCCAGCTCACCCATCCACGCCGGCCAGAAGGGCTTGCCGCGCTCGCGGCCCAGGCGCACCACCACGGTCTGCGTGGCCGGCGCGATGTAGATGAACTGGCCCAGGATGCCTTCGGCGTAGAAGTCGGTGCCGGGCTGCGGCGGCGCGTCCAGGGGTAGACCAGCAGCCAGCGTGCGCCGCCATTGCCAGGCGTAGAACGAACTCGTGCGGCCGCCGCGCCATTCGATGTTGCGTTGCGCCGAGTCGTCGGCGCCTTGCAGGCCCAGCTGCGGCGCCGTGCTCTGCTTCACCCAATCGGCGGGCACCACCTGGCGCCCACCGATGCGGCCTTCGTCGAGCATCAGCTGGCCGAAGCGCGCGTAGTCCACGGCGCGCGCATTCAGGCAGCAGAAGGCCTTGGCGGTGGCGCCGTTGCCGTTCGTGGCGCTGTCCACGCTCCAGGTGGCGTCGAACTCGGCGCCCATGGGCTGCCAGACGCGGCTGGCTGCGTAGCTGGCCAGCGGCAGGCCCACGGCGCGCTGCACGGCCATGCCCAGCAACTGCGTGTCGCCGCTCTGGTAGCGGTAGGCGCGGCCGGGCTCGCCGGCAATCTTCAGCGCCGCCACGCGCGCCGGCAGGTCTTGCGTCAGGTAGAAGCGCGCGGCGTCAGCCCAGGGCGTGCGGTAGCCCTCGTCGAAGGCGATACCGCTGCGCATCTGCAGCAGGTGGCGCAGCGTGATACGGGCGTAGCGGGCATCGGTCTTCAGCAGTTCGGGCAGGTAGGTGGTGACGGGCTCGTCGATGCTCTGGATGCGCCCTTCGGCGATGGCCACACCCACCAGCACCGAAACCATGGACTTGGCGACCGAGAACGAGGTGCCCACGCTGTCGCGCGCAAAGCCGTTGAAGTAGCGCTCGTAGATCACTTCACCACGCCGCAGCACCACCAGCGCCACCGTGCCCTGCTCGGCGAGGAAGGATTCGGCCGCCGCCGTATCGCCAGCGCCCGGCCAGGCCAGCGTGGCGGCTGCGGACGGCAGCACACGCGGCGTGGCGGCGCGCGGCAGGACCTGGGCGTCGAAGTGCTGGTGGTCGGTGATCTGCGCCTGGCGCTGCGTCACCATCCACAGCGGCAGGCTGTCGCAGCCGCCGAGCAAGAGCGCGGCGGCCGCGAGCAGGCCGCGGGCTTGTCGGCCGAGCCTCAAGACGCCGGGCCGTAGACGTTGCGCAGCGTGCCCAGGCCGTCGATGGCCACTTCCACCGTGCTGCCCGGCTTCATCGGCAGCACGCCCAGCGAGGTGCCGCAGAAGATCACGTCACCGGGCTGCAGGTGCATGTCCTGCGACAGGCGCCACACCAGCTCGGCCGGCGGGAAGAACATGTCGGACAGGGCGTAGTTCTGGCGCTCGCGACCGCCAACCAGGGTGCGCAGCGTGGCCGCGGCCGGGTCGAAGGCGGTGTCGATCCAGGGCCCGAAAGCGCCGAAGCCGGGAAAGCTCTTGGCGCGTGTCCACTGCGGGAAGCTCGGGTCGCGCTGCAGCAGCTCGATGGCGCTCACGTCGTTGGCGCAGGCGTAGCCGAAGATGCAGGCCGCAGCGTCTTCGCGCGCCAGCCGGTGCGCGCTGCGGCCGATGACCACGGCCAGTTCGCCTTCATAGGCGATGCGGCCCACCTCGGGCGCCGGCGCGGGTATCGGCGCCTCGTGGCCCAGGGCGCTGTGCGGCGACTTCAGGAAGTACAGCGGTTCGGCCGGCTCGGCCCAGCCGTTCTTCTGCGCCGCGGCGCGGAAGTTGTTCCACAGGCCGATGATCTGCCCCGGCTGGCAGGGTGGCAGCCAGGCCAGACCTTCCAGCGGCACGCGCTCGCCGGTCGGCAGCGGGCCGTTGAACAGGTCGCCTTCGTGCAGCAGCACGGCGTCGCCCTCGACGCAGCCCAAGGCCGCACGACCCGCGTGCGTGAACCGAACCCACTTCGTCATGGCAGAGCCTCGTCCAGAACTTCGATCCAATGTTTCACGGGCGTGGTGGTGCCCGTCTGCAGATGCTGGATGCAACCGATGTTGGCGCTGACGATGGCCTGCGCTTCCAGCGGCGCCAGATGGCCCAACTTGCGGTCGCGCAGCTGCTTGGCCAGCACCGGCTGCAGCACGCTGTAAGTGCCGGCCGAGCCGCAGCACAGGTGGCTTTCGCTGGCTGCCACACTCACTTCGAAGCCCAGCGCGTTCAGATGCGTTTCCACGCCGCCGCGCAGCTGCTGGCCGTGCTGCAAGGTGCACGGTGGATGGAAGGCCAGGCGCCTGGCCTTCGACTCGCGCAGCTTGCCCTGCAGCGCAGGCACCAGGCCGGGTAGCAGCTCGCTGATGTCGCGCGTGAGCTCGCTGACCTTGCGCGCCTTCTCGGCGTAGTCGGCATCGAAGGCCAGCGCGTGGCCGTAGTCCTTCACCGTGACGCCGCAGCCGCTGGCGTTCATCACGATGGCCTCGATCCGGCCCTCGGAGGTCAGCCCGTTGACCAGCGGCCACCAGGCGTCGATGTTGCGTCGCATGTCGGCCAGTCCGCCCGCGGCGTCGTTCAGGTGCGTGCGGATGGCGCCGCAGCAGCCGGCGTCGTCGGCCACCAGGGTCTGGATACCGGCCGCGTCGAGCACGCGTGCGGTGGCGCTGTTGATGTTGGGCATCATGGCCGGCTGCACGCAGCCCAGCAGCATCAGCACCTTGCGCTTGTGCGTGCGCGTGGGCCACTGCTGCGCCCGCGGCGGGCTGGCCATCGGCACCTTCGCTTTCAGCGCCGCCGGCAGCAGTGGCCGCGCCAGCTGGCCCAGCTTCATCGCCGGGCCGAAGAGCGACGAGGTCAGGCCTTCCTTGAGCAGCCAGCGCAGCGCCTTCTCACCCGCGGGGCGTTCGACCCGCTCTTCGACGATCTGGCGGCCGATGTCCACCAGGTGCCCGTACTGCACGCCGCTGGGACAGGTGCTTTCGCAGTTCCTGCACGTCAGGCAGCGGTCCAGGTGCAGCTGCGTCTTGCGTGTGACGGGCGCGCCTTCCAGCACCTGCTTCATCAGGTAGATGCGGCCACGCGGGCCGTCGAGCTCGTCGCCCAGCAGCTGATAGGTGGGGCAGGTGGCGGTGCAGAAGCCGCAGTGCACGCACTTGCGCAGGATGGCTTCGGCCTCCTGGCCCGCGCGCGTGCCTTGGAATTCGGGAGCCAGCTTGGTTTGCATGAGGATTCAGCGATCAGAACAGATGGGCCACGAGGGGCATCAGCAGGGCGGCCAGCAGCACTTGCAGGCCGAGCGCCAGGGCTGCATAAGCGCCGGCATCGGGGTGCACCTGCAGCGCCCGCGCGGCGCCCAGGCCGTGCGACGCGGTGCCCAGGGCGAAGCCGCGCACCATGAGGGGCCGGATGCGCGCGGTGTCGTACAGCAGCTTGGCGGTGATGGCACCGGCCAGGCCCGTGAGCACCGCGAACACCGCGGCCAGCGCCGGGATGCCGCCCAGTTGCGAAGCGATGCCCATGGCCACCGGCGCCGTCACCGACTTGGGCGCCAGCGAAGCCAGCACCACCGGCGGCAGGCCCACGGCCCAGCCGATGGCCACCGCGCTGCCGGCCGCTGCCGCGCCGCCCAGCAGCCCGGCCAGCAGCAAGGCCGCGGCGCGCGAGCGCAGTTCGGCGCGCCGCTGCCACAGCGGC
>JANNFE010000266.1:0-9926 GCA_031379415.1 Betaproteobacteria bacterium | reverse complement strand
GAAGGGGTCGGTCACCGCATTGGCATCGGCCACGCGCCAGTACAGCAGCGGGTCGCCCAAGGTGCGGTGCGCCAGCAGGTCAGGCCGGTCGCCGCTGGTGACGGTGAGCCACGCCGCAGCCGGGATGTCGCGCAAGGGCGGGATGAAGCGGCGCAGCACATAGGGCAGCGGCGGCTCGCCGCCGGCCTGCGGCAGCAGCGCGATGGCCACGCCGCGGTAACGGCTGGCTTCGTCAAAGGGCGTGGTGGGTATGGCCCCTGCGTCGATCAGCATCTGCACCGGGTCGGTGGTCATGGTGGGTCTTTCGTTCACGGCAGCGAGCTGATGCCCAGGGCCTGCAGCGAGGCGTTGCCGGCCTTGGTGGCCAGCGCCTCGCGCGTGCGCAGGTGGTTGAGGAAGAGTGCGCCGCCGCGGTGGGCGAAGCCCAGGTCGTCGGTGGTCATGACGCGCAGGCCCAGGGATACCTTGGCGCGGATCGGGTTGAGCGCCGGGTCGAAGGATTCTTCGGTGATGGACAGTTCGCTCACGCGCACCGGCTGCACGCGGTTGCGGCCGAAGACGAAGACCACCAGCGGTGCGTCGGGCGCCACGATCTCCAGCGTGCCCGACGCGGCCAGCGCATTGACCTGCTGCAGCTGGTCGCTGCTCGGGTTGACCAGCGCTTCCAGCACCGCCAGCTGCGGCGCGATGCCGTTTTGCACCGCGTTCGGGTTCTGGTCGGGCGAAGCGAGTTGATCGGTGGCGTCGATCACGGCCTCGACCTTGATCGTCTCCACTGCCGGCCCCTTCAGGCGGAAGGGCTGGGCACGTTCGGCGGCGCCGTCGCCGCCCACGCCCTGCACCTGGTAGCTGCGCGTCAGCGTGTCGGGGTTGTATTGCAGCGCGATGGTGCGCAGTACGCGGGCGCCGCTGGCATCCAGCACGACGAGCCCGCCCTTGATCAGCCTGGGCGATGAACTGAGGCTCACGTGCCCTCCTCTGCCGCGGCGGTACGTGATGCGCCCGGCCGCCGGCGCTGCGAGCCCGGCGCACCGAAGCGCTGGCGCACCAGCGCGATGTAGGGCTCGGCCAGGGTCACCGTCTCGTAGTCCTTGAGCTGCGGGTTCGCCCCGCGGCAGTTGCGCAAGGCGGCGTTGTAGTCGCTGATGCACTCGGCCTGCTGCTCGGCGTTCCACTGCTCCCACGGAACCTTGGAGCGGACCATGGCGCGCCAGTCGTAGGCGGCGTTGCGGTCGCCGCCCGTCAGCGCGGCCACGGCCTGCGGGACCAGGCTGGACGGGATGTAGGCCAGCCCGCCGTTCTGGTACTGCCAGACATGGCCCATCTCGTGCGCCAGCACCAGCAGCCCGGCGTCGCTGAGGTCCATGGTGTCGCCGTCGAAGTGCTCGTCCTGCAGGTTGATGGTGTTGCCCGTGGTGCGTGCGGCGCCAGCGGCGAGTGCGCTGCCGCGGGTGATGGTCACTTGCGACATGTCGACGCTGTCGTGATAGATCTCTTCGAGGTAGTCCTGCTCGGGGCCGCTGAGCGAACGGCTGCGGCGCGAGGCCAGGTCGCCCAGGATGGCGCCACCGACCAGGCCACCCAGGCCGCCGAGGATGCCGCCCACCACCATGCCCACCGGGCCCAGCAGCGAGCCCAGGCCGATGCCGATGGCCGCGCCGATGCCGCCGCCGAGCAGGCCGCCCAGGCCGGCGCCCAGCAAAGAGCGCTGCACGCGCACGCCGCCGCCGCGCCGTGGCGCTGCCGTCGCTTCGCCCTGCGCCGCGGCTTGCGCCTCGTGTTCGGCGCTGCTCGTCGGCGACTCCAGTTGCAGCGGCCCGCCCGTGTAGGCCTGGCCCTGCTGCTGCTGCACATGCGTCATCTCGTGCGCGATGAGCTGGCGGCCGCTGTGCGTCTCGGGCTGGTAGGCGCCAGGCGCGAAGACGATGTCGCGGCCGACGGTGTAGGCGGCGGCACCGAGCGCCAGCGCGCTGGCGCCGGCACGTTGATCGGTGTGCAGGCGCACGCTGGCAAAGTCGATGCCGGCTGCCGCCGCCAGCCCCGGCGGTGGCGCCTGCCAGGCGCCACCCCGGACTGCGGGCAACGGCGGCGGCACGCGGCGCGCGGCGGTGGTGGGGCGTTCGAGCTGGTGCGTGGCCATGGCGGGCTTCAATCCAGCGGATTGAGAGAGTTCTCGGGCGCCGGCACCCAGGGTGGGCTTGCGCCTTCCTTGGCAGCGGCCACGCTCTCCTTGTCGGTCGGCGCGCGGCCGTCGACGGCCATCTCGTAGTCCATCAGATCGTCCTCGTACCACTCCCATGATTTGCGGAACAGCATGGCGGCGCGCAGGCCCGCCGTGTAGCGCACGCCGGCCTTGGCGAGCCGGGGGTCCTGGCGCAGCCGCTCGCCGAGCTTGCGCTGTTCGTCGCGGTAAGCGGCAACGCGGTCGAACAGCGGCTGCAGTGCGTCCAGGAAGGCGAGGTGGTAGCTTTCGAGCAGCGGCTTGAGCGTGGCCACGTCGAGCTCGGTGCGTGTGGCGGCCTTGGCGTCGCCGCGGCCCTCCAGCGCAGCCTCGAAGCTGGCCCAGGCGGCCGGGCCTGCCTGGTTCCAGAACACCAGCATCTGATCGTTGTGGATCAGGCGCCATTGTTCGGTGAGCGCCAGGTACTGTGTGTGAAAGAGGTAGTTCGGGCTCTTCTTGTCCTGCGTCGCAGGGCCGAAGACCTCGGACATCGCACTGCTCTGGTAGTAGGCCCAGAGCCGGCGCTGCTCGGCCTTGGCGTCGGCCACCGCACGCGGCACGGCGCTCACGCGCACCGGCATGTCCAACGGCCCGCTGATGAACTGCGCGCCGGCCAGCTCGCCCAGGAACTGCGCCTCGTCGGCCGCGCCGGGCGGCGGCTTTTCGGTGTCCGGGTCCTGGAAGCCCTGCCAGGCCTTGCGGCGCCGTGCCAGGAGGTCGGCCTCGAAGACGGTGTAGCGCTCGTTCGCGATCAGGAAGGTCGGCAGCGTGCTGCCGGCCTCGCCGGTGATCACCAGCGAGACATGCGCCGGCAGGCGCACGAAGAAGAAGCGCAGGCCGAGTTCCTTGCGCACCAGCGACAGCATGTAGGCCGCGCGCATGGCGTAGACACCGCAGTCGTGCACCAGCTGGCCCGTCAGCGCGCGCGGGAAGGGCCGGTTGAAGTAGGGCGTGGTGCCGATGTCGTAGAGGTCGGTGTAGCGCGCGTGGACGGTGAAGGCGCCGAAGTAGCCGAAGATCAGCGAGACGATCTCCTGCAGCGCGTCGCCCGGGGCCATGGCCTGGCGCACGCGCCGGTCGGCGGCGCCAGCGCGGGTGTCGGTGAGGTCGCGGTACTTCTGCAGCAGGAAGGTGCGCCAGCTGTCGTCGTTGTCCAGCTTCAGGCCACCTGCGGCTTCCACCGAGGCGCGCGTGTCCACCGCCGCCTCGGCCTGGGAGAGCGTGTCCAGGAACTGCTTGCGCGGTTGCAGCGCGTCCAGCGCGCCATACAGCCGCCCGAGCTGATGGATCTGCGCCAGCCGCGTGTTGTAGCTGTTGACGATGGATGAGCGCAGCTCGGGCACGCCCTCCTGGCGCGGGTCGTAGGTACTCACAGGTACCGACTTCGGCTTGGCCTCGCCAGCCGCGCTGTCGAAGACGTCGACCACCTGGCCTTCGCCTGGCTTGGGCATCTCGGTCTTCGTGATCTCGGTCGTCTGGGCGTTGAGCGGGTTCTGCTGGCCGACGTCGAGGTTGATCACCGGCTGCAGGTCGTCGACCATCGCCTTGCGCAGCGCACCCAGCAGTGCGGCACCGCTGCCTTCGGGCTTGGCCTTTTCGAGGTCGGCACGTGCGCTGTCGATGGCGCGCTGCATGAAGGCCTGCCAGGCCATGTGCCAGCGCTCGACGAGGCCCAGCACGCGGTCGTGGTGCTCCACGCGCGACAGCGC
Organism: Betaproteobacteria bacterium; assembly: GCA_031379415.1. Taxonomy (GTDB): domain Bacteria; phylum Pseudomonadota; class Gammaproteobacteria; order Burkholderiales; family Burkholderiaceae_C; genus Rubrivivax. Next base: position 5,996 of record JANNFE010000266.1, on the reverse strand, counting down.
CGGCCGCGTCGTCGACTGGCCCAGGCCCAGGCGGCGGTCGTCCTCCACGGCCTTGAAGTCGATGGACCGCCAGGTGGCGCGCAGCGCGGCGTAGGCGCGCGCGTGGCGGCGCAAGCTGGCACCCGCGGCCTCTGCGCTGCCCAGGCCCGGCGCGTCAGCGCCCTGGATCAGGCGCGCCAGGAAGTCCAGGCGCCGCTGCTGGCCATAGATGTCGGGATCGTTAGGCCCGATCTTCTCGAACTCGGCGTAGGCATTGCGCAGGCGCGTGGTCTCGGCCTCCAGGCCCAGTTCATACAGGCGCGCGCTCAGCTCCAGCATCAGCTCGCGGCTGAAGTGGCTCTGGCCGAGGCCGAAGCCGGCTTTCATCAGCGCGTCCAGCTTCTTCGGCGCTGCGGTCTTGTCGCCGGCTTCGACCGCCTCGCACAGTTCGAGCAGCGCCAGCTGGGTGGTGAAGAAGCCGGGCACGATGACGGGGCCGCCGGCCTGCTGCATCTCGGCCATGCGCTGGCGCATCTCGGCCACCTTGTCGATGGCTTCCTGGTACCACGCGGCCACCGGCACGGCGGCGGGGTCAGGTTTGTTGCGCCAGGCCACCGGCGCACCCTGCGCGTTCTGGGCCACGTGCGCCAGTTCGTGGGCCAGCAGTTCCAGCCCGGCGCGGTTGTGCGGCTGCCAGCGCCCGGCGCCGAAGTGGATGTCCTGCCCCAGGGCGCTGGCCTGTGCACGCGATGCGCGCGTCAGCGCATGGGCCGCGGCGTCGTCGTGGATGCGCACCTGGCTGAAGTCGACGCCGAAGTGCGGCTCGAAGCGCTGGCGCAGCGCCCGCGGCAAGGGCTGGCCACCCGGCGTGGCGCGGCGCGGCGCGGCGCGCTCGCCCGCCGCCAGGGTGGGCGCCGCAGCGGGGCCCGGCCGAGCCAGTTGGTCAGCCTCGTGTTCACGCGCTGCTTCGCTGCGCGCGGGCGGCGCCGCAGTGCGCAGGGGCGGTGGGGCCATGGTGCGTTCCATCAGCGCACACCCGCGTTCGCAAGAGCCGGCAGCAGCTGGCGCACCACGGCGTCGGCCTGGCGCGACAACGCGTCTGCCGCTGGTGCAGCCGGCTGCTGCGCCAATGCGCGCGCCAACGCCGCTTCAAGGGCAGCGGCCAGCGCTGACGCTTCCGGCGCGCCTGGGCCGTGCCAGACGATGCGGCCGACGCGCAGTTGCAGTGACGCGGCCTTCACGGTCCCGCCTTTGCGGTGGCCTTGGCCGACGCCGAGCGCCATGCCTTCAGCCCCAGGTTCTTCGGGTCGAGCAGGGCCATCTTGTAGGCGCCCTTGGCGTCGGCCCGTTCGTAGTAGATGTCGTATGCCGCAGGCTTGGGCTTCTGGTAGACGTCGAACAGCAGGTCGACCAGTGGCTGCATGGCGGCGTCCTCGTTGGCCAGCGGAGTGCCGTGCCCGCCCAGTTCCACCAGCGAGGTGTTGCTGGTGCCGAGATAGAGGTAGCCCTTGCTGGGGTCGGCCGCGTCGGCCAGCTTGCGTGACAGCGAGACGGCGTGCCCAGCACGCACTTTCGAGTCATCTTTCGGGTCCTTCTCATCGGGCACCAGGACCATGTAGCCCACGGTCTGCCAGCCTTGTTCGCGCAGCAGGCGCGCGGCGACCGTGGCGTAGACATCGCAGTCGGCCTTGATCTGGTGCGTGGTGACGTCGCTGCGCAACTTGGCACTCGCGGGGTTGCCGGTGGGGTCGGGCTTTTCGTCCACGTCCGACGTGACCATGAAGCCGCCCATCAGCTCTTCGGTCTTCTCCAGCGCCAGCGACTCGCGCTTGTTGCCCTTCAGGCCGCGCTGGTCCAGCGTGGACAGCGTCTTGCCGATGGCGGGTGCATTGCCAGCCAGCCATGCACGCCCCTGCTCCGCCTTGCCCGGCGCGGCCACCTTCTGACCCGCCAGCGGCGCGAGTTGCGACATGAAAGTCTCCTGGCCGGCGATGGATGCATCGCTGTTGAGGGCCAGGTCGTTGACGATCCTGCTTTGCACTTCCGGGTCCGGCGTCTTGCCGGCCAGTTCGATGGCGGCCTGGCCTTCTTGCTTGGAAGCGAGCGCGCTGCCCAGCAGCTGCAGGAGGCTGCGGGCCTCCGCGGCCATCTCCTCGTCGGCGGACTGCGGGTTGATCGCCTTGGCCAGGGCCGCGGCCAGCGGGTCGGCCAGCGCCAGCGCCTGCTGCACCAGGGGCTTGCGCGTGTCGGCGTCGGGGGCGGCCAGGATCTCGCTGCGCAAGCTCATCACCGTTTTGTCCAGGCCGGTGCCCGCGCAGGCGATCTCGGCCTGCCCGGCCTGGCGCTGCTGCAGCACATGCGTCAGCTCGTGGGCCACGAGCGGCGTGTCCATCGCCCCGGCGGCAAAGTTCATCTGCTCACCCTGCGTGAAGGCGCGCGCGCCGAAGCCCCGCGCCGCCAGGTCGGCGCCGCGGTCGGTGGCGATGCGCACGCTGGCGAAGTCCTGGCCGAAGCGTTGCTCCATGTCGGCGCGCAACGCCAGCGGCAAGGGCCTGGCGCCGCTGGCGAAAGACGTGCTCAGCACAGGCGCGCGGGCCATGCGTGGCGCAGGCGCGCCCTGCGCCACTGCTTGCGATGCGGCCTGTGCTTGCGCTTCCCTGGCGGCCCGGCTCATGACGGGTTCCCGAGCGGGCCGCCGCTGCGTTCGAGCTTCGCGAACTCGGCCGCTGCCGCGGCCTGCAGATGCCGCGGGCCGATGGCCACGCCCTCGTGCGCGGCCTTGAAGGCGGCGTTGAGCGCCACGGTGCGGATGTTGCCGCCGGCCAGGTGCCAGCGCGCCAGCGCCGCGAAATCCACGTCCTGCAGCGGCGCGGCCGCCGCGAACTGGTGGCGCCAGATGCTTTCGCGCGCCGCGGCGTCGGGGAAGGGGAACTGCACCACGAAGCGGATGCGGCGCAGGAAGGCGCGGTCGAGCGCGCTCTTCAGGTTGGTCGTCAGGATCGCCAGCCCGCGGTAGGACTCGATGCGCTGCAGCAGGTAGGCGGTCTCGATGTTGGCGTAGCGGTCGTGGCTGTCCTTGACGTCGCTGCGCTTGCCGAACAGCGCATCGGCCTCGTCGAACAGCAGCACCGCGCCGCTGGCTTCGGCGGCATCGAACAGGCGCTTCAGGTTCTTCTCGGTCTCGCCGATGTACTTGCTGACGGTGCCGGCGAGGTCAACGCGGTAGAGGTCCAGCGCCGCGGCGTTGGCGATGGCTTCTGCGGCCATGGTCTTGCCGGTGCCCGAGTCGCCGGCAAAGAGCGCGGCGATGCCCAGGCCGCGCGCACCCGCGCTGCCGAAGCCCCATTCGCGGTAGACGCGCTCGCGCTGCGCCAGCTGGGCGGCGATCTCGCGCAGCTGTTCACGTTGCGCATTCGGCAGTACCAGGTGATCGACCTGCGTGTCGCTGGCGATGCGCTGCGCCAGCGCGTCGAGCCCGCCGCGCGTGGCCTCGCGCAGGCCGTGCCAGAGCTGCGCCGGCCAGGCCGCCTCGGGCGTGCCTTGCAGACCATCGATGACTTCGCGCAGACGGCCACGGTCGACCTCGAACTGGCGCAGCGCCGCCGCCAGTGCCGCACGCTGCGGGGGCGTCAGCGACGTGCTTTCAGCCTCGGCGCTGGCGCTGTCGATCTGCACCCGCCGAGGCGAACGCCACAAGGCAGCGCGTGGCGGCGTGGCCGTGCCGGCGGCCAGCACCACCGGGCTGCACAGGCGCGCCAGAAAGACAGCCAGCCGATGCAGCGACTCGGCACTGGCCATGAGCGGTGGCTCGGGCATGAGCACCAGCACGGCGTCGGCGAGCGCGGCTTCGCGGTCCAGGCGGCAGGCCAGCGTGTCGGCTGCGGCGGCGTCGGCAGGCACATCGTCGAGCGCCACCTGCAGCGCCGCGCGGCCGGCAAGCTGCGCTCCGGCCACTGCCGTGTCGCGCAGCAGCGCCGCGCCCGCACCCAGCGGTGCCCGCAGCCACACCAGCACTGGCGCGGGCGCCTGCAGCAGCGCTTCGGCCACGCGCCCGGCGGCGCCGGTGTCGGCATCAGCCGCGCCGGCCGGCCACGAGACCAGGCCGCGCAGCCTTTCGTCGGTGGCGGCGACACCGGTCAGCGCGTGCAGGATGCGCTCGTCGATCTGCAGCACGCCATGGGCCGGCAACACCGGCGCATGTGCCGGCACCAGATGCACGAGCTGCCAGCGCCGTAAGGGCGCCTGCGGCGACATGGCGTCCCAATGCGCACCGTCCAGCAAGGACATGGCCAGCGAAAACGACAGCCCCGACGGCAGCAGCGCGCGCAACGCGCGGTCGAGTTCGACACCGGCCGCCAGCAGCAGCACGTCGCTTTCGAAGGCCGACAACGCGAACAGCGCAGCCACACGCGCAAGCGCAGGCGGCCGCGCATCAGACCAGGGCGTGACGGGTGGCGCCACGCCCGACTCGGCGGTGCATTCGGCCGCGGCCGGGCGCAGTCGCTCTTCGACCTGCCCGCGCAGGCGCGCCAGCTCGCCCACCAGCCAGCGCTGGTTCTGGGCCGTCCAGTCGCCAGTGCCCGGCACGGCAGGGTCGTCGTGGGGCTTCATGCCGGCACCGCGACCTGATGCTCGGGCCGGAAGCGCGGCGGCACCGCGTTCTTGTCGACGAGCAGGCTGTCCACACCATCCACGCGCAGGCGCAGCCAGGCGCTGCCTGCGGGCACGGCGGGTGCGAAGCTGAACTCCAGGGCGTCGCCCGCCGCCACGCGCCGCGCCGCCACGGCCGTGTGCGTGCCCAGCGCCAGCACGGCCGTCTGCTCGGGCCGCACCTGGGGCCGCGCGAACAGGCGCACGCTGACGACGCCGGCCACGCGCTGGATTTGCACGGCATTCAGCCCCAGCACGGCATCGGCCACGATGGCCGGGTCGGGCGCCAGCAACAGCGGCAGCATGTTGGTCTCGCGCTCGACGGCTTCACCCGCAGGCGTGAGCACGAAGCTCAGCTGCCACAGGCCGGCCGGCAGCCCGGCGTGGGCGGCGCCGTCGGCCGGCAGCACGAAGCTGGCGCTGCGCCCGCCCACGGCCACCAGCGCGGGCAGATCGAGCGGCGCATCCACCAGGCGGTGGCGCAGGCGCGCCCGCACGTTGGCACCGTTCAGGCGCACGCCTCCCACGCTCACCATGTCGGCCAGGCGCGCCGCGCTCTGCTGCAGCGGCGGCACCACCTTCAGCAGCGTCGGCCCTGGCGGCAACAGGTCGGGCTGCACGACCACGCCGCGGTCGCGCCCGGTGTCCTCGTCGACGATGCCACGCGACAGCACCGGCAGGCTGCTGCGCGCCGCGCGTGTGGTCTCGATCAGCAGCACGCTGACGCGGTAGGCCGCCGACGGCCGGTAGTGCGTCTTCACCGCCGACCAGATCTTGCTCATCTCGTCGCTGCTCATGGGCACCGGCGTGATGCGCACGGCCTCGAACTGGTCGGCCAGGTCGGCGGCCACCAGGGCCTGGAAGGCCGGCGGCAGCATCGACACATCGAGCGGGCTGGGGTCCAGCGCGCGGCGGATGGCGGCACGGTCGAGCATGGGCCGCTCGTGCAGGATGTGCATGGCGTAACCCAGCAGGATCTCGGCCTGCAGGTCGGCGAAGCCGTAGGCCGTGACCAGGTAGTCCAGGTCCAGCGCCAGCGGCGGGTTGGTGATGCGGTCACCCAGGGCATTGCGCGAGGGCAGCTCGCGGTTGCGCCAGGCGGCGTTCTCGCCCGCGTGGTGCATGAAGAGGTTGAGCCGCGGCGACGCGTCGGCGGCGTCGAGGTCGATGCGGTCGGGCGCGATCGCGCTCACCGTCACCGGACCCAGGGCGCCGCTGATGTCGACGAGGCCGTTGTCGAGCAGGTTGCGCAGCACCGCGCTCACCGCACCGATGGCCAGCGGCGAGCTCATCGTGCGCCCCCGCCCTTGCCACGCAGGTAGTCGCCGAGCGTTGGGCCACCGCCGCGCTGGCGCCGCGCGGCGGGT
>JANNFE010000224.1:0-2197 GCA_031379415.1 Betaproteobacteria bacterium | reverse complement strand
GGAATCTGCCGCGGCGCCACCGGCAAGGCGCGCAGCGTGACACCGGGCAGCTGCAGGTTGACGAGATCGCGGATGCGTTCTGCCGGGCCGATCTTCACCTGCGTGGGAAAGCGCATGCGCAGCGCCTCGCCCGGCATCTGCGCGTTGACGGCCATGATGAACATGGCCGTGCGCTGCAGTTCGACATCGGCGATCACCGCCACGCGGATGCCGTGCTTGCGTTCCTGCAGGTCGATGGGAATGGCCGTCTGCTCCAGCACCATGCTGAGTGATTGGCGCAGATCCATCATCACCAGGCGAAAGCAGCCGGTGAGGTCGTCGTGCTTGTATTCGGGGTAGGCCATCGGCCGCTTGCGTTCACCGAAGGTCGACAGCTCGCCGGCCAGGCCCAGGCACAGTTCGTAGAAGCGCTCGGGGTGCAGCACCGGCAGACGCTGCAGGTGCGTGAAGAGCGGCTGGTAGCGGTTGATGACCTGCAGCAGCAGGAAGTCGATGATCTCGCCGGTGCCCGCGCGGCCCGGCTGTGCCAGGCGCGCGCCGAGTGCTTCGCCGCGCTGGTGCAGCATGCCCTGCACTTCACGCAGCCAGCCGTCCAGCACCAGCTGCGCCGGTGCGTGCAGCATGGGCGGCACATATTGCGTGTCGAGCACCACGCGGCCGTCGGCGCGGCGCTCCACCACGCGCACCACGCCCAGGGCGACATAGCCGTCGTTGATGTCACGCTCAAGCATCAGGCGCAGGTTCAGGCGCCCCACCTGCAGCGGCGCTTCACGCAGGCTGCTGGCGTGGATGTCGGCCACGCCCAGGTCGGCCACGCGCCAGCGCGGCGGCATCGCGCTCTCGGTCGCCTCGACATCGCTTTCCGTCACGCCCGGGCGCGACTGTGGCACCGCCAGCACCACACGTTGGTCGCGCGTGTCCATGGGCACTTCGAAGGCGGCGGGCGCGGCGTCGTCGGTGGGCACGCTGAAGACCAGGCCGTCGGGCAGCACGCCGCGCGCGCTGGTGACCTGGATGCGGCCCTGCAGCAATGCGGCGTCGTCGACCTGCAGCGCAAAGAAGCCCCAGGGCCAGGGCAGGCTGGTGGCGATGCGGCCGTCGAGTTGACGCCCGACGAAACGGTCTTGCTGCTGGAAGTGCTGCGGCTGGAGGAACATGCCCTCCGTCCACATCACCTTGTTGTGCCAAGTCATCTGCGGGTGCGGTCCATGCGTCTTGTGGTGGCGGTGGCGTCACGCCGCGTGCGCGGGCCGTCGCCCAACGATACACGGCCGGGCGCGGGCCGTCACGGTCGCTTCACCTGGGGAGAGGCCTGAAACCGACGCGTGTGCATATTCACGTGCACGGGCTCGGGGGATGGTTGCAGGCGGTGTCGCGGGGTATCATTTTTTTATCGCCAGTCCCTGCACCGCGCGCCCCATGTGGCGCTGCCTTGTGCACCCTCTCTGCTCAGGAGACCTGCCATGACACTGCCCACCCGTTTTGCCCGCTGCCTGCTCGCCATCGCCGCCGCAGCCGCCCTTTCCGCCCATGCCCAGGAAGCCGTCGACATGGGCCAGACCATCCCCGACGCCAAGGCGGTAGCCGAAGGCTTGTTCCCCGAAGACGCCTGCGAGCAGCTCAAGGCCGCCGGCTTCAAGTGCATGGGCTTCAAGCCCGCGGTGCGCTATTCGCTGCCGGCCTCTTCTTTCAAGCTGGGCTCGGCTGAACTGCCGGATGCGTTGAAAAAGCAACTGGAGGTGTTCGCCGAGGTGCTGAAGGCCAAGCGCGGCAGCAACAAGGTGGTACGCATCGAAGGCCACGCCGACGCCTCGGGCGCCGCGGCGGCCAACCTCACGCTGTCGCAGCGCCGGGCCGAAGCCGTGCGCGACTTCCTGGTGGAGCTGGGCGCCGAAGCGACCATGATCGCCCCTGTGGGCGTCGGCGCTGCGGCGCCGAAGAACACCAAGGATCCTTTCGCGCCCGAGAACCGGCGCGTCGAGATCGGCCGCGCCACGCCACCGAGCTGAGCCCACCAAGCAGACGCCGCGGAACCGGCTTTGCCGGGCCGCTGGCCTTGCCCCTTGAGCAACTGTGTTCCATGTCAAGCCTTCGCCACTGGTTTGGCATGCTTGGCCGCGTCCCACAGGGCTTGGTCTCTGAGCATGGCGTTGAGGATGGTCAGCAGCTTGCGCATGCAAGCGACGATGGCCACCTT
>JANNFE010000212.1:0-31452 GCA_031379415.1 Betaproteobacteria bacterium | reverse complement strand
TCGGCACCGGCATGTTCATCTTCACCGCGTGCGTCTGGATCGGGATCGTGATGATGAACATGATCAGCAGCACCAGCATCACGTCGATCAGCGGCGTGGTGTTGATGTCGACCATCACCTCGCCGTCTTCGTCGCCCCCTGAGGAGCCTACATTCATGCCCACGTTTGGCCCCCTGCCTAATTGATGCGCGTGGCCATGCCGGCCGGCGGTTCGGTGATGAAGCCCACCTTGAAGATGCCGGCACGCTGGCAGGCCACGACGACGCGGCCCACGGATTCGTAGCGCACCTCGCTGTCACCGCGGATGTGCACCTCGGGTTGCGGCTCCTTCACGGCTTCGATCTTCAGGCGCGTGACCAGCGCCTCGTTGTCGGCCATGCGCTCCAGGCCCCAGTAGACCTCGCCGTCGCGGTTGACCGCGATGACGATGTTCTCGGGCTTGGTCTGCGTGGGCAGGTTGCGTTCCTTGGGCAACTCCAGCTTGATGCTCTGCGTGACCACCGGGATGGTGATGAGGAAGATGATCAGCAGCACCAGCATCACGTCGACCAGCGGCGTGGTGTTGATGGTGTTGTTGAGCTGCTCTTCGCCGTCTTCCGAGGCGGCGCCTACGTTCATGCCCATGGCGGGGCCTCCAGGCTGGCGGCGCGATAGGCGTTCAACGCTTGCCCGCGATGAGCACGTTGTGCAGGTCGCCGGCGAAGGCGCGCGTGGCGTCCATCACCTGCTTGTTGCGGCGGATCAGCCAGTTGTAGCCCATCACCGCCGGCACCGCCACGGCCAGGCCGATGGCGGTCATGATGAGTGACTCACCCACCGGGCCGGCCACCTTGTCGATGGAGGCCTGGCCGCTGATGCCGATCTTCACGAGTGCGTTGTAGATGCCCCAGACGGTACCGAACAGGCCCACGAACGGTGCGGTGGAGCCCACCGTGGCCAGGATGGCCATGCCGTCCTGCAGGCGGCTCTGGATGCTGCCGACGGCGCGGTCGACCGACATGCTGATCCAGGTGTGCTTGTCGATGGTCTCGACCATCGTGCCTTCATGGTGGTCGCTGGCGCGGATGCCCTGCTGCGCGATGTAGTGGAAGGCCGAGCCATCCACCAGCGCCGTGGCGCCGCTTTTCACCGAGTTGGCCTTCCAGAAGGTGTCGGCCGATTCCTTGGCGCTCTTCAACATCGAACGCTGCTCGAAGAGCTTGGTGAAGATCACGTACCAGCTGGCCATCGACATGATGACCATGATGATCAGCGTGCCGCGGGCGACGAAGTCGCCCTGCGTCCACAGCGCCTTCAGGCCGTAGGGGTTGTCCACGGCTTCTTCGGTCACCACCGGTGCGGCAGGCCCCGGCGTGTTGGCGGCCGTGGCGACGGCCGGCGGCGTGGCCGGGGTTGCAGCAGCCGGTTCTGACGCGGCCTGCGCCAGGCTCAGCGTCGGCGTGGCCACGGCCAGGACAAGGCCCGCGCACAGCGCGGCCAGGCGGGACAGCAGCTTCGGGGCGGCCCACGAGCGGGCGTGCAGGGAGGAATTCGAATTCATGTTGACTCCAAAGGAACGGGAGGGCGCGGGTCGTTGGCCGCACGCTGCAGGGAACTACGGGGCGATCAGTCCAGCTTCCAGACGTATTCGACGTCGAACGAACCGCCCACGGGCTTGCCGTTCTCATCAGCGCCGGGCCGGAAGGTGCATTCGGCGAGCTTGGTGGCGGCCACACGATCGAGCATCTTGTGCTCGCGTGACGATCCGGCTGACCTGACAACCTCAGGCGGGCCGGCCAGGCGGCCGTCGATACCCACCGTGAAGCGGATGCGCGTGGTGCCCGTGGCTTCGGCGCGCCGGGAGGCAGCCGGGTAGTCGTCGGGGCCGGGCGCGCAGGACTGGACGTTGGCGACCGTCGGGCGTGCGGCCGCCCGCGGCGGTGCCGGTGGTGCCGGAGGTGCGGCGATCACCGGCGCGGGTGCCACGGTCACCGGCGTCGGCGGTGGCGCCACCTGCGTGGTGGTGATGGTGGGTGCCGGCGTGGGCGGCGGGTTGACGTTGACCTCGGGCGGCGGCACGAACGACGGCGGCGGCGGCGCGAACTTCGGCGGCGGCGGCAGGTTCTCCGGCGGCGGTGGTTCCGGCGGCTTCACTTCTTCGATGATCTTGGTCTCGATCGGGGCCTTGATGACCTCAACGAGCCGCTGCGCCAGACCGTTCAGCAGGGCCCAGCCCAGGATCAGGTGCAATACCAGCACGATGCCGATACCCACCACGTGCTTGCCTGGGTTGCGATGTTGTTCGGCGTAATCCAACTCGATCCTCCAGCCGTCTTTGCACGTGCTTGATGCAAGACACCGTTGCAAACTGTCCGCAGCCTCCTGAGCCGCCCCAACCTGATGCGGCCGAGGGGCGGGACTATATCGCGAAGCATCGCACGGCCGACCCGGGCCTCACCCTAGGCGCGGGGCCCCGATTCTGGTACTCCGCAAGTAAGCGTCGCAAGTTTGCAAGAACGAGGCCAGGCGACTCTGCTCAGGGCCACCACCGGCAAGGTGCGGCGAGGCACCGGTTCAGCGCATGACGGCAGATTGCAGGGCCTGCAGCACCCGCGCTGGCGCATCGTCGGCGTCGCAGGGCACCACTTGGCGCCCGCTCATCGAGCGCAACCACGTGAGCTGCCGCTTCGCGAGTTGGCGCGTCGCCGCGATGCCGGTGTCGCGCAGGCCTTCGAGCCGGCCGCTGTCGAGCGCTGCCCAGGCCTGGCGGTAGCCGACGCAGCGCATGGCCGGCAGTTCGGCACGCAGGTCGCCGCGGCCGCGCAAGGCCCGCACTTCGTCGACCAGACCTTCGGCCAGCATGGCGTCGAAGCGTTGTGCAATGCGTTGATGCAGCCAGGCGCGCGACTGCGGCTCCAGCGCGACCAGCGGCCAGGCCTGGGCATCGGCCGGCTGGCGGCCACGCTGCCAGGCCGACAAGGGCTGGCCGCTGATACGCCAGACTTCGAGCGCGCGCTGAATGCGCTGCGCGTCGCCCGGCGCCAGACGCGCCGCGGTGGCCGGGTCCACGCGCGCCAGTTCGGCATGCAGCGCCGGCCAGCCGCGTTCGGCGGCTTCGGCGTCCAGCGTGGCGCGCTGTGCGGCATCGGCCGTGGGCATGGTGTCCAGGCCTTCGCGCAGGGCCTTGAAGTACAGCATGGTGCCGCCCACCAGCAGCGGCAAGCGGCCGCGAGCGCGGATCTCGGCCACCAGCCGCTGCGCGTCGGCCACGAAGCGCGCCGCGCTGTAGGCCTGCGTCGGCTCGATGATGTCGATGAGATGGTGCGGCACCGCGGCGCGCTCGGCGGCACTCGGCTTGGCGGTGCCGATGTCCATGCCGCGGTAGACCTGCGCCGAGTCGACGCTGACGATCTCCAGCGGCAGCACCTGCGCCAGCGCCAGTGCGGCCGCGGTCTTGCCGCTGGCCGTGGGGCCGGCCAGGCACAGCGCCTGCAGCGTCGTCATCGCGCATGCCGCTGCACCAGCGTCCAGGCCGTGGCGCAGGTGAGCAGGGCCCAGAAGGCCATGCCGTAGGCCAGTGGCCTGACCGTGCCGTCCAGCGCCACGCCCAGCCAGCGCCCGACGGCGAAGGCCACCAGCGCCAGCAGCAGCCCGGCGAGTGCCGAAGCCGCACCGGCGGCACGCGGGAAGGGGCCCACCACGCCGGCCTGGCCACAGGGCTGGTGCTGGCCGTGGCCGAAGGCGAACAGGCAGTAGGGCAGCAGCACCGTCCACACCGACTGCAGGCCCAGGGCCGCCGGCACCGCCACAGCCAGTGCCGCCGCCAGCGTGAAGCAGCCACCGCGCCGCACCGTGGCGGCCAGGCCATGCTGCGCGATCCAGCGCCGGCAGACCACGGTGCCGGCGATGTAGCTCACCGAGCCCAGCGCCATGGCCGCGCCATAGGCCGCGGGCGACAGGCCGAGCACGTCCATGAAGACGAAGGACGACGAGGCCAGCACCGTGAACAGACCGCCGTAGGTGCAGGCCACCAGCACGGCCCAGCACCTGAAGACCGGGTCACGGGCAATGCCCCACCAGGTGCCGGCCAGGGCGCGCCAGTTCGTGGCCTGCGCGTTCTTGTTCACCAGGGTTTCAGGCAGCACGGCGGCGATGTAGGCCCAGCTGGCCGCACCCACTGCCGCCACCAGCGCCAGCGGCCCGCGCCAGCCGAACAGCTGCGCCACCAGGCCGCCCAGCAGCGGCCCGCACAGCGCGATGACGCCCAGCCCGGTGAGCGCCAGCGCCATGACCTGCGCGCCCTCCACCGGGTCGTAGAGGTCGCGCACGATGGCGCGTGCGCAGACGACGGCCGCGGCCATCGCCGCGCCCTGCAGCACGCGCCAGAGCACCAGTGCCTCGATGCTGCCGGCCAGCATGCAGCCCAGGCTGGCCAGCGTGTACAGCGCCAGGCCGGCCAGCAGCACGGGGCGGCGGCCGACGCGGTCGGCCACTGGGCCCCACACCATCTGCGCCAGGCCGAAGGCCAGGATCAGCGCCGACATCGTGAGCTGCGCCGCGCTCAGGCTGGCGCCCAGGGCGCGCGTGAGCATGGGCAGCGCGGGCAGGTAGATGTCGGTGGTGACGGGCTGCAGGCCGAGCAGCAGTGACAAGGCACAGGCGGCACCGGCACGAGAGATGCGCGGGGCAGCCGGCGCGGCCAGGGTGGACACGGGGCGCATGTGCTGCAAGGTTATCAGGCACACCGCAGGCGCTTCGGGCGGCTGAAGCTGCGTTTCGTCGCATCGGCATGCGCGGCAGCCGCCGACGCGTCAGCATGGGCTCCTTCTTGCTACATCTGCCCTGCAATGCCTTTGCACCAATTGCTGTTCCGCCTTCCGCGCCTGGCTGGCGCCGGCGTTCTGCTGCTCGCCCAAGCCGTGCCGGCGCAGACGCTCCAGGACCCGGCGCTCGAGGCGCTCTACGCAGCCGACCGCCACGACGACTTGCAGCGCGTGGCCGCCGCGCGCCTGGCCGGCCAGCCCGACGACGCCCAGGCCGTGCTCGGCCTGGGCCTGTCGGCGCTGGCGCGCAACGACGCCCTGCAGCGGCAGGCCGCCATCGACAAGGCACAAGCTTGCCTGGAGCGCCAGCCGCGCGCCGCGCCCTGCCACTACACCCTGGGCGTGGTGCTGGGCGTGCAGGCCATGTCCGAAGGCCTGTTCAAGGCGGCGCGCAGTGCCGGCACCGTGCGTGACGCGCTGGGCGCCGCGCACGAGATCGAACCCGCCTGGTACCCGGCGCGCAGCGCGCTGGTCGAGTTCTACGCCATCGCGCCGGGCGTGATGGGCGGCAGTCTGACGAAGGCCGCCGAGCTGGCGCGCTCGGCGCCGCGGCCTGAGCAGGTGCGCGTGCTGGAAGGCCGCGTCGCCGCCGCCGACAAGAAGTTCGACGTCGCGCTGGCTGCCTTCCTGGCAGTGCCGGCCACGCTGGAGCCGGCACTGGCCGAAGACGCACGCAGCTGGGCCGCGCAGACCGTGCTGGCCATGGTCGGTGCCGGCCAGGCCGCCAAGGCGCAGCCGCTGGCCGAGAAGCTGCTGCGCGAGCAGCCGACGCAAGCCATGCCCGCCTACGTGCTGGCGCGTGTGCGCACCGAGGCCGGCGCGCACGAAGAAGCGCTCAAGCTCTACGAGCAGGCGGCGGCGTTGAAGGGCGCGGCCGATCTGCCCTTGGCCTACCGCATCGGCATCGCGCAGCAGCAACTCGGGCGCGTCGAAGCCGCACGCGCCTCGTTCACACGTTTCGTCGCCGTGGGCAAGGGGCAGAAGTCGGCGCTGGCAGACGCCAAGAAGCGCCTGGAACAGCTGGGCAGCTGATCAGAAGCGTTCGTCGTCGCGCAGGTAGCGCCACTGTCCCGCTGGCAACGGGCCCAGCGTCACGCTGCCGATGCGCACACGCTTGAGGCCCAGCACCTGCAGGCCCACCTGTTCGCACATGCGGCGGATCTGACGCTTGCGGCCTTCGCGCAGCACCACGCGCAGCTGGTCTTCGTTCTGCCAGCTCACGCGCGCCGGACGCAGTTCGACGCCGTCGAGCACCAGGCCATGGCGCAGGCGCTCCAGCGCTTCGTCGGGCGGCCGGCCCTCTTTCGTGTAGGCCACGCGCACCAGGTATTCCTTCTCGACGCGCGTCTCGTCGCCGATCAGCTTCTTGGCGATGCGGCCGTCCTGCGTCAGTACCAGCAGGCCGGTGGAGTCGATGTCCAGGCGCCCAGCCGGCGCCAGGTGGCGCAGATGGCCGCCCTGGAATTCGAGGCCCGAGTCATCGCCTTCCCAGCGGTTGGCGCGGTTCACCAGCACCACGGCGGGTTCGTAGCCGTCTTCGGCCTGGCCGCTGACATAGCCCATGGGCTTGTGCAGCAGCACGGTGACGCGGCGCGCCTGTTCGGCGCGGGCGCGCGGGTCGACGTCGATGCGTGCGTCGGTCTGCGCACGCTGGCCCAGCACGGCCAGGCGGCCGTCGACGCGCACCCAGCCGGCTTCGATCCACTCGTCGGCCTCGCGGCGCGAGCTCAGACCGCGGTCGGTCATCAGCTTGGCCACGCGCAGGCCTTCGGCGTGCGGGGCCGCTGGGGCGGCCGCAGAGCGCGCGACGGGCGTGGGTGGGCGGGCGGGTGGCGTGGGTGGGCGGGCGGATGGCTGGGCGGGTGGCCGAGTGGGTGGTCGCGCTGGCGCAGCTTGCGCCGAACGCGGCGCGTTCTTCGGCGCGGCGCCGCCGCGCACCGGAGGGCGCCGCGGATCGCGCGCTGGCGCACGTGGCTTCAGGCTCAATTTGGGGCGGTCGGTGGCCATCGCTCGATTGGACCATGGGGCTGGCGCGCGCCGTGCATGCAAGGAAAGGCTATCGTCTCCGACTCAAGGGTGTCGTCCCTGCCGCCAGTCCCTCGATGCGCCTGACCCCGTTCCTGCTGTCCCTGGTCCTTTCCGGTTTCACGGCCGGGGCCGCTGCGGCGCCGGCCGTGCAGGCCGAACTCGACAAGGCCGTGGCGGCCTACCAGGCCGGTGACTTCGCGCCCGCGCGCGCCGCCTTCGAAGCGCTGGCGCGGCGCCAGGTGCCGGCGGCCGAATACAACCTGGCCGTGATGCACCTGCGCGGCGAGATCGGCAAGCCCGACCCAGCCACCGCACGCCGTCTGCTGGAACGCGCCGCGCGCCGCGGCTTCATCACCGCACAGTTGATGCTGGCGCAGGGCCTGGAGAACGGCGACTTCGGCGCGCGCGACCTGAGTCTGGCGCACCGCTGGTACGAAGTGGCCGCCCAGGCCGGCAACCTCGACGCGCAGATGGCCATGGGCACGGCCTGCTACCTGGGCCGCGGGCTGCCCCAGGACGCTGCGCGCGCCGCCCACTGGTTCCGCGAAGCCGCCAAAGCCGGCGACGTGGGCGCGATGTACCTGCTGGCCTCGATGTACGAACACGGTGAAGGTCTCGACCGTGATCTGCGCCTGGCGCGCTATTGGTACGAGGTGGCGGCCAGGAACGGCGACGAAGCAGCGCCCGGCAAGGTCAAGGAAATGGACGGCAAGCTCGCCGCCACGCCGAGTTGACGTCGCGCTACAGCACGACCTTCACCAGCGGGTGCGTGCTCAGGGTGCGATACAGCTCGTCGAGCTGCTCGCGGCTGGTGGCCGTGACGGTGAGGGTCAGGCCCAGGTAGTTGCCGCCCTTGCTCGGCCGGCGCTCCACCGTGCTGGCGTCGAAGGCGGGGTCGAAGTTCTGCGCCACGGCGACGATGGCTTGCTCGAAGCCGTCGACCATCGCGCCCATCACTTTGATGGGGAAGGCGCTGGGGTATTCGATCAGGCTCTGGTCGGCGGGGATCTCGGGCATGACGGGCGCCCTCAGATCGACATCGTGCGCTTGGCCTGCTGATAGGCCTCGTACAGCCGCGCGTACACCGGCCCGGGCTTGCCGCGCAGTGCGCCATGGCCCACCGCTTCGCCGTCGATCTTGGTCACCGGCAGCACTTCCTTGGTAGCCGAACTCAGCAGCACCTCGTCGGCGGCGCGCACGTCGGCTTCCGGTATCGGGCGCAGGTTGTAGGCCACGCCGCATTCCTCGCACAGCTCGCGCAGCAGGTCGACGCGGATGCCTTCCAGCACGTGGTCGCTCTTCGGCGGGCCGAGCAGGGCACCCTCATGCACGATCCACACGTTGCTGGCCGCTGCCTCGGTGAGCCAGCCGTCGCGGAACATGATGGTTTCCAGGGCGCCATGGTCGGCCGACATCTGGCGCGCCAGCACGTTGCCCAGCAGGCTGATGCTCTTGATGTCGCCCCGCTCCCAGCGGAAGTCGCGCGCCGTTGTGCAGGCCACGCCGGCATGGCGCATCTCGGGCGTCGCCGGCTTCACGGGGTTGGCCATCATGAAGACGGTGGGCACGAGGCCCGGCGGCATGACATGGTCGCGCGGCGCCACGCCGCGCGTGACCTGGATGTAGACCAGTTGGTCCTGCGCACCGGTGGCTTCGGCGGTGGCGGCCACCAACTGGCGGCTCAGCTGCAGCCACTCTTCGCGCGTGTGCGGGTTGGCGATGCGCAGTTTGCTCAGCGAGCGCGACAGGCGCGCCATGTGCTCGTCGAAGCGGAACAGCCGCTGGCCGTAGACCGGCACCACTTCGTAGATGCCGTCGCCGAAGATGAAGCCGCGGTCCAGCACGCTGACCTTGGCCTGCGAGATCGGCAGGACCTCGCCGTTGAGATACACGAGCGCGTCGTTCATCGGGGGCTTTCCAAGGTGGCCGGAAATTGTGGCACGGGCTCGATGCGGACTATTTGATCCAGAGCCGGATGGCGTCCCAGGTGCGGCCGAAGATGCCGGCCAGGCCCACCGGTTCCTGCACCACCAGCGGCACGCTGGCGATGGCCGCGCCGCCCGCGCTGCTGATCTTGATGCTGCCCACGCGCTGGCCCTGGGTCAGCGGCGCCAGCAGCGGGTCGGTGCGTTCGATGCTGGTGCGCAGCTTGTCGCCTTCACCCTTGGGCACGGTGACGTAGAGCGCGCCAGCCGCGCCCAGCTTGGCCTCGGGCTGGTCGCCCTTCCACACCGGCACCGTGGCCAGCGGCTTGCCGGCCTCGAACAGGCGCACCGCGTCCCAGGCCTGCCAGCCCCAGTTCAGCAGCTTCTGGCTTTCGGCGGCGCGGGCCTCGCGCGAGGCCGTGCCCAGCACCACGCTGAGCAGGCGGCGCTTGCCGGCCGGCGTGTCGCGCATGCTGCTGGCCACCAGGCAGTAGCCCGCGGCTTCGGTGTAGCCGGTCTTCATGCCGTCGATGCTGGGGTCGCGGCCCAGCAGCATGTTGCGGTTGTCCTGCTTGATGTTGTTGTAGGTGTACTGGCGTTCGCTGTAGATCGGGTACAGCCCGGGGTGGTCGGTGATGATGTGCCCGGCCACGATGGCCACGTCGCGGGCGCTGCTGTGGTGGCCGGGCTCGGTCAGGCCGGCCACGTTCTTGAACTGCGTGTTCTTCAGGCCCCAGGCCAGCGCCTGGCGGTTCATCATGGCGACGAAGTTCTCCATCGAACCGGCCACCCCTTCGGCCAGTGCGATGGCGGCGTCGTTGCCGCTCTGCACGATGAGCCCGCGCAGCAGCTCACTCACTTTGGGCGTCATGGTGGTGTCGATGAACATCAGCGAACCGCCGCCCTTGCGTTCGGCCCAGGCGCGCTGCGAAACGCTCAGTGTCTGGTCGAGTGCGAGCTTCTTGTCGCGGATGGCGCTGAAGACGATGTAGGCCGTCATCAGCTTGGTCAGGCTGGCCGGGTCTGCTTGCGCGTCGGCCTCGCGTTCGGCCAGCACCTGGTTGCTGGCCATGTCGATCAGGATGTACTGGCGCGCCGCGATCTCGGGGGGCAACGGGGCCTGGGCGTGGGTGAGGGTGGCGAAGGCGAAAAGGGCAAGGGCAATGGCAAGTAGCAGCTTCATCGGGTTCCGTGACCGTGCACACCGGTGAAGGCGTGCACGATGATCTGTTTGAGCACGGGCAATTGCCCGTGGAAGAAGTGACCGGCGCCCGGCAGCACCGTCACCGGCAGCTGCTGGGGGCGGGCCCAGTCGAAAAGGGCGGCCAGCGGCACCACGTCGTCGGCTTCACCATGCACCACCAGCGTGGTGGCAGACACCGGTGCGACCTCGAAGTTCCGCACCGCGGGGGCAATCAGCACCAGGCGTTCGGCGTCGGGCACACGCTGCGCCACCTGGCTGGCGACATAGCCGCCGAACGAGAAGCCGGCCAGCAGCAGCGGCTGGCCCGCCGTGCGGAAGGCGGCCAGCGCGGCCAGCGCGTCGTCGATCTCGCCACGGCCTTCGTCCCACGCACCTTGCGACGCGCCGATGCCGCGGAAGTTGAAGCGCAGGCTGGTCCAGCCCAGTTGCACGAAGGCCCGCGCCAGTGTCTGCACCACCTTGTTGTCCATGGTGCCGCCGTGCTGCGGGTGCGGATGGCACACCAGGGCCAGGCCGCGCGGTGTGCCCGCAGGTGCATCGACGGCGCATTCGAGGTTGCCGGCCGGCCCGGCAATCTGGCTGCGTTGCGTGCCCGTGTTCATCGTCCCGGGCGTCAGCGGCCGATGTGGGGCGGCAGCAGCAAGCGCTGCACCACGCGCCCGTGCTGGAGGTGTTGGTCGACGATCTCGTCGATGTCGCTCTTGTCGACGAAGGTGTACCAGGTCTCTTCGGGGTAGACCACGAGCACCGGGCCACCGGCGCAGCGGTCCAGGCAGCCGGCCTTGTTCACGCGCACGGCACCGGGGCCCGTCAGGCCCGCGGCCTTGACGCGCGACTTGCAGTGATCGAAGGCGGCCTGTGCGTCGTGGTCGGCGCAGCAGGCTTCGCCCTTGCTGCGCTGGTTGAGGCAGAAGAAGACGTGGTGTTTGTAATAACTCATGCCGCCAATTGTAGGCAGCGCATCAGGTCCAACCCGAGCGCCCGCGCGCGCCCAGCCGCGACAACAGCCAGGCCATGGCGACGTAGGGCCAGAGCCAGCCCACCCACTGCGCCAGGCCGTGGAAGCGCACGAAGCGGCCCTGTTCCCAGGCCTGCAGGCTTTGCGCGAAGTAGGGGTCGGCCGGAGCCTGCGCCACGCCCGCCACCAGGCCCGTGAGCACCACGAGGCCGATGCCGGCCACCACGCGCCGCGGCACCGGCGCAGCGGCCGCGGCCAGCAGCGTGCCCAGCACCAGGCCAGGCCCGGTGGACGGGCCCAGCCAGCCCAGTGCGTGCGTGGGGCCGAAGTTGAGCAGCGTGGACAGCGTCATCGCCAGCACCGCCAGCACCAGGGCACCGAAGGCCGCGGCCACGCGGCGCCAGCCCGGCAGCATCACGCTGTAGGCCACCAGGCAAGGTGCCAGCAGGCCCAGCGCGACCAGCAGGCTTTCGGCCAGCGGGCGCAGCGCCGCAGCGGGCGGCGCAGGGGTGGCGAGCAGCGTATAGGCGCCGTCGGCCCACGGCACGCCCTGCAACGTGTCGGCCAAGGCCTCGCGCAAGCGTTCGCCGATCTGTCCCAGGCCCAGCGGCAGGGGTGAGGGGAACAGCAGCCCCATGGGCCACAGCGCCAGCAGGGCGAGTGCGCCGGCGCTGTCGCGCGCGAACCAGCGTTCGCGCCAGGCCTGCCAGCGGCCGAGCAGGCCCAGCGCCTGTGCCGCCAGCGCCAGCAACGCGCCCAGCGTCGCGCCGCCGGCGTTGGTGAGGAAGTCTTCCATCGCCGGCACGCGCCGCGGTATGAACTGCTGCAGCACCTCGGTGCCGTAGGACAGTGCCGCTGGCGCCAGCAATGCCAGGCCGGCGGATGGGATGGCGTGCCAGCCACTGCGCCGTGCCGCCACGCAGACCAGCGCGCCCAGCGGCAGGTAGCCCAGCAGGTTGGCCAGGGCGTCGAAGTCCTGCCGCCAACGTGTCCACGGCAGCGCCACCAGGGCCTCGAGTCCCTGGCCCGGTGGCCAGCGCCAGCCCGTGAAAGGGTAAAGGCTCGCGTAGAGCACCAGCGCGGCATAGGCCAGCGCCAGCGGGCTGGCCGAGCTGCGGTGGCGCAGGGTGGCCACGACGTCGCCTTCAGAAGGGCTTGACCACCACCAGCACCACGGTCAGGGCGAACAGCAAGACCGAGGCTTCGTTGAAGACGCGGAACCACTTGTGGCTGCGCTTGTTGGCCAGTTGCTCGAAGCTGCGCAGCAGGCCGCGGCACATGTGGTGGTAGCCGATCACGCCCAGCACCAGCAGCAGCTTGGCATGCATCCAGCCGCTGCCCTTGCCGATGCCCACACCCAGCCACAGCCACAGGCCGAGCAGCAGCGCCGGCACCATCAGCAGACTGGAAAAGCGGTAGAGCTTGCGCGCCATCACCAGCAGCCGTTCGCGTTCGGCGTGACTGTCGGCCGGCACCATGGCCAGATTGACGAACAGGCGCGGCAGGTAGAACAGGCCCGCGAACCAACTCGCGACGAAAACGATATGGAAGGCCTTGACCCAAAGGTATGCGCTGCTCATCGCGGCATTATGGAGAGCAAAAAAATGGCCCCGGTATGAAACCGGGGCCGGCAAGCCTTATCGCTGTCATCACGCTAAGGCACCTGCTCAGGGAGGAAAAGCAGGGAACGAAAGCCTCGCGGCTATCATTCACAAATCACTTTAGCAGAAAAAAATGGGCGCGCCACCACCGGTTTCTACGCAGCGAGCGGGCCCAGACAGAGCCAACAGGAGCCACCCGTGATCACCCCGCCGCCGTACCCCGCCAGCCGTCCGCGCCGTTTGCGCCGCGACGCTTACACGCGTGCTCTGGTGCGTGAAAACCGCCTGGCGCCGGAAGACCTGATCCTGCCCGTCTTCCTGCTCGACGGCCGTGGCCAGACGCAGGACGTGGCCAGCATGCCCGGCGTGAAGCGCCGCAGCCTGGACGGGCTGTTTTCGGTGGCCGAGGAGTGCGTGGCCCTGGGCGTGCCGGTGATGGCGCTCTTTCCCGTCATCGACCCGGCGCTGAAGACGCCCGACGGCCGCGAAGCCACCAACCCCGAAGGACTGGTGCCGCGTGCCGTGCGCGAACTGAAGAAGCGTTTTCCGGGCCTGGGCCTGCTCACCGACGTGGCACTCGACCCGTTCACCAGCCATGGCCAGGACGGCCTGCTCGACCCGGATCCACAATCCGGCGGCTACATCCTCAACGACGCCACGGTGGCCGTGCTGACCAAGCAGGCCCTGGTGCAGGCCGAAGCCGGCGTCGACATCGTCGCGCCCAGCGACATGATGGACGGCCGCATCGGCAGCATCCGCCAGGCGCTGGAAGGCGCGGGCCGCATCCACACCCGCATCATGGCCTACAGCGCCAAGTACGCCAGTGCCTTCTACGGCCCCTTCCGCGACGCCGTGGGTTCGGCCGCCAACCTGGGCAAGGCCGACAAGAAGGTCTACCAGATGGACCCCGGCAACAGCGACGAGGCACTGCGCGAAGTGGCGCTCGACATCGCCGAAGGTGCCGACATGGTGATGGTCAAACCCGGCATGCCGTATCTCGACATCGTGCGCCGCGTCAAGGACGAGTTTCGCGTGCCGACCTTCGCCTACCAGGTCAGCGGCGAGTACGCGATGCTGAAGGCCGCCGCGGCCAACGGCTGGCTCGACCACGACGCCGTGATGATGGAGTCGATGATGGCCTTCAAGCGCGCCGGTGCCGACGGCGTGCTCACCTACTTCGCGCTCGACGTGGCGCGCAAGCTGCGTCAGGGCTGAATTGCGCGTCTTCCACGTCAGCGCCGAGCAGTTCACCGAACTGGACGAGCTGCCGCAGGACCTGCCGCCACAAGGCTACCTGTGGATCGGCAGCGCGCGGCGTGAGTTCGAGGTGCGCATCGCTGAACTGCAGGCTGCGCTGCAGCGTTGGACGGGCGGGCAGATCGTCGACCTGCATGTCTCGGACCTGCTCAACAACCAGCTGCCCAGCCACTACGACTACACCTCGTGGTACGACATGATGGTCTTCCGGCGCCTGGCCGCCGGTGCAGGCAGCGAGGCCAAGTTCCTCGACGATGGCAAGGGCACGGCCGCGAGCGCGCGCCAGGCGCTAGCCGCCATCGACACCAGCCCGGTGGGCTTCGCCCTCTTCGACCGTGTGCTCGTCACCATCCACCCCGCCGACTGCGCCGTGCGCGAGTTCTTCGCGCAGCGCCTGACGGGCCTGTCGGGCGTGGGCGACGTGCGCGGCGCGGCACGCCTGCCCACGCATCCGGCCGACCTGATGCTGCGCATGGTCAACCACATGGTCGACAGCTACCTCGATCTGCGGCGCCTGCTGACGCGCCAGCTCGGCACGCTGCAAGCCGAGTTGCTGGACCCGCGCAGCCAGTTTGCCGACTGGCAGATCCTGCTCGAGTCGCGCAACGCGCTGCACATGCTGGAAGACACCTGCGAGGACCAGCGCAGCGCGATGCAGGAGTGGATCGACGCCCTCGACGAATGGCCCGCCGAGCCCGACGCGCAGGGCCAGCGCGAACGCGAGCTGCTGCGCGTGCGCTCGCGCGACGTGCAGGAGCACATCGAACGCGTGCTCACGCATGTGCGGCGGCTGGAGCAGAGCGCCGAGGCGGCGGTGCAGATGCACTTCAGCGCCCTCGGCCATCGCACCAATCACATCATGCGCACGCTCACCGTGCTCACCGCCATTTTCCTGCCGCTGAACCTCATCACGGGCTTCTTCGGCATGAATTTCGATGCGCTGCCGCTGATCCACTCCGCCACCGGCATCTGGGTGGCGCTGGGGCTGATGGCCGCGGTGGGCCTGGGGCTGGCGATCTTCTTCAGGCGCAAGCGCTACCTGGGCACCGGCACGCGCTAGAGCTGGCGCTGGCGCGCCAGCGGCGGGTTGCGCGCGAAATAGCGCTGGATGCCCGTGGCC
Organism: Betaproteobacteria bacterium; assembly: GCA_031379415.1. GTDB lineage: Bacteria > Pseudomonadota > Gammaproteobacteria > Burkholderiales > Burkholderiaceae_C > Rubrivivax. Next base: position 16,557 of record JANNFE010000212.1, on the reverse strand, counting down.
AGGGCCTCCACCAACTTGGCGCGGTAGGCCGGGTCGCGCAGCTTGTCTTCTTCCTGCGGGTTGGAGATGAAGGCGGTTTCCACCAGGATGCTCGGGATGTCGGGCGCCTTCAGCACCGCAAAGCCGGCCTGTTCCACCTGGCGCTTGTGCAGCGCACCCACCTGGCCGATGCGCGTGAGCACCTCCTGGCCGAGCTTCAGGCTGTCCTTGATCTGCGCCGTGGTGCTCATGTCGAGCATGGCGCTCAGCAGCTGCGCGTCGCGCACGCGGGCGACGTTGACGCCGCCCACCTGGTCGGCCGAATTCTCGCGCTGCGCCATCCAGCGCGCGGCGGCGCTGCTGGCGCCCTGCGTGGACAGTGCGAAGACGCTGGCGCCACGCGCTTCGGGGCGGAAGAAGGCGTCAGCGTGGATGCTGACGAAGAGGTCGGCCTGCACGCGCCGCGCCTTGCGCACGCGCTCGTGCAGCGGCACGAAGAAGTCGGCGTCGCGCGTCATCATCACGCGCAGGTTGGGCAGCGCGTTCAGGCGCTCGCGCAGCGCCAGCGCCACGGCCAGCACCACGTCCTTCTCGCGCAGGCCGCTGGGGCCAATGGCGCCCGGGTCCTCGCCGCCGTGGCCGGGGTCGAGCGCCACGATGATGAGCCGGTCGACACGCCGGCGTTCGCTGGGCGTGGGCGGCAGTTGCGGCAGCGTGGCGGCAGCCGGTGCTGCCGGCGCGGCGGCCACCGCGGCGGGCGCTGAAGCCGGCGCTGATCCGGGTGTTGATCCGGGTCCTGATGCCGGGCCCATGCCGTGCGGCGGTGGCTTGTCGATGCGCGCGATGAGCTCGCCCAGCGCGTCGTTCACCTCGCGTGCCGCGGTCTGCCCTGCGGCTTCGCGTTCGCGCACCAGGGCCAGCAGCGGGTCGGCTTCCTGCACCGGGTAGAGGTCGAACACCAGGCGCTGCTGGTAGGCCGCCACCGGCGCCAGCGTGAACTGCTGCGGTTGCACGAGCTGCTTGAGGTCGAAGACCAGCCGCACCACACGCGGCAGGTACTGGCCGATGCGCACACGCTCGATGTAGGGGTCGTCGGGCCGCACCTTGCCCACCAGTTCGCGCAGCGCGGTGCTGAGCTCCAGGCCGTCGATGTCGACCACCAGGCGGTCGGGCGCGACCACGAGCTGATGCGTCGCCGACAAGGGTTGGTCGGACTCGATGGTGACGCGCGTGTAGTCGCGCGCCGGCCACACGCGCACGGCCACGATGCTGGCGCCATACGCCCGCTGCACGAGCTGCGGCGCGGCCAGCAGCAGCACCAACTGGCCGAACGCGCGGCGGCGTGATGGCGCCGTCACAGCAACTCCAGCCCGCGTGGCGTGCCGGCTTCGGCGCGCACCTGGCGCGCGCCGTCGGCCTGCGGCTCGATGAAGAGGCGCAGGTCGGCCGGCGGCAGCACCGCGGCGGCGTGTTCGGGCCATTCGGCCAGCTTCAGCCCCGGTGCGGCAAAGAGCTCGCGAAAGCCGGCATCGGCCCATTCGCGCGGGTCTTCGAAGCGGTAGAAGTCGAAGTGCGACACCACCAGGCCGGGCAGCGCATAGGCTTCGAGCACCGCGTAGGTCGGGCTCTTGATGCGGCCCGTGACGCCCAAAGCGCGCAGCAGGTGGCGCACGAAGGTCGTCTTGCCGGCGCCCAGCGGGCCATGCAGTTCGACATAGGCGCCGCGCAGGCCCGGCTGCGTGGCCAGCGCGGCGGCCTGCGCCGCGCAGGCGGCTTCGTCGTGCCAGTGCCAGAGCCGGCTTCCTAGAATCAGCGCATGGACTTCGGCGCGGGATGGGATCACGGACGGCATCACATCGATGGGCAAGCCCTCGTGCAGCAGCTCCGGGAGTGGGCGCGTGCGCTCGGATTCTCCCAGATCGGGGTCTCCGACATCGACCTGGCCAAGGCCGAACAGGGCCTGCTCGACTGGCTGGCCGCCGGCTTCCACGGCGAGATGGGCTACATGGCCACACGCGGCCTCTTGCGCGCGCGGCCGGCCGAACTGGTGCCGGGCACGGTGCGCGTGATCAGCGCGCGCATGGACTATCTGCCGCGCGATACGCCCGCCGACTGGTTGGACAAGGAGGCGCGCGCGCTCGAAGATCCGCAGCGTGCGGTGGTGTCGGTCTATGCGCGGGGCCGCGACTATCACAAGGTGCTGCGCTCGCGCCTGCAGGGCTTGGCCGACAGGCTGGCCGAGGTGGTCGGCCCCCACGGCCACCGCGTCTTCACCGACACGGCCCCGGTGCTGGAAGTCGAACTCGCCACGCGCGCCGGCCTGGGCTGGCGCGGCAAGCACACGCTGGCGCTGGCGCGGGAGGGCGGCTCGATGTTCTTCCTGGGCGAGCTCTTCGTCGATCTGCCCCTGCCCGTGGACGAGCCGGCCGCCGCGCATTGCGGCAGTTGCAGTGCCTGCATGAGCGTCTGCCCGACGCAGGCCATCGTCGCGCCCTACCGGCTGGATGCGCGGCGCTGCATCAGCTACCTGACGATCGAACATCACGGACCCATCCCGCTGGCGCTGCGGCCGCTGATGGGCAACCGCATCTACGGCTGCGACGACTGCCAGACCGCCTGCCCGTGGAACAAGTACGCGCAGCGTTCGCCACTGCCCGACTTCGACGCCCGCGAGCCGCTGGGCCACGCCACGCTGCTGCAGCTGTGGCGTTGGAACGCAGCCGAGTTCCTGCGCGGCACCGAGGGCAGCGCCATCCGCCGCATCGGCCACGTGCGCTGGCGGCGCAACATCGCCGTGGCCATGGGCAACGCGCTGCGACTGCACGACGACGCCGAACTGCGCACCGCCCTGGCTGCCGAACGCCAGGGCGCGTGCGACCTGGTGCGGGAACACATCGACTGGGCGCTGGCGGCGCCCGTCACGCCAGCGACTTGAGCAGCAGCAGGGTCAGCGGCAGGCTGACCATGGCGATGAGCGTGCTCAGCGTCACCAGCCCCGCCACGTAGCCGCCGTGCCCGCCCATGCGCACCGCCAGCACGTAGGCGCTGGACGCCGTGGGCATGGCCGCGAAGGCCACCACCACGGCCTGCTGGGCCGGCGGCAGCTGCAGCGCCAGCACGAGGCCGATGGCTACTGCCGGCAGCAGGGCGTGGCGGATGGCCATGAAGGCGCCGGCCAGCCGCGGCGCTTCACGCAGCGCACCCATCTGCAGCCCAGCACCCACCGCCATCAGCCCCAGCGGCAAGGCCGCCGAGCCGATGCGGCCGAGCGTGCCCATGGCCAGCTCGGGCAGGCGCAGGCCGAGCAGGTTGCAGATCAGCCCGGCGCCTGTCGACAGGATCAGCGGGTTGCGCATCAGCTCGCGTCCGTAGCCCTGGCCGCCGTGCCGCGCCAGCGGCCAGACGGCGGCGATGTTGCACAGGGGCACGCACAGCGACACGATGAGCGCCGTCCAGGCCACGCCCTGCGTGCCGGCGATGCGCTCGGCCAAGGCCAGCGCGACGTAGCTGTTGAAGCGGAAGGCCGTCTGCGCGCCGGAGGCATGCAGCCGTGCGTCCACACCCGGCCAGCGCCCGATGGCCAGCGCCGCGGCGATGCCCACCGCCACCACGGCCACTGCGCTGCCGGCCAGCGGTGCCATGCTCGCCGGCGACAGCGGGTGGCGCAGGATGGACGTGAAAAGCAGGGCCGGAAACAGCACGATGTAGACCAGCCGCTCGACGCCGTCCCACACCGGGCGGTTCAGCGGCGTGTAGCGGCAGATCACGAAGCCGCTGGCGATGAGCATGAAGTCGGGCAGCAGCAGCAGCGCGTCAGGCATGCCTGAGTGTGCCAGCGCACCGATGCAACTTCCGCCCGCACCGATGGTCGGATACTTCGGGCTGTTGCCCGCCACATCGAGATTCATGCACCCCCGCGAGCTTGCCCGCCGCCACCTCGTCTTCACGGCCCTGCTGGCTCCGCTGCTGCCCGGTGCTGCGGCAGCGCAGGTGCGCTTCGAAGGACAGAGCTTCGACGCTCGGGCCCGCGTGGCCGGCGCCGAGCTGATGCTCAACGGCGTGGGCCTGCGCGCCGTGGCCTGGTTCAAGGGCTTCCTGGCCGCGCTTTACCTCAGCGGCCGCACCGACGCGGCCGCCCAGGCCGTGGCCATGCCCGGCCCCAAGCGGCTGCAGCTGCGTTTGCTGCACGACGTGCCGGCGGCGGAGTTCGCCAAGGCCTTCCACAAGGGCATGAGCCGCAACACCGAAGCATCCGAGCTGCCGCGCCTGGCCGAGCGCATGGACCGCTTCGAGAACCTGGTGCGTTCGCTGGGCACGCTGCGCAAGGGCGACACCGTGAACCTGGACCTCGAGCCCGCCCGAGGTATGGTGTTCGGGCTCAATGGCACACTGCGCGGGGAAGCCGTGCCTGGCGAAGATTTCTACGCCGCGCTGTTGCGCAGCTTCCTGGGCGACAAGCCCTATGACCCACGGCTGAAGGCCGGCCTGCTCGGCCGCGACACCTGATCCGAGCCTACCTACAAGACCACCGACGGAGACTGACCCGATGAGCTTCAAACCCCTGGCCCTGATGTTGTGCACCGCCGCCCTGGCGTTGAGCCTGCCCCTGGCGGCCCAGGCCCAGGCCTACCCGAACAAGCCGGTGCGGCTGGTGGTGCCCTTTGCACCCGGTGGCACCACCGACATCATCGCCCGCGTGGTGTCAGACAAGGTGGGCCAGGCGCTGGGCCAGACGCTGGTGGTCGAGAACAAGGCCGGCGGCGGTGGTTCGATCGGTGCCCTGGAACTCATCAAGGCTGCCGCCGACGGCTACACGCTGGGCATGGCCACGGTGTCGACGACGGCATCGAACCCCGCCATCAACAAGAAGATCGGCTACGACCCGCTGACCGACTTCACACCCATCATCAACATCGCCGCCACGCCCAACGTGATTGCGGTGCACCCCAGTTTCCCGGCGCGCGACTTCAAAGGCTTCCTGGCGGAGGTGAAGAAGAACCCGGGCAAGTACAGCTTCGCCAGTTCGGGCACGGCGGCCATCGGCCACATGCAGATGGAGCTGTTCAAGAGCCTGTCGGGCACCTTCATCACGCACATCCCCTACCGCGGCGCCGGCCCGGCGCTCAACGACACGGTGGCCGGGCAGGTGCCCATCATCTTCGACAACCTGCCTTCGGCGCTGCCCTTCATCAAGGACGGCCGGCTGATCGCCATCGTGGTGGCGGCGCCGGCGCGGCTGCCGCAACTGCCCAACGTGCCGACCTTCAAGGAGGTGGGGCTCGAGCCGGTGAACCGGATGGCGTACTACGGCATCCTGGGCCCGAAGGGCTTGCCCAAGGACATCGTCGACAAGGTCGCTGCGGCGGTGCGCCGTACGGCCGAGCAGCCCGACGTGCGCAAGCGCATCGAGGACACCGGCTCGCTGCTGATCCTGAACACGCCCGAGGAATTCGCCAAGCAGATCCAGGCCGAGTTCGAGGTCTACAAGAAGGTCGTGGTGGCGCAGAAGCTCACGTTGGAGTGAAGCCCGCCGCGGTGAATGCGGCGGCCATCGACCGCTTCATCGACGCGCTGTGGATCGAGGACGGGCTGGCGAGCTTGACGCTCGCCGCCTACCGGCGTGACCTCGGTCTGTATGCCGCCTGGCTGCAGCAGGCCACCGGCAAGGTGCTGGAGCAGAGCAGCGAAGCCGACCTGCTGGCCTACATGGCGGCGCGCCACGCCGCCACGCGGGCGACCACCGCCAACCGCCGGCTCACCGTCTTCAAGCGCTACTTCCGCTGGGCCGTGCGCGAGCATCTGGTGATGGTCGACCCCACGCTCAAGCTGCTGGCCGCGCGCCAGCCGCTGCGTGTGCCCAAGACGCTGAGCGAAGCACAGGTGGAAGCACTGCTGGCCGCGCCCGACGTGGCCACGCCGCTGGGGCTGCGTGACCGCACGATGCTCGAGCTGATGTACGCCAGCGGCCTGCGTGTCAGCGAACTGGTGCAGGCCAAGGCCGTGCACCTGAGCCTGGGCGAGGCCGTGCTGCGCGTGCTGGGCAAAGGCGCGCGCGAGCGGCTGCTGCCCTTCGGCGAGGAAGCCCACGCCTGGCTGCTGCGCTACCTGGCTGAAGCGCGGCCCGCCATCCTGGCCGGGCGTGCCAGCGACGCGCTCTTCGTCACCGTGCAGGGTGATGGCATGAGCCGGCAGATGTTCTGGCGCCTGGTCAAGCGCTATGCGCTGCAGGGCGGGGTGGTGGCGCCGCTGTCGCCGCACACCTTGCGTCACGCATTCGCCACCCACCTGCTCAACCATGGCGCCGACCTGCGCGCCGTGCAGATGCTGCTGGGCCATGCCGACATCGGCACCACCACCATCTACACCCACGTCGCGCGCGAGCGCTTGCGGCAGTTGCACGCGCAACACCACCCGCGCGGTTGAGGCATGAAAAAAGCCGGTCTCGCGACCGGCTTTCTGCTCTGAGCGCTGAGGCTCAGAAGTTGTGGCGCACGCCGACGGCAAAGGAACTGCTGTCCAGCGCCTTGCCGGCCCGGTTGGTGGCGCCGAAGTAGCTGAACGCGTCGCCATTGTCGACCGCGGTGTAGAACGCGTAGACCTTGGTGCGCTTGCTCAGGTTGTAGTTGTAGCCCACCGTGTACTGAGTGGCGTCGCTGTTGTTCAGCTTGTCGAATTCGTCGCTCTTGCCGAAGTTGAAGTGGAACTCGGAAGCGCCCACGTTGTAAGCCGCACTGAAACGATACACGTTGCGGTCGCCGAGGGTCTTGTCCTTGTGCATCTGGAAGTAGGCGCCCAGGATGACAGGCCCCATCTCGTAGAGGCCGCGGATGGCGTATTGCTCGTTCCCGTTGTTGCGCTCCAGGCCGAAGCCCAGTTGCAGCGGGCCGGCGGCGTAGTTGATGGCACCGTCGTAGGTGCGGGTCTGGCCAACGGCGCCTTCGCTCAGGGAGATCGCGGCTTCAGCGGTCAGGCCCTTGATGAACTCGGGCGTGCGGTAGGCGATCTTGTTGCCATTGCGGCCGAGGTAGGCGTACAGCTTGTCTTCCGACGTGCCCGTGTCGTGGTTGTGCATGCTGATGTAGTCAGCGGTGGCGTAATACGCTTCACTCGTGAAGTTGCCCAGGCGCACCATGCCGAATGCGCCAGCGAGGTTGACTTCGCTCTGGCGACCCCAGAAGGGGCTGGCGCCGGCTCCGGTGTCGGGGCTGAAACCGTGCTCGATGATGAAATTGGCCTTCAGGCCCCCACCGAGGTCTTCCGTGCCCTTGAAGCCAATGCGCGAGGCAGAGTTCTGCAACACGACCTGCGTGCCGTCGACGGAGATGTTCTTTTGGCTCTCGACGGACAGGTTCAAGCGGCCATACACGGTGACGCTGCTCTGTGCGAGGGCGCCGCCAGCGGCCAGTGCCGACACAGCGGCGACGATCAAGGTCTTCTTCATGCGTTTCCTCACGAGGTATTTGGGTTGCCGTGCCGGAGGGCGTTGAAACCCGGTCCAGCCACAAAACAAAGTCTAAGGGGCAACATCGGGCAAACCCGGGTCTGGCCCTTGTTCAGGGCAGAAAGTGCGCTGCGACGCAGCATCCGCGCAACACTCAGCCCGGTCACGGACCGGCGTATCCCTGGCGCCGACTGGGTGAAAACGACTCAACGGCCGCGCAGATGGGCGGGTGCTTCCAGTCGCCGCGCCAGCAGGGAGAGCGTGAGCGTCAGCACCAGGTAGATGGCCGAGATGGCCAGGTACGGTTCCCAGTAGCGGGAATAGGCCCCGGCCACGGTGCGCGCCGCCAGCGCCAGTTCGGCCAGGCCGATGGCGGAGACCAGCGACGAGTCCTTGATCAGCGTGACGCCCTCGTTCACCAGCGCCGGCACCATGCGTCGGAAGGCTTGCGGCAGCACCACGAAGCGCATGGCCTGGGTGTGCGTGAGGCCCATGCTGTAGGCGGCCTGGGTCTGGCCGCGGTGGATGCTCTGAATGCCGGCGCGGAAGATCTCGCTGATGTAGGCGCCAGCATTCAGGCTCAGCGCCAGGCAGCCCGAGAAGAAGGCGCCATGCTCCTGGCGGAAGGTGCGCGCCAGGTCGCCCGACAGCAGCAGCCCGCCGTCAGGGTGGATGAGCGCCGGCATCAGCGCGAAGTGCACGAGCAGGATCTGCACGAACAGCGGCGTGCCGCGGAAAAAGGTGACGTAGGCCACCGTGAGCGCGCGTGCCACGTGCAGCAGCGCCCGGCCCACCGCCGTGCGCGGGGCGGGTGCGTCGGACGAGGTGCTGATGAGGCCGAAGAGGGTGCCCAGCACCATGCCGGCGCCGATGGCCACGAGTGTGAGCTCGATGGTCATCCACAGGCCGCTGACGAAGAGCGGCAGGTAGCCGGCGAGGATCTCCCAACGCAGACCCACCGCCGGCTCCAGACTTACTTGCTGGCGGCAGAGGCCGGCGCGGCGGCCTTGGGCGGCGGCGCGCCGAAGTACTTGGTGAAGATGGCGTCGTAGCTGCCGTCGGCCTTGATGTCGGCCAGGCCCTTGTTGATCTTGCCCTGCAGTTCGCCATTGCCCTTCTTGAAGGCGATGCCGTACTGCTCGGGCACGAACTCCTTGTCGGCCACGGTCTTGAACTTGCCGCCGGGGTTGTTGGCCACGTAGTGGATGACCACGCCGTTGTCGGCCACCACGGCATCGACACCGCCCGATTCCAGTTCCTTCAGCGCCAGCGGCGTGGACTCGAAGCGCTTGATGTTGGTGCTGGTCTTGCCCTGCAGCTTGGTCACGGCCTCGTCGCCCGTGGTGCCGGTCTGCACGCCGACCTTGAGCTTCTTCAGGTCGCCGAACTTGGCGACCTTGCTGTTCTCTTTGACGGCGATGAGTTGCTGCGCGTCGAAGTAGGGGTCGCTGAAGTCCATCGTGCCCTTGCGCTCTTCGGTGATGGTCACGGCCGACACCACCATGTCGCGGTCACCCTGGCCCAGCGCGTTGAAGATGCCTTCCCACGGGGTATTGACGAACTTCACCTCGATGCCGGCCTTCTTGGCCGCAGCCTGCAGCACCTCGATGTCGAAGCCGACGATCTCGCCCTTGTCGTTCTGGCTTTCGAAGGGCGCGTAGGCGGCGTCGGTGCCGACGACGTAGACCTTGGCCGGCGCAGGCGCCGGGGCTGAGGCCACCGGCGCCGGTGCGGGCGGCGTCTCGTCTTTTTTGCCGCAGGCGGCGAGCAGCAGACTGGCGGCGGCCAGGCCGGCGATCTGGAGGAAACGACGGGTCGACATCGGCGTCATGGTGTGCGGGTGGTAGAAAAAGGTGGGCGCAGTGTAATGCGACCGTCACAAGTTCACGCCAGCGGCGTGGGGCCTGTGCCGGCTAGCATGCGCCATGGACGAGCTTCGATCGCAGGCGCTGGTGCTGCTCTTGTGTGCCGATGCCGATCAGAAGGCCCACGGCACCCGGTGCCTGGACCGCGACGCCGCACTCGACAGCGCCCGCGTGCTGGCCGAGCCTGCCGGCATTCCCGGCCGCCCGGCGCGGCCGGCGCTGGTGCCGCAGTCGCAGCTGAAGCAGCGCTCGATGGCCAGCACGGAAGGCCGTGCCGCGCTGATCCATGCGCTGGCCCACATCGAGCTGAATGCCGTGGACCTGGCGCTCGACATCGTCTGGCGCTTTCCCGGCCTGCCCGAAGTTTTCTATCGTGAATGGGTGGGCGTGGCGCGCGAGGAGGCGCTGCACTTCACGCTGCTGCGCGAGCACCTGCGCAGCCTGGGCTTCGACTATGGCGACTTCCCGGCGCACAACGCGCTGTGGGAGATGGCCCAGAAGACGCGCGGCGACGTGCTGGCCCGCGTGGCCCTGGTGCCGCGTACGCTGGAAACACGCGGCCTGGACGCTTCGCCGCCGATCAAGGCCAAGCTGGTGGGCGCCGGCGATGTGCGCGCCGGCGAGATCCTCGACATCATCCTGCGCGACGAGATCGGCCATGTCGCCCTGGGCAACCGCTGGTACCGCTGGCTGTGCGCGCAGCGCGGGCTCGATCCCATCGCGACCTACGCCGAACTGGCGCTGCGCTACCAGGCGCCGCGGCCGCGGGGCCCCTTCAATCTGGAGGCCCGGCGGGCGGCCGGCTTCGACGAGGACGAGTTGCGTGCGCTCGTCGAGCCGCCAGCCGCCTGAGCGCCACCCCATGCAGCCCGCTGCACCGGCAAGCCCCGCTGAGCTCGATGCCGGCCTGCACGCGGCCATGCGTGTGCACCAGGCCGGCGACGCCGCTGCGGCGCTGCTGCTCTACGCCGAACTGCTGCGCCACGCGCCCGAGCATCCGAGCCTGCGCAACTTCATGGGCATGGCGCAGATTCAGCTGCGCCAGTTCGCACAGGGCGAAGCCAATGTGCGGCGCGCGCTGGCGGCCGACCCGGGCTACGCCGAGGCCTGGAACTCGCTGGGCAATCTCTGCCGGCTGGCGGGGCGGCCGGAAGAAGCGCTGGCGGCCTACCAGCAGATGACGGCCCTGGCGCCCGCCGTCGTCACGGGCTGGATCAACCTGGCCGACCTGCACCGTCAGATGGGCAGCACCGAGCGCGCGCAGGCCGCGCTGGCCACGGCGGTGCAGTGCGCCCAGGCGCAGACCGCAGCGCCGCCGGACTTCCGCTGCCGGTTGTTGCAGGGGCTGGCCGCGCTGCACGGCGCCTGGGCGCAGTGGCCCGAGGCGGCGCGCCTCTATGGGCTGGTGCTGGAACTGGCGCCCGACGATGCGGCCTGCCGCCGCGAACGGATCCAGGCGCTGTGGCAGGGCCGGCAGCGCGAGCAGGCGCTGCACGAAGCGCGCGCCTGGCTGCAGCGCGAGCCCGGCAGCGACGAGGCGCGCCGTGTGCTGGCCAGCGTCAGCGAAGACGCCACGCCGCCGCGCGCGCGGGACGACGACGTGCGCTCGCTCTTCGACAGCCACGCCGCCTCTTTCGACGTGCAGCTGGCCAAGCTCGGCTACCGCGCGCCGGCGCTGCTCCAGTCGGTGGTCGCCACCCGGCTGGGCCCGCCGCAGGGCCGGCTGACGGTGTGCGACGCCGGTTGCGGCACCGGCCTGTGCGGGCCCTGGCTGCGCGCCTATGCGCAGCAGCTGGAAGGCGTGGACCTGTCGCAAGGCATGCTCGACCTGGCCCGCGAACGCCGGCTCTACGACGGCCTGCACGGTGCCGAGCTCACGCAGTGGTTGCAGGCGCAGGCGGCGCGATTCGAGCTGGTCGTGGCGGCCGACGTGCTGTGCTACTTCGGCGAGCTGGCGCCGCTGCTGCAGGCCGCGCATGGCGCCCTGCGGGCCGGTGGGCTGCTCGCCTTCACCGTGGAACACGCGGCCGAGCCGGGGCGGCTGGGCTACCAGTTGCAGCTCAACGGCCGCTACGCGCATGGCGAGCCGGCGCTGCGCGCCAGCCTGCAGGCCGCGGGCTTCGTCGACACGCTGATCGCGCAGGCCGATCTGCGGCTGGAAGGCGGTGCACCTGTCACGGGCCTGGTGGTGACGACGCGGCGCCCGGGCCCTCCCTAGAATCTGTGGCTTTGCGCAGGAGCCTGCCTTGGCCATCTACCAACTCGGGGACGATGCCCCCCGCCTCGCGCCCGGCGCCTGGGTGGCCGACAGCGCGCAGCTCATCGGCCGTGTGCAACTGGGTGCCGGTGCCAGCGTCTGGTACGGCGCCGTGCTGCGCGGCGACAACGAATGGATCACGCTCGGTGCGCGCACCAACGTCCAGGAAGGCAGCGTGCTGCACACCGACCTGGGTTTCCCGCTCACGTTGGGCGACGACGTGACGGTGGGCCACCAGGTCATGTTGCACGGCTGCACGGTGGGCGACGGTTCGCTCATCGGCATCCAGGCCGTGGTGCTGAACGGCGCCAAGATCGGGCGCAACTGCCTGGTGGGCGCCGGTGCGGTGGTCACTGAAGGCAAGGAGTTCCCGGACAACTCGCTCATCCTGGGCGCACCGGCCAAGGTGGTGCGCGAGATCTCGCCCGAGCAGGCGGCGCGGCTGAAGATGAGCGCGCTGCACTACGTCGAAAACGCGGAGCGCCATCGCACGCTGCTGAAGAAGATCGGCTGATGAGTGAACTGACCAAGTTCCTGTTCGAAGGCCTGCCGGTGCGCGGCGTGCTGGTGCGCCTGACCGACGCCTGGCAGGAAGTGCTGCGCCGCCGCCAGACCGTGGGTGTGTTTCCGCCCGAGGTCAATGCGCTGCTGGGCGAGATTGCCGCGGCCGGCGTGCTGATGCAGGCCAACATCAAATTCAACGGCGCGCTGATCCTGCAGATATCCGGCGACGGGCCCGTGAAGCTGGCGGTGGCCGAGGTGCAGCCCGAGCTGACGTTCCGCGCCACCGCCAAGGTGGTGGGCGAGGTGCCCGCGGGTGCGCAGCTGGAAGCCATGGTCAACGTGCACGGCCAGGGCCGCTGCGCCATCACCCTGGACCCCAAGGACAGGTTCCCGGGCCAGCAGCCCTACCAGGGCGTGGTGCCGCTCTACGGCGACCAGCGCGAACCGCTGCAGCAGGTGGCGCAGGTGCTGGAGCACTACATGCTGCAGAGCGAGCAACTCGACACGCGGCTCGTGCTGGCCGCGAACGACGAGGTGGCCGCGGGCCTGTTGATCCAGCGCCTGCCGGTTGAAGGCGAGGGCAATCTGCCCGGCCGCCGCAACGAGGACGACATCGGCCTGTCCGAGGCCTACAAGCGCATCGCGCTGCTCGCCGCCACGCTCACGCGCGAGGAGCTGCTCACGCTGCCTGGCGAGCGCATCCTGCACCGCCTGTTCTGGGAAGAGACGCTGCGCCGCTTCGAACCGCAGCGGCCACGCTTTGCCTGCAGCTGTTCGCGTGAACGCGTGCAGGGCATGCTGCGCGGCCTGGGCCGTGAAGAGAGCGACAGCCTGATCGCCGAGCGCGGTGAGGTTGAAGTGGGCTGCGAGTTCTGCGGCCTGCAGTACCGCTTCGACGCCGTGGACGTGGGCGAGATGTTCACGCCGGGGCGCGACCAACCGCCGTCGAGCCCGGCGGTGCAGTAGCGCGGGTCAGCGTCGGTGCGCGATCCGGTGCTCGCAGGCCGCGTCGTCGCAGTTTTCGCAGCGCCAGGCGCGCGCCGCCGGCTCGGCGTTGCGCTCGGCCAGGCGGGTGAAGAGGCCACCGCGTGTGCCACTTGTCGCGGCAGCCGGCCGCAGCAGCGGCGCCACGGCGTCGAGCGCGGCTTCCAGCCGCGCTTCGCCCTGGCCCGACACCAGGCTCCAGGGCAGGCCGCCGCCGACCAGCAGTTCGCGGATCAGGTTGTCCACCGGCTCGCGCACGTGCGGGCCGTCGCGCTGGCCGTCGGCCTGCCAGGGCAGGTCGAGCGCGGTGAGCAGCGTCAGCGACATGCGCCGGTGCAACTGGACCGCGCGCGCATCCAGGCTGCGGTCGCCGAAGACGTAGCGGCTGTAGACGGCCGTCATCAGCGCCGTGGTGTCGCTGATGACGACGTCGTGCGTGGCGGCCGCAGCGACGATGCGTTCGTGCTGCGCCCGCACCAGCGCCGCCTGCTCGTGAACCTGCGGCGTGCGGCCCATGTGCTCGCACCATTCGCGCAGCACCTCGGGCACCCAGGCCACGCGCAGGCCGGTGTCGTGCGCCAGGCGCGGCGCCAGCGCCGCGGCCAGCGTGGTCTTGCCGGTGCTCTCGGCACCGACGATGGCGATCAGCCTCGGCTCAGCCATGTTCGATGCGCCGCCAGGCGCGCCAGCCCGCCAGCGCCATGATCGTGAACAGCACGTACAGCAGCGTCGTCGGCCACAGCGACTGGCTCGCGAACAGCGCCACGCTGACGATGTTGACGAACACCCACGCCGGCCAGTTCTCGACGAACTTGCGCCCCAGCAGCACCACCGCGACCAGGCTGGCCGTGGTGGGCAGAGCGTCGAGGAAGGGCACCCGGCTGTCGGTGCCGGCCTGCAACAGCAGGCCCAGCAGCGGCCAGCCGGCCAGCGCGAAGGCGGCAGCCAGCGCGCGCTGCCGCGCTGTCATCGACCGCACGTGCAGCACCTGGCCCTGCCCGCCGCGCAGCCACTGCCACCAGCCCCAGCCCGCCAGTGCGATGAAGACGAGCTGCAGCGCGGCCTGGCCGTAGAGTGCGCTCTCGGCAAAGACCAGACCGTAGAGCAGCGAGCTGGTGATGGCCAGCGGCCAGGCCACCGGGTTGACGCGCCAGTTGGCCACCACCATCAGCACGCCGAGCACCGCGCCGACGATCTCGAGCCAGCTGACCGGGCTGCCCCAGGCCGTGAAGGCAGGCGCCAGCAGCGGCCGCGCCGCCTGCAGAAGCTCGGCCAGCACTAGCGACGCGCGGTGACCTGGACGAGGATCTCGTCCGGCCGCACCATGCCGAGTTCGGCGCGCGCTTTCTCTTCCACCATCTCCAGGCCTTCCTTGAGGTCGGCCACCTCGGCGGCCACGCGCAGGTTGCGATCACGCGCCTGGACGTTGGCGGCGCGCTGCGCCTCCACCTGCTTGCGCAGGCTCATCACGTAGGGCATGTTGCCCTTGCCGAACCACAGGTCGGCCTGCACCACCACCAGCAGGGCGGCGAGCACGAGCGTGGCCCAGCGCACGGCGCGTTCTACTTCAGGTTGTAGAAAGCCGAGCGGCCCGGGTACGACGCCACGTCGCCCAGGTCTTCTTCGATGCGCAGCAGCTGGTTGTACTTGGCCACGCGGTCGCTGCGACTCAGCGAGCCGGTCTTGATCTGGCCGGCGTTGGTGCCCACGGCGATGTCGGCGATGGTGCTGTCTTCGGTCTCGCCGCTGCGGTGGCTGATGACGTTGGTCCAGCCGGCGCGCTTGGCCATCTCGATGGCCGCGAAGGTTTCGCTGAGCGTGCCGATCTGGTTGATCTTGATGAGGATGGAGTTAGCCACGCCCTCGTCGATGCCGCGCTTGAGGATGGCTGTGTTGGTGACGAAGAGGACGTCGCCGACCAGCTGCACCTTCTTGCCCAGGCGGTTGTTGAGCAGCTTCCAGCCGTCCCAGTCGCCTTCGTGCATGCCGTCTTCGATGCTGATGATGGGGTACTTGTCGACCCAGGTGGCCAGCATGTCGGTCCACTCGGCGGCGCTCAGTTGCAGGCCTTCGCTTTCGAGGTGATAGCGGCCATCCTTGTAGAACTCGCTGGCCGCGCAGTCCAGGCCGATGGCGATCTGGTCACCGGCGTGATAACCCGCCTTGTCGATGGCTTCCAGGATGAGCTGGATGGCCGCCTCATGGCTGGCCACGTTGGGCGCGAAGCCGCCTTCGTCGCCGACGCTGGTGGGCATGCCCTTGGCGTCGATGATCTTCTTCAGCGCGTGAAAGACCTCGGCACCGTAGCGCACCGCCTCGCGGAAGCTGGGCGCGCCCACCGGGATGATCATCAGCTCCTGCAGGTCGAGGTTGTTGTTGGCGTGCGCGCCGCCGTTGATGACGTTCATCATCGGCACGGGCAGGCTCATGCGCCCCATGCCGCCGAAGTAGCGGTACAGCGGCAGGCCGCTCTCTTCCGCCGCGGCGCGCGCCACGGCCATGCTCACGGCCAGCGTGGCGTTGGCGCCCAGGCGGCTCTTGTTGTCGGTGCCGTCCAGGTCGATCAGCGTCTTGTCCAGGAAGGCCTGCTCCGAGGCGTCGAGGCCCAGCACCGATTCGCTGATCTCGGTGTTGATGTGCTCCACAGCGCGCAACACGCCCTTGCCGCCGTAGCGCGCCTTGTCACCATCGCGCAGCTCGATGGCTTCGCGGCTGCCCGTGCTGGCGCCGCTGGGCACCGCAGCGCGGCCCATGGTGCCGGACTCCAGCAGCACGTCGCATTCGACGGTGGGGTTGCCGCGGCTGTCGAGGATCTCGCGGCCGACGATGTCGACGATGGCGCTCATGTGCGTCTAGGCTTTCTAGTCAGGAAGGAAGGGTTCAGCAGCTGAAGTCGTTTTCCAGCAGCGGCTGGCGCTTGATCACGCGGTCCAGCGCCACGAGTTGTTCCAGCAACGCCTTCATGTGCTTCAGCGGCACGGCATTCGGGCCGTCGCTCATGGCGTTGGCAGGGTCGGGGTGCGTTTCCATGAACAGGCCGGCCACGCCCACGGCGACCGCAGCGCGGCTCAGCACCGGCACGAACTCGCGCTGGCCGCCCGAACTGGTGCCCTGGCCGCCCGGCAGTTGCACGCTGTGGGTGGCGTCGAAGACCACCGGCGCCCCGGTCTCGCGCATGATGGCCAGCGACCGCATGTCAGACACCAGGTTGTTGTAGCCGAAGCTCGCGCCGCGTTCGCAGGCCATGAAGCGGTCTTCCGACAGGCCGGCGTCGCGCGCCGCGGCGCGGGCCTTATCGATGACGTTCTTCATGTCGTGCGGCGCCAGGAACTGGCCCTTCTTGATGTTCACCGGCTTGCCGCTCTGCGCCACGGCGCGGATGAAGTCGGTCTGCCGGCTCAGGAAGGCCGGCGTCTGCAGCACGTCGACGACGGCGGCCACCTGCGCCACTTCGGCTTCGCTGTGCACGTCGGTGAGGATGGGCACGTTCAGTTCGCGCCGCACCTTGGCCAGGATCTCCAGCCCAC
>JANNFE010000174.1:0-5358 GCA_031379415.1 Betaproteobacteria bacterium | reverse complement strand
GCCATCGCCGACCCGGAACGGCGCTGGGCGGCCTACCCCTTCGAAATGAGTGGCGGCATGTGCCAGCGCGTGATGATCGCCATCGCGCTGGCCTGCCGGCCGTCGCTGCTCATCGCCGACGAGCCCACCACGGGCCTGGATGTCACGACGCAGGCCGCGGTGATGGACCTCATCACCGGCCTGGCGCGCGAACGCGGCATGGCCACGCTCTTCATCACGCACGACCTGGGCCTGGCGGCCGACTACTGCGACCGCATCGTCGTCATGCACGCCGGCCATGTCGTGGAGAGCGCGCACACGAAGGAGCTGTTCGCTGCGCCGCGCCATCCCTACACGGCGAGGCTGATGTCGAGCACGCCACATGCCGGCAGCACGCTGGCCAGCCTCTTGCCCGTGCCCGGCAATCTGCCCGACCTGCGCCGCAGCGACCTGCCGGCCTGCCGCTTCAGCGAGCGCTGCGAACGCGTCAGCGACAGCTGCCGCACGAAGCTGCCCGCACTGTCCAGCGCCGAAGCCCACGCTGTGGCCTGCTGGCACCCGCTGAGCGAAGCTTATGTCTGAGGCCACTCCGCTGTTGCAGGTCGAACGTCTGAGCAAGCGCTACCCCGTGACGGGCAAACGCGGCGCGCTGCTGCATGCGGTGGCCGATGTGTCGCTGCACGTGGCCGCCGGCGAAAGCCTGGGCCTGGTGGGCGAATCGGGTTGCGGCAAGAGCACGCTGGTGCGCCTGCTGGCCCGGCTCATCGACGCCAGCGAAGGCCGCATCCTGTTCAAGGGCGAAGACCTCGGCGCCCTGCCGGCCAAGCGCTTTGCGCGCACGCCGCAGCGCGGCAACATCCAGATGGTGTTCCAGGACCCCACCGACAGCCTGAACCCGCGCTACACCGCGCGCGACACCATTCGCGAACCCTGCCTGTTGCTGGGCGGCATGGATGCGAAGGCGGCCGATCAGCGCGTCGACCAGGTGGCCGAACAAGTCGGCCTGCCGCAGGCGCTGCTGTCGCGCTTTCCGCACCAGCTGTCGGGCGGGCAGAAGGCGCGCGTGGGCATTGCACGCGCGCTGGCACCTCGGCCCAGCCTGCTCATCCTGGACGAACCTACCGCGGCGCTGGATGTCTCGGTGCAGGCCGTGGTGCTGCAGCTGCTGGACAGGCTGCGCCGCGAACTGAAGCTGGCCACGCTCTTCGTCAGTCATGACCTCAACGTGGTGCGCCTGCTCACCGACCGCGTGGCCGTGATGTACCTGGGCAAGATCGTCGAGATGGGTTCGTCTGCCGGTGTTTTCGCTGCCCCCATGCACCCCTACACGCGGGCGCTGGTGTCTGCCATTCCGGGCCACGGCCCGCGGATCCGGCTCGACGGTGAAGTGCAGAGCCCCATCGACCCACCAGCGCAGGTGTGCCGCTTTGCCAGCCGCTGCCCCGCGGTGCAAGACCGCTGCCGGCGCGAGGCGCCCGTGCTGCATGACGCCACGCACGCCGTGGCCTGCCACTTTCCGCACCTGCCGAACCTGCAGGAACAGGCCGCGGCATGAAGGCGGTGGCCGCCATGCGGCGCCCGGGCGAAGCGCCGGCGAAGCTGGAGCGACCTGGCGAAGCGCCGGTGAAGTTGGGACGACCCGGCGAGGCGCCGGCTCGGGCCAACCTGGCCGAGCAGGTCTACGACGAATTGAAGGGGCAGATGCACGACTTCCGCCTCGTGCCTGGCGACCGCTTCAGCGAAGCCGAGATCGGCACGCGCCTGGGCGTCAGCCGCACGCCCGTGCGCGAGGCGCTGTTCAGGCTGCGCAACGAAGGTCTGCTCGACGTCGAAAGCAAGAGCGGCTGGTTCGTGCGGCCCATCGACTTCGGCAAGCTCGAACAGCTCTACGACCTGCGCGTGGTGCTGGAAACGGCCAGCGTGCTGCGCCTGTGCACACGCGCCGAGCCGGCACCCGAGCTCGATGGGCTGAAGACCGTGTGGCTGGTGCCGGTGGCAGAGCGCCTGCAGGACGGGCGCGAAGTCGGTGCGCTGGACGAGTTGTTCCACGCCACGCTGGTGCGCGCTGCCGGCAACGACGAGATCGCCCGCGTGCACTGGGACGTGACCGAGCGCATCCGCATCATCCGCAGGCTCGACTTCACGCGCGCCGACCGCATGGAGGCCACCTACGCAGAGCACGCCAAGATCCTGCGCGCCATCATCCAGCGCAAGCCCGACCAGGCACTGATGCTGCTGAAGAGCCACATCGAACAGAGCAAGGCCGAGGTACGCAAGATCACCTTGTCCACGCTGCACGAGGCGCGCGCGCAGCACATGGGGTAGAGCAAAGCGTAGGCATGCCTCTTGCTGGAATTCCGCTTGGTATACCAGCAGCTGCCCTGAAGTGGTTCGGCGCTGGTGCAGCCAGCCCACCACACGGAGCCGCCATGAGCACAGACCTGACCCGCCGCCGTACGCTCGCCCGCCTTTCTGCTGCTGCTTCTGCTGCGTCACTCGCAGGCGTTGCGCCCTGGGCATGGGCACAGAAGCCCATCACCGTGGGCATGATCTACGTCGGCCCGAAAGACGACTTCGGCTACAACCAGGCGCATGCCGAGTCAGCGGCAGTGCTGAAGAAGATGGCCGGCGTGAAGGTCATCGAAGAAGAGAACGTGCCCGAGACGCAGGCCGTGCAGAAGACCATGCAGGGCATGATCTCGCAGGACGGCGCCACGCTGCTCTTCCCCACCAGCTTCGGCTACTTCGACCCGCACATGCTGGCCATCGCGGGCAAGAACAAGGACGTGCGCTTCAGCCACTGCGGCGGCATGTGGACCAAGGGCAAGCACCCCGACAACACCGGCAGCTTCTTCGGCTATATCGACGAGGCGCAGTACCTCAACGGTGTCATTGCCGGGCACATGAGCAAGAGCAAGAAGATCGGCTTCGTGGCGGCCAAGCCCATCCCGCAGGTGCTGCGCAACATCAACGCGTACACGCTCGGCGCGCGCTCGGTCGACCCCAAGATCACCTGCAGCGTGATCTTCACCGGCGACTGGAGCATGGCCGTGAAGGAAGCCGAGGCCACCAACGGCCTGGCCGATCAGGGCGCCGATGTCTTCACCATGCACGTCGACGGGCCCAAGGTGGTGGTGGAAACCGCTGCCAAGCGCGGCAGACTAGTCTGCGGCTACCACGCCAGCCAGGCCAAGCTGGCGCCCACGGCCTACCTGACGGGCGCCGAGTGGAACTGGATCACCGCCTACAAGCTGATCCTGGACGCCGCACGCACCGGCAAGCCGCACCCGAACTTCGTGCGTGGCGGTCTGAAGGACGGCTTCGTGAAGACGAGCGCCTATGGTTCGATGGTCCCCGAAGGCGCCCGCAAGGCCGCCGACGCGGTGAAGGCCAAGATGCTGGCCGGCACTTTCGACATCTTTGCCGGCGAGTTGAAGGACAACACCGGCAAGGTCGTCATCGCCAAGGGCACGGCCTACAAGCAGACCGACCCGGTGCTGGAAGGCATGAACTACCTGATCGAAGGCGTGGTGGGCAAGATCTGAAGCTGCGGGCACGCGATGAGCAGCGACCAAGCACACGCCGCGGAACCGGCTTCGCCGGGCCGCTGGGGTGGCCCCCTTGAGGGGGAGGCGGCCGTAGGCCGCATCGGGGGTGGGCCATGACTCGTCAGCCCTGGCATGACGTTGCGGAAGCCTTCCTGCTGCCGGTGCTGGCGCTCACTGGCGCCCTGCTGATGTTCGGCGTCTGGGTGTGGTTCGGCGGGCACGATCCGCTGCAGGTCTGGACGCTGCTCTTCGCGGGCGCCTTCGGTGATGCCTTCAGCTGGCAGAACACGCTGCAGCGCGCAGCGCCCTTGATGCTGACGGCGCTGTGCGTGGCACTGCCCGCGCGGGCCGGGCTTACCGTCATCGGCGGTGAAGGCGCGCTGGTGCTGGGCGGGCTGGCCTGCGCCGGGCTGCCTTACATCATGAGCGTGCCTGAGGGCAGCTTCGGCATCGCCCTGCTGCTGCTGGCCTCGGCGCTCTTCGGCGCGCTGTGGATCGCGCTGGCCGGCGCGCTGCGCCAGTACCGCGGCGTCAACGAAACCATCAGCAGCCTGCTGCTGGGCTACATCGCCATCGCCTTCTTCAAGCACCTGGTCGAAGGGCCGATGCGTGACCCGGCCAGCCTGAACAAGCCATCGACACTGCCGCTGCCCGAAGGCCTGCGCATCGGCACCATGTTCGGCTACGACGTGCACTGGGGCCTGGCCTTCGGCGTGGTGGCTTGTCTGGCCAGCGCAGTGTGGCTGTCGCGCTCCACGCACGGCTTCGCCACGCGCGTGGTGGGCGGCAACGCGCGCGCGGCGCGGCTGGTGGGGCTGCCGGCGCACCGGCTCATCATCACCGCCTGTGCCCTGGGTGGCGCCGCGGCCGGGCTGGCGGGTGGCATCGAGGTCGCGGCGGTGCACACCTCGGCGAATGCTTCGCTGATTGCCGGGCTGGGTTATGCCGGCATCCTGGTCAGCTTCGTGGCGCGCCATCATCCGCTGGCCGTCATCCCCGTGGCCATCCTGTTCGGCGGCTTCGGCGCGGCGGGCAGCCTGCTGCAGAGGCGCATGGGCTTGCCCGATGCTTCTGTGCAGGTGCTACTGGGCTTCGCATTCGTGCTGATCCTGGCCGCGGAAGCGATGCGCGGCCGTCTGCTGCCATTCAGCTTCCTGCCCCAGAGAGCGCCGCAAGCCGCGGTGAAACCAGCATGAGCGGTGAAGCCATCTTCGACGTCCTGCTCGCCGTGCTGGGCGGCGCCATCCGCGTCGGCACACCCTTTCTCTTCGTCAGCCTGGGCGAATGCCTGACCGAGAAGTCCGGACGCATCAACCTGGGCCTGGAAGGCGTGCTGGTGTTCAGCGCCATGGCCGGCTTCGGCGGCGCCTACCTCACGGGGTCGCCCTGGCTGGGTGTGCTGGCCGCCGGGCTGAGTGGCGCGTTGCTGGCCTCTCTGCATGGCCTGGTGTGTTCGCTGCCACGCGTGAACGACATCGCCATGGGCATTGCGCTCATGCTGCTGGGCGCAGGCTTGGCCTTCTACCTGGGCAAGCCGCTGATCCAGCCGCAGGCGCCACAGATACCGTCCATCGCCCTCGGCGGCTGGAGCGACTCCGGCCAGGTGCAGGCGGCCCTGAGGGTGAACGCGCTCTTCCCCATCGGCGTGCTGCTCGCCATCGGCATGGGCTGGGCCTTCATGAACACGCGCTGGGGTTTGCTGGTGCGCATGGTGGGTGATTCGGCCGATGCGGCGCGGGCCCTGGGCAACAGCGTCAACGGCATCCGCATCGCGGCCACCACGGCCGGCGGCTTCATCGCCGGGCTGGGTGGCGCGTCGCTGAGCCTCTAC
>JANNFE010000091.1:0-46472 GCA_031379415.1 Betaproteobacteria bacterium | reverse complement strand
CCGCCCCTGTGGCCACCACCGCCAGCGCTGCGCCAGCGCGCCAGCCGGCGGCGCCGCACAGCACGCAGACCAGCAGCCCGTAGATGGGCAGGCCGGGCGCCGCCAGGCCCCAGCCCAGCCACAGCGCGGCGGCCGCCAGGCCCAGCGTCACGCCGGTCAGCGCCAGCGTCAGCGCCGCGCTCAGGCGTGCTGCGGGCAGGCGCGAGGCCGCGGCCGAGCCGCCGGCCAGCAGCACGAAGATGGCCACCGGCAGGGCGCGTGTCGCGCTGTCGAGCGTGAAGCCCAGCAGCGCAGCGGCCAGGGCGCAGGCGCCCGCGCACACCCACAGATAGCCGCGGCGCATGCGCAGCAGCACGCGGGTGGACGTGCCGGCATCGCCGGGCGCCCAGGCGGGCCGCATGCGGGGCGGCTCGGTGATGCTGTCCGGCCCCATGGTGTCAACCTACCCTAGGCGCCGACGCGGGCCCGCTGCAACTGGTCACGCGTGGCCAGCGCCACGTTGCGTGCAGCCGTGGCGAAGTCGCCGTCGTGGTCATGGTCGGGCAGGGCGTAGAGCACGGCCCGCGACGAGCTCACGATCACCGGCCCGTCGGGCCGCCAGCCGGCGCGCACCGTGGCTTCGGCGTCGCCGCCCTGGGCGCCGATGCCGGGCACCAGCAGCGGCAGCGTGGGCGCCAGTTCGCGCACACGCGCCAATTCGGCGGGGTAGGTCGCGCCGACCACCAGGCCGATCTGGCCGCCGCGGTTCCATGCGCCCGCCGCCAGCCGCGCGATGTGCTCGTACAGCTGCTCGCCATTCGCCAGCGCCTGCCCCTGCAGGTCGTTGCCGCCGGGGTTGCTGGTGCGGCAGAGCAGGATCAGGCCCTTGCCGGTGTAGCGCATGTAGGGCTCGATGGAGTCACCGCCCATGAAGGGCGACAGCGTCACGGCATCGGCGGCATAGCGCTCGAAGGCTTCGCGTGCGTACTGCTCGGCGGTGGCGCCAATGTCGCCGCGCTTGGCGTCCAGGATCACCGGCACCGCGGGCGCCACGCGGTGGATGTGCGCCATCAGCCTTTCCAGCGCGTCTTCGGCGCGTGCCGCGGCGAAGTAGGCGATCTGCGGCTTGTAGGCGCACACCAGGTCGTGCGTGGCGTCGACGATGGACCTGCAGAAGTCGAAGATGCGCGAAGCATCGCCGCGCCAGGCACCGGGGAACTTCGCGGGTTCGGGGTCCAGGCCGACGCAGAGCAGCGAGGCGTTGTGCGCCTGCGCGCCAAGCAGCTGGGCGCGGAAGTCGGCCACTGGCGCCACTAGCGCCACCGCTTGGCCAGCGCCTCGGCCAGGCCGGTGTAGCTGGCCGGCGTCATGGCCAGCAGCCGCTGCTTGTCTTCGTCGGGCAGCGCCAGGCCACTGATGAAGCCCTGCATGAGTTCTTTCGTGATGGGCTGGCCGCGCGTGAAGTCCTTGAGCTGGTTGTAGGGGTCGGGCAGGCCGTGGCGGCGCATCACCGTCTGCACCGGTTCGGCCAGCACTTCCCAGGCGGCGTCGAGGTCGGCGGCCAGCGCCGCTTCATTCACCTCCAGCTTGGCCATGCCGCGGCTCAGGCTGTCGATGGCCAGCAGCGTGTAGCCCAGGGCCACGCCCATGTTGCGCAGCACGGTGCTGTCGGTCAGGTCACGCTGCCAGCGGCTGATGGGCAGCTTGTGGCTCATGTGCGTGAGCAGCGCGTTGGCCAGGCCGAAGTTGCCCTCGGCGTTCTCGAAGTCGATGGGGTTGACCTTGTGCGGCATGGTGCTGCTGCCGACCTCACCCTTCTTCAGCTTCTGCTTGAAGTAGCCCAGCGAGATGTAGCCCCAGACATCGCGCGACCAGTCGATGAGCAGCGTGTTGGCGCGCGCGACGGCGTCGAACAGCTCGGCCATGTAGTCGTGCGGCTCGATCTGGATCGTGTACGGGTTGAAGGCCAGGCCCAGGCGCTCTTCCACTACCTTGCGGCTGAAGCCTTCCCAGTCGAAACCGGGATAGGCGGCGACATGGGCGTTGTAGTTGCCGACCGCACCGTTCATCTTGGCCAGCATCGGCACCGCGGCGATGCGCATGCGCGCCGTGGCCAGGCGCGCGGCGACGTTGGCCACCTCCTTGCCCACCGTGGTGGGGCTGGCGGTCTGGCCGTGCGTGCGGCTGAGCATGGGCAGGCCGGCCAGCGCATGCGCCATGGTGGTGAGCTGGGCCTGCAGCTTGTCCAGCGCCGGCAGCAGCGCTTCGGTGCGCGTGCGTTGCAACATCAGCGCGTGGCTGGTGTTGTTGATGTCCTCGCTGGTGCAGGCGAAGTGCACGAACTCGGCGGCACGCTCCAGTTCCGCGTGGCCCTTGAAGCGCGACTTGATCCACAGCTCCACGGCCTTCACGTCGTGGTTGGTGGTCTTCTCGATGTCCTTGACGGCCTGCGCTTCGGCTTCAGTGAAGCGCAGCACCAGTGAGCGCAACAGCCCGCGCGCGGCTTCGGTGAGCGGATTGAACTCGGCGAAGCCGGCGTCCGACAGCGCGATGAACCATTCCACTTCCACCTGCACGCGGTGGTGCATGAGGCCGAACTCGGACAGCAGCGGGCGCAGCGCGGCCAGCTTGGATGCATAACGGCCGTCCAGCGGCGACAAGGCGGACAGGGCAGACAGGATCATGGGGCTGGAGTGCGGGGCGTCGCACTCGGGAGGTGGCGAGCATGATTTTAGGCGTGGGCGCTGCTACATTGACCGCCTGCCTGGTGAACAGCGGTTGCAAACAAGCCGCAGGGGAGGACCGATGGAACAAGACCTGGGTGCGCCCGCGCCGCCCGAAGGTCACCGCCTGAGCCTGCGTTTCGTGGGCTCGGGCAGCGAATACTTCCGCATCTGGATCGTCAACCTGCTGCTCACGCTGGTGACCCTGGGCCTGTACTACCCCTTCGCCAAGGTGCGCCGGCTGCGCTACTTTCATGGCGCCACCGAGGTCGACGGCCACCCGCTGGCCTTTCACGCCGACCCGTGGAAGATGCTGCGCGGCTACCTGCTGGTGGGTGCGCTGCTGGGGGCGTATTCGCTGGCCGGGCAGGTGTCGGCCACGGCCGGCCTGGTGGCCTTCGTGATGGCCGCGGCGCTGTGGCCGGCGCTGTGGCACTCGTCGCTGCGCTTCCGCCTGGCCAACACGGCCTGGCGCGGCATCAGGCTGCACTTCACGGGCGCGCGCCCGGGCGCCTATGTCGCCATGGCGCCCGGCCTCGCGCTGGCCTTCGTGGTGCTGGGGCTGGGCGGCTTTCTCACACCAGAGCAGGGTGAGCCGCCGCGCGCACTGTTCGTCGCCAGCGCGGCCGTGCCCTTGCTGGCGGTGGCGGCCTTGCCGGCCATGCTGTGGCTGCTGCGCCGCTACCAGCACATGCACTATGCGCTGGGCGGCGAGCACACGCGCTTCAGCGCGCGGCTGACGGCGTTCTATGGCATCGGGCTGCGCGGCGTGGGCGTGGCCATGGCGGCCGGCCTGCTGTGTGCAGCCCTCACCTACGGCCTGCTGCAGGGCGTGCAGTCCGCTGCCAGCGACGAGCAGGGCCAGGACCCGGCCATCATCGTGCGGGGCGTGGTGGTGCTGCTGCTGCTGTTCCTGGCGTACCAGGCCGTGGTCGGCCCCTACATCACCGCACGGCTGCAGAACCTGGTGTGGAACAGCACGCGCAGCGAGCACCTGCACTTCGAGAGTGCGCTCAGCGCGATGGCGCTGGTCCGCCTGACGGCGCTGAACTGGCTGCTCGTGCTGTGCACGCTGGGCCTGTACCTGCCCTACGCGGCGGTGGCCACGGCGCGCTTGCGCCTGCAGGCGGTGAGCGTGCGCGCCACGCTGTCGCCCGACAGCCTGCTGCCCAGCGGCAAAGCGCCGGACGAAAGCGCGGCCGGCGACGCCGCGGGCGACCTGGCAGGCATCGACATCGGCCTGTGAGCGCGGTGCCGCAAGCCCAGTACTTCGATGGCCGCAGTGGCCGCGGCCAGCCGGTGGAGCTGGCGATCGAAAGCGGCTGCCTGGTGGCCAGGCCCGTGGCTGGCGGGGCCGACACGCTGCGCTGGCCGCTGGCGCAGGTGCAGTGGCCTGAGCGCACGCGGCACGGCCAGCGCGTGCTGCAGCTGAGCGGTGGCGGCTCGCTGCAGGTGGCCGACGCCGCCGCCTTCGATGCCTGGCGGCAAGGCGCAGGCCTTCGCGACACCTGGGTCGTGCGCGCCCAGCAGAACTGGCGCAGCACGCTGCTGGCCGCGCTGCTGCTGCTGGCCGTGGTGGTGGCTGCCTACCGCTGGGGGGTGCCGCTGGCCGCGCGCGGCGTGCTGGCCTTCGTGCCCGCCGATGTCGACCGCAGTGTCGGCAGCGCCGCGCTGCAGAGCATCCGGCAGCGCTGGCTCAAGCCGAGCGCCCTGCCGGCCGCGCGCCAGGCTGCGCTGCGTCAGGCGTTGGCCGACGCCGTGGCTGCGGCCTGGCCCGCCGGCCAGCGGCCCACGTATGACCTGCACTTCCACGATGCCGGCAAGCGCCTGGGGCCCAATGCCTTTGCGCTGCCGGGCGGCAGCGTCGTCATCACCGACGCGCTGGTGGAGGTGCTGCAGGGCGCCGACGACGCCGTCGTCGGCGTGCTCGCGCACGAGCTGGGCCACGTGCAGCACCGCCATGGCATGCAGGCGCTGGTGCAGTTCGCGCTGGTCAGCACGGCCACGGGGGTGGCGCTGGGCGACTTCAGCAGTGTCCTGGCCGGCGCTTCGGCCATGGTGGCGCAGATGGGCTACTCACGCGACGCCGAACGCCAGGCCGATGCCGTGGCGGCGCAGGTGCTGCGCGCCAGCGGGCGTTCGCCGCTGGCCATGGTCACGCTGTTCGAGCGCCTGCGCGCCAGCGCCACCGCCGACGAAGAAGGCAGCGGCCTGGGCTTCGCGCTGGCCAGCCACCCGCCCAGCGAAGAGCGCATCCGCTACTTCCGCGACGCAGCGGCCCAGTGAGCCCGGTGAGCCCGGTGAGCCGGGTTAGGCCGCGGGTCCACGTCTTGCTATAACGCAGTCACATCACCCACCTGAGGAACGCCCATGTCTCTGCACCGCCGCCATGCCCTGGCCGGGGCCGCCGCCCTGGCTGCCGTCTTTGCCGCACCGGCCTTCGCGCAGGCCAAGCTCAAGGTCGCCGCCATCTACACCGTGCCGGTGGAACAGCAATGGGTCAGCCGCATCGACAAGGCGCTGAAGGCCGCCGTGGCGCGCGGCGAGATCGAATACGTGTTCAGCGAAAACGTGGCCAACGCCGACTACGAACGCGTCATGCGCCAGTACGCCGAGAAGGGCAACACGCTGGTCGTCGGTGAGAGCTTTGCGGTGGAAGCCGCAGCGCGCAAGGTGGCCAAGGACTATCCCAAGGTGAGCTTCCTGATGGGCAGCAGCGGCAAGCCGCAGGAACCGAATTTCGCGGTCTTCGACAACTACATCCAGGAGCCGGCCTACCTGTCGGGCCTGATCGCGGGCGGCGTATCCAAGAGCGGCAAGATCGGCATGGTCGGCGGCTTCCCCATCCCCGAAGTTAACCGCCTGATGAACGCCTTCATGGCCGGCGTGAAGGAGGTCAATCCGAAAGCCGAATTCACCATCACCTTCATCAACAGCTGGTTCGACCCGCCCAAGGCCAAGGAAGCCGCCTTCGCGATGATCGACAAGGGCGCCGACGTGCTCTACGCCGAGCGCTTCGGCGTCAGCGACGCGGCCAAGGAGCGCAAGGTGCTGGCCATCGGCAACGTCATCAACACGCAGGCCCAGTACCCCGACACGGTGGTGGCCAGCGCGCTGTGGAACATGGAGCCCACCGTAGCCGCCGCACTGGCCGCGGTGAAGGCCGGCAAGTTCAAGGCCGAGGACTACGGCAAGTACTCGACGATGAAGTTCAAGGGCAGCGAGCTCAGCCCGCTGGGCACTTTCGAGGCCAAGGTGCCCAAGGCCATCGTCGACAAGGTGCGCGCACGCGAGAAGGAAATCCTGGCCGGCAGTTACACGGTGAAGGTGGACGACGGGCAGCCCAAGGGCAGTGCCAAGTAGTCAGGGCTTGCCTAGAATCGCGGCACCATGGGCCTGATCGAACCGCCCCAACTGCTGCGCCGCCACTTGCTGACGGTGGACGAGTACTACCGCATGGCCGAGACCGGCGTGCTGGCGCCTGACGCGCGGGTGGAGCTGATCGAAGGGGAGATCGTCGACATGGCGCCCATCGGCAGTCGGCATGGCAGCACGGTCAAGCGGCTGGTCCGTCTGCTCACCGAGGCCGTAGGCTCGCGCGCCATCGTCGCCGTGCAAGACCCGGTGCGCCTGAGCCAGCGCTCCGAGCCGCAGCCCGACCTGATGCTGCTGGCGCCGCGCGACGACTTCTATGCCCAGGCCCACCCCACCGCGGCCGACGTGCTGCTGCTCATCGAAGTCAGCGCTACCAGTGCGCGCTACGACCGCGAGATCAAGCTCGGCCTCTACGCCCGCCACGGCGTGCGCGAAGTCTGGATCGTCGATCTCGACAACGGCCTGCTGCGCACCTGCCGCGCCCCGCAGGGCGACAGCTACACCGAACTGGTGGAAACGGCGCGCCCGGGCCTGCTGTCGCCGCAGGCTCTGCCCGGCGTGAGCATCGACGCTTCCAAGCTGCTGGCTTGAGCGCTGCCCGTCCTGCCCTTTCGATGACGGGCGTGCGCGCCCTCAGCTTCGACATCTTCGGCACCGTGGTCGACTGGTACGGCAGCATCGCCGGCGAGGTAGCGGCCATGAAGCTGCCGGTGGACGGCGGTGAGTTCGCGCTGGCCTGGCGTGCCGGCTACCAGCCGGCGATGCAGGCCGTGCGCAGCGGCGCGCTGCCGTGGACCACGATCGACGGCTTGCACCGGCGCATCCTCGACCGCATCCTGGCCGAACGCGGCATCACGCTGCCCGAGGCCGACGCGGCGCGGCTCAACCTCGTCTGGCACCGCCTGCAGCCCTGGCCCGACAGCGTGGCCGGCCTGACGCGGCTGAAGGCGCGCTACACCATCACCTCACTGTCCAACGGCAACGTGGCGCTGCTGGTGAACATGGCCAAACACGCCGGCCTGCCCTGGGACACCGTGCTCTCGGCCGAGCTCTTCCACCACTACAAGCCCGACCCCGAGGTCTACCTGGGCGCGGCGCGCCTGCTCGGCCTGCAGCCGCATGAACTGATGATGGTCGCCGCCCACGCGAGTGACCTGCGCGCCGCCGCCGCCTGCGGCCTGCGCACGGCCTACGTGGCGCGGCCGCTGGAACGCGGCCCGGGCGGGGCGATGGAGGACTGGCAGGAAGGCGAGTTCGACATCGCCGCGGCCGACTTCGTCGACCTCGCAGCGCGCCTGGGCGCCTAGGAGAACAGGCTCCACAACCCGACGAAGGCGAGCGCCACGCTCATCGTCACCAGATAGAGCAGGCTCACGAAGCCGGCTCGCAGGAAGCGCGGCCAGCGCCGGCCGCCGTAGACGCGCCGCAGGGCCAGCATCGTGTACCAGGGCACGGCGATGAAGGCGGGCACGCTCAGCCACGGGGTGTCGGGCAGCGTGAAGGCCAGGGCGGCGAACCAGAAGGCATGCACGTGCAGCGCGAACACCAGATGTTCGGTGTAGCGCATGCGGCGGTTCAGGTAGACGAGCTTGAGCCACAGCGCAAAGGTCGGCAGCAGCACGAACATCGCCGCACCCAGGTTGCCGAGGAAGCGCTCCTTCACCTCTTCCAGCTGGCGCGCCATTTCCTTGGGGTCGGCGACGATGCGGCGCTGTAGGCGCTGGCACATCCATTGCGGCATGTTCTCGCAGTAGAAGACGCCGTTGCGCAGGCCGGCGCGGCTGCCGCCCATCAGCACCATGTTGAAGTTGCGGTTCTCGGCGGCCACCGCGGCGTCGGCCTTCGGGTCGATGTTCACCTGCACCGCGCCGCCGCCGCCGGCCACGCGCACCAGCAGCAGCACGATCAGGCTGATGGTCAGGTACAGCCGCAGCGGCAGCACATAGTGCTTGCGCCGGCCGATCAGATACAGCCGCGTCAGCTCACCGGGCTTGAACAGCAGCAGCCTGAGCGTGCGCCACAGCGCGCCTTCGGTGCTGAGGTAGGCGCCGCCGAACTGCTGCAGGAATTCACCCAGCGTCGGCGGCTTGACCACGGCCTCCTGCCCGCAAGCCGGGCAGTAATGGGCCGGGCGCGGCAGGTCGGCCAGCGTCTCGCCGCAGTTGGGGCAGTGGATCGGGGCGTTCACGCGAGCAGTGCGGCCAGCATGACCACCGCCACCATGGTGGCCACCAGCAGCCCGTGCAGCGCCGTGATGACCAGCGCCTTCGCACCCAGCGCCCACCAGGGCCCGCCGTAGACGCGGCGCATGGCCAGCAGGCCGTAGACCGGGATCACCGCCACGCCGGCCAGCGCCACCCATTCACCGCCGGCCATCATCACCGCAGCCAGCAGGAACCAGAAGGCGTGCAGGTGCATCGAAAACACCAAATGTTCGGTGTAGTGCAGCGCGCTGCGGCGGTACAGCAGGCACAGCAGCAAGGCGTGGGCGGGCAGCAGCACGAAGGTCACGATGCCGGCGTGGCTGGCCACGCGTTCGCTGGCCTTCTGCATCTGCAGCACCATCGAGCGCGTGTCCACGTCCAGCCGCTTTTCCACCCGGCGGCACATCCACTCGGGCAGGTTGTGGCAGTAGAACTCGCCATCGTCGAGGCCGGCGTCGCCGATGAGCAGCTCCAGCCGCACCGAGCGCGGCTTGTCGGGCAGGTTGCGCATGACCTCGGCATCGTCCATGGACGCGAAGTCGATGGCCGAGACGATGCGCAGGGTGAGCAGCATCACCACGCTCAGCGACAGCAGCAGGCGCAGCGGCAGCAGGTAGTGCTTGCGGCGGCCGGCCAGGTACTGCGCCGTCAGCTCGCCTGGCTTCGTGATCAGCAGCTTGAAGGTGCGCCAGGCTGCGCCCTCGGTGGTGAAGTAGGCGCCGCCGAACTGCTGCAGCAATTCGGCCACCCGCGGCGCCTTGACGTTGGTTTCCTGGCCGCAGGCCGGGCAGAATTTCGGCCTGGCGTCGCCGAAGGCCTCGCCGCAGTTCAGGCAGGCGGGCGGCGAAGCGGTGGTGTCGGACATGGGCGAGCACGGTAGCTGAAAAACCGGCCGGCACGCCGCGTGCCACAGAATGCCGGCATGCCGCCTGCACCCCCCGCACCCGTCCTGCGCCTGGTGGGCATCAGCAAGCGCTTCGGTTCGCTGCTGGCCAATGACGGCATCTCGCTCGACCTGGCGCGTGGCGAGGTGCTGGCCCTGCTGGGCGAAAACGGCGCCGGCAAGAGCACGCTGGTCAGCATCCTCTTCGGGCACTACGTCGCCGACGCAGGCCACATCGAGGTGCAAGGGCGCCCGCTGCCGCCGGGGCAGCCGCGCGCCGCGCTGGCGGCAGGCATCGGCATGGTGCACCAGCACTTCACCCTGGCCGACAACCTGAGCGTGCTCGACAACGTGATGCTCGGCACACAAAGCCTGTGGCGGCCGTTCTCGCGCCGCGCCATGGCGCGCCAGCATCTGCTGCAAGAGGCCGAACGCTTCGGGCTGCAGGTCGACCCGGCAGCGCGCGTGGCCAGCCTGTCGGTGGGCGAGCGCCAGCGCGTGGAGATCCTCAAGGCGCTGGTGCGCGGTGCACGCATCCTGATCCTGGACGAGCCCACGGCGGTGCTCACGCCGCAGGAAAGCGCGAGCCTCTTCCACACGCTGCAGCAGATGGTGGCGCAGGGCCTGTCGATCATCTTCATCAGCCACAAGCTCGACGAGGTGCTGCGCGTCTCGCAGCGCATCGCCGTGCTGCGCGCCGGGCGGCTGGTGGCCACGCTGCCGGCGGCCGGCGCCAGCAAGGCGCAGCTGGCCGAAGCCATGGTCGGCCGCAGCGTGGCCCCGGCGCGGCGCGCGGCGGCTGCGGCGCCGGGCCGCGTGGTCTGCGAGTTGCGCGATGCCACGCTGACAGGCCCGCCGCGACTGGACCGCGTGAACCTGGCCGTGCGCGCTGGCGAGCTGGTGGCGGTGGCCGGTGTCTCGGGCAACGGCCAGGCCGCGCTGGCCGCGTTATTGTGCGGTGAGCTTGCGCTGGACGCCGGCACGCTGCACATCGACGGCCGGCCGCTGCGCGCGCGGCCGCGCAACTTCATCGAAGCCAGTGTCGCCCGCGTGCCTGAAGACCGCCACGCCGTGGGTGTGGTGGCTGAGCTGACGCTGTGGGAAAACGCCGTGCTGGAGCGCTACGCCAGCCCGGCCTTCGCCCGTGCCGGCGTGCTCAGGCGCGGCGCGGCCATGGCCTTTGCGCGCGGCCTGATCGAGCGCTTCGACGTGCGTGGCACCGAAGGCGGCGGCGTGCAGACCCTCACCCGGCGCCTGTCGGGCGGCAACATGCAGAAGCTGATCCTGGGGCGCGCGCTGTCCACGCCGACGCAGCCGCTGCTCATCGTCGCCAACCAGCCCACCTGGGGCCTGGACATCGGTGCCGTGGCCTACGTGCACCAGCGCCTGCTCGACGCCGCAGCAGCGGGCAGTGCGGTGCTGGTGATCAGCGAAGATCTCGACGAAGTGTTCGCGCTGGCCGACCGCGTGGCGGTGATGCACCACGGCCGGCTCACCGAGGCGAAACCTCTGGACGACTGGAACTTCACCCGCATCGGTCTGGCCATGGCCGGTGCGGTGGACGAACATGCTGCGGCTTGAAGCGCGCACGCAGACGCCGCGCGCGCTGCTGCTGGGTGCGCCGCTGCTGGCCGTGGCCTTCACGCTGGCCATCAGCTCGCTGCTGGTGGCCTGGGCCGGCGCGCCGGTGGGCCAGGCCTATGCGCTGCTGCTGCAGGGCGGCTTTGGCTCGCGCTTTGCGTGGACCGAAACGCTCACGCGCGCCACGCCGCTGATCTTCACCGGCCTGGCCGCGGCGGTGGCGTTTCGCGCGCGGCTCTACAACATCGGCGCCGAAGGCCAGCTCTATCTGGGTGCGCTGGCGGCGGTGGCGGTGGGCGGGCTGCATGGCGGCAGCGGCTTCGAACTCTCGCCCTGGCTGCTGTTGCCGCTGATGATGGCCGCCGCGGCCCTGGCTGGCGCCCTGCTGCTGCTGGTGCCGGCGTGGCTGAAGAGCCGCCATGCCGTGGACGAGGTGGTGACCACGCTGCTGCTCAACTTCATCGTGCTGCTTTTCGTCGGCGCCATGCTCGACGGGCCGATGAAGGACCCCACGGCACTCGGTTGGCCGCAGAGCGTGGCGTTGCAGGATGCCTTGCAGCTCGGCAAGCTCGTCGAACGCAGCCGCGTGCACACCGGCCTGCTGGGCGCACTGGGGTGCGCGCTGGCGCTGTGGGCGATGATGAAGTACACGACGCATGGCTTCGAGATGCGGGCCGTGGGTTCCGGCGCGCGGGCCGCGGGCTTCGCCGGCATGCCGGTGGCCTGGGTGACGATGAAGGTGGCGCTGCTGTCCGGCGCGCTGGCCGGGCTGGCCGGCGCGGTGGAAGTGGCCGGGCGCGCCGGCTACGTCACGCTCGACATGAGCCCGGGCTATGGCTACAACGGCATCGTCATCGCCATGCTGGCCGGGCTGCACCCGCTGGGCGTGGTGGCAGCGGCGGTGTTCGTGGCCGGCATCCTGGTCGGCGCCGACAGCATGAGCCGCGCGGTGGGTGTGCCGACCTACATCGCCGATGTCATCGTCGCGGTGGCGCTCATCGCCATGCTGGTGGCGTCGATGTTCACCCAATACCGGCTGCGGCGGCGATGAGCCCGCAGGCGCTGCCGAGGGCGAATTCCCCCCTGGGGGGATCGGCCGCAGGCCGTCGGGGGCGGACGTGAGTGAGCTCATGGACCTGCTCACCGCTGCGCCCTTCTGGGTGTCGGTGCTGCGCCTGGCCACGCCGCTGATCCTGGGCACGCTGGGCGTGCTGCTGTGCGAACGTGCGGGGGTGCTCAACCTGGGCATCGAAGGCATCATGGTTGCCGGTGCCTTCACCGGCTGGCTGGCGGTGCATGCCGGTTTGTCGCTGTGGGGCGGCGTGATGGTGGCCGCGCTCACCGGTGCGGCCCTCGGCCTGCTGCACGGCCTGCTGACGGTGACGCTGGCCCTGTCGCAGCACGTGGCGGGGCTCGGCCTCACGCTGTTGGCCACTTCCTTGGCAAGTTATGCCTACCGCGTGAGCTTCCCGAAGGTGGAGCGGCCACCCACCATTGAGGCCTTCGCGCCGATGAGTTGGCTGCCCATCCCCATCCTCAACGCGCAGACGCCGCTCACGCTGCTGGCCCTGCTGCTGGTGCCGGCCATGGCCTGGTTGCTCTACCGCACGCCGCTGGGCCTGGCGCTGCGCACGGTCGGCGAGAACCCGGCGGCCGTTGAAGGCCAGGGTCTGAGCGTGGCCGGGCTGCGCATCGGCGCCATCGTGGCCGGCTCGGCGCTGATGGGCATTGCCGGCGCCTTCCTCACGCTGGCCGCCTTCAACGCCTTCTTCTTCAACATGGTCAACGGCCGCGGCTGGGTCTGCGTGGCGCTGGTCGTGTTCGCGTCGTGGCGGCCGGGGCAGGCGCTGTTCGGTGCGCTGCTGTTTGCCTTCTTCGACGCGCTGCAGCTGCGGCTGCAGCAGGGCGGCGCGGGTGTGCTGGGTGTGGATCTGCCCTACCAGGTCTATCTGATGCTGCCCTATGCCATGGCCATCGTGGCGCTGGTGGTGATGGCGCGCCGCGCCGCGGTGCCGCAGGCGTTGATGAAGCCCTGGCGCCAGGGCGAACGCTGAAAAACTGCCCTGCCGTTGCCGTGCGGCTCAGCGGCAGATGCCCACGGGTACCGGGCCGACCATCACCTGCAACACGATCGGCGAGCTCAGGTCGCGGCCCTGGCTGTCGAGGACCTGCACCACCAGGTTGGTGCCGTCGCGCACGGCGCTCAGCGTGGCGGCCACGGCGTCGCCGGTGGCCAGGTTGCGCACCTGGCCGTGGAAGCGCGCCGGCTGCGCGGCCGTGGTGCCCCAGGTACCGGTGAACTGCAGCGACTGGCAAGCCACTTCCAGGTCGACGGCATTGCCTTCCACGCGCGCCTGCACGTTGCGCGTGGCGCTGCCGTCGGCCAGCCACACGACCTGCGTGCCCAGGGCTGCCGAGGCCGTGCCCGGTGTGGCGGTGCAGCGCAGCAGCGGTGCCAGGTCGCTGTCGCACAGCGATGCCAGCGCGGTGGGCGCCGAAGTGCCGGGCGGCGGCTCCATGCCGGTGCCGGTGCCGCCCACGCCGGGGCCGCAGCCGGCCAGCGTGAGCAGCGCCAGCAGCGTGGCGGCCGCCAAGCGCGCCCGCCGGGTGGTGTTCTTGCCCATGTCGCTCATTCCTCGGGTTCGCTGTAGAAGTACACGCCGAAACGCGCGCGGTGGCGTGGCGTGGTGGCGGGCAGCGGGGCGTCGGCGTCGAAGCGCGTCTGGGCCTGCTGCATCACGGTCTTGAAGGCCGACTGCCAGGCCAGCTTGGCGGCCTGGTGCAGCTGCTCGGCCGAGGCCGCCGTGATGCGGTCGACGA
Source organism: Betaproteobacteria bacterium (assembly GCA_031379415.1). Classification (GTDB taxonomy): domain Bacteria; phylum Pseudomonadota; class Gammaproteobacteria; order Burkholderiales; family Burkholderiaceae_C; genus Rubrivivax. Next base: position 32,907 of record JANNFE010000091.1, on the reverse strand, counting down.
ACACCGCCTGCTCCAGCAGATTGCGCTCGCCGGCCAGGTTGGCCGCGGCGGCGGCGGCGTGGTCATGCAGGTTGGCGGCCATCAGCCACGACATCTCTTCCATGCCCTGGCGCGGCGCGAAGCCGCTGCCTTCGAGCTGGACGCCGTGCACGCCATCGAGCACCACGCCCAGGCGCAGCAGTTCGTCCAGCACGGCGCGCGGGCGCACGTCGGCGCTGACACTGGCCACCAGCGCGTCGAAGCTGACCGCGCCGCTGCGCGGCAGCGGCGCGGGCTGGCCCTGCGCATCCTGAAAGGCCGGGTTGTTCATCCACTGCGCCACCACCTGCGCCGCCAGGCCCAGCGGCGCCGGCGGCGCCACCGCTTCAGGCGCGGCGCGGGTGAGGTTGCGCACGTCGCGGCGGTGCACGCCGCACAGCAGGGTGACGGCGCTGTCGGTCTGCGCCATGCCGCGCTGCGCCAGTTCAGCGCGCGCGGCGTCCAGGAACACGCGCTTGAGCGCCGCCGCCAGCACCGGGTAGGTGACGCCGTTGCGCACCAGCAGGCGCACCAGCGGCTGCAGCACACGCAGCACGCGGTCGAGGATGAGGGTGGGCTGGTTGTTCACGCGAACGGATGTTTGACAGCGACGGGGTTTGTGGGATATTGTCCCACACACTCCCCGACAACCACAAGGCCCGAATATGAAGATGCACTCAGCACGGCAGGCTGCGGCCGTGTCGTTGGCAACGCTGCTGGTTGCCTGCGGTGGTGGCGGCAGTGGCCCCGCCCCGGCACCCGAAGACGGGCGCGCCACGGCGCTGGCCGTGTCGCGCCCCGGCGAACTGGCGACTTATGTGCAGGAACGCCTGCGCCAGCGCGAAGCTGCTGGCGGTACCGTCGGCGCCGGGGGCGATGTGCTCGCCGCGCCCACGGCCTCGGCCGCGCCGCCGCCGCGTTCGGGCACCACCTTGCAGGAAGCCGGTGTCGACGAGCCCGATCTGCTGCAGAGCGATGGCCAGCACTTCTATGCGCTGGACGGCACACAGGGGCAGCCCGTCCTGCGCATCTATGCCCGCGGCGGCGATGGCCGGGCCCTGCCGGTGAAGAGCCTGCCGCTGGCCATCGACGAGGCTGTCAGCACCAGTGCCGATGGCCTGGTGCTCGACCCCTCGGCGCGCGCGCTGGCCGCCGTCAGCCAGCGCTGGCACCGCAGCGACGAGGGCGGCGTCATCTGCACCGACATCTGCCCGGCCACGGCCAGCGGCCTGGTGCCGATGTGGCTGCGCAGCAGCGTGGCCGTGCAGCGCGTGGACGTGAGCGATCCCGGCGCTGCCAGCGCTGGCGAGCACATCAGCATCGACGGCCAGCTGGTGGCCAGCCGACGCATCGGCGACACCCTGCTGCTGGTGAGCTCGTGGACACCGCGCTTGCCCATCGACGCACTGCCCTACACCGCCAGCGCCGCCGAGCGCGCGCAGGTCATTGCCCGCACCAGCGCCGCCGACGTGCTGCCGCGCATGCGGCGCAACGGCGGCGCCGCCACCACGCTGCTGCGCGACACCGACTGCTGGACACAACCGGGCAATGGCTCGACGCAGGTGCAGGTGACGACCATCACGCTCTTCGACCTGCGCGCGCCGACGCTGGCGCCGCGCAGCCGCTGCTTCGTGGGCGGCACCGAGGCGCTGTACATGAGCCCCGACAGCCTGTACCTCGCCACCACACGCTGGACCTACCCGAGCGCCAGTGCTGCCCTGGTCTACCCGCCCGAGGTGAAGACCGACATCCACAAGTTCGTGCTGTCCGCTGGCGAGCTCGTCTACAGGGCCAGCGGCGAAGTGCCGGGCCATCTGGGCTGGAACCCGGCGCTGAAGTCCTACCGCTTCAGCGAATGGAACGGCGACCTGCGGCTCGTCACCTACACCGGCAGCATGGGGTGGGCCACGGTGGCCAACGCCGGCAGCACACCGCCATCACCCGCGCGCCTGACGGTGCTGCGCGAACGCGCCAGCGACCAGACGCTGCAGCCCGTGGCCACGCTGCCCAACACGCAGCGCCCCGAGGCCCTGGGCAAGCCGGGCGAGCAGGTCTATGCCGTGCGCTTCATCGGCCCGCGTGGCTATGTGGTGACCTTCCGCACCGTCGACCCGCTCTACGTGCTGGACCTGTCCGACCCCGCCGACCCGCGCGTGACGGGCGCGCTGGAAGTGCCCGGCGTCTCGGACCAACTCTTCCCGCTGGCCGACGGCCTGCTGCTGGGCGTGGGTCGCGACTTCACCGACACCGGCCGCCTGGGCGGCCTGAAGGTGGCGCTGTTCGACACCCGCAACGCCGCGCAGCCGCGCCAGATTGACAGCGTGACGCTGGGCAGCGCCGGCAGCGCCAGCGCACTGGACCAGTCGCCGCACGGCCTGAACTGGCTGACGGTGGAAGGGGTCGCGCGCATTGCGCTGCCGGTGAGTCTGGCCTCGCCCTCGGGCAGCTTCAGCAGCACCTGGCAGCGTGGCCTGGCGCGCTTCGAGGTGGACCTGGCAGCGCGCAGCCTGCGCACGCAACCCACGCTGGGCGCGGGTGGCGACGCCGGCCACGGTTACGTGGGGGGCGACCGCAGCCTGCAGGTGGGCGCGATGGTCTACCACCTGCGCGGCGGCACGCTGACGGGCTATGACTGGTAGCTGCTGCGCACCGCCTGCATGAAGGCCTGCAGCTTGGTGGCGTCGAGCCGGCCTTCGCTGCGCACGCCGGTGCACAGGTCCAGGCCGTAAGGCCGCACGGCAGCGATGGCCTCGGCCACGTTGTGCACGCGCAGGCCGCCGGCCAGCCACAGCGGCAAGGGATGGATGGCGTCGCGGATGCGGCGGCTGAGCTGCCAATCGTGCGTGCGGCCGGTGCCACCGAGTTCCTTCACGGCCAGCGCCGGGTTGCCGGAGTCCAACAGCACGGCGTCGACGTGAGGTGCCACGGCCAATGCCTCGTCGAGCGAGGCTTCACCGGTGACGTGGATGACCTGCACCAGTTCGACACCTGGGCACAGGCTGCGCAGGCGGCGCAGCTCGTCATGCGGCACGTGGTCCACCAGTTGCAGCGTGGTGGTGCCGGCCTGCGTATGCTGTTCGGCAATGGCCTCGGCGCGGGTGCGCGAAGTCAGCAGGAAGCTGCGCTGCGGCTCGCCGCGCATCGCAGCGGCAATCTGTGCGATGCACGCATCGGCGATCACGCCCGGGCCGCTGGGCATTGCAGACACCAGCCCCAGCGCCGCGGCGCCGTGGGCGGCCGCCAGGCGCGCTTCTTCGATGCTTGCGATGCAGCAGATCTTGACGCGCGTCACTGCCGACTCAAGGTGCGCTGCCGAGAAACCGCACGGCGTGTCCGCGCAGCGCCGCCTCAAACTGGGCGAAGTTCAAATCTGCGGCAGGTTCTGAGAGCTGCGTTTTCGGCGAGTTGGTCGCCATGAGAAAACACGCCGCGCTGTACATGCGCTCGTGCACCAGCCGACGGCAGAGCAGTTCATACCGTTTGGCGTACGTCGCGCCGGCCGCCTTGGTCTTTGTCGGCGCCTGACCACCGGGTATGCCAACAAAAGCGGGGTCGACCTTGAAGTGCGGCTCCTTGTTGGCGACCGGGCGTTTGACGCTGTCGCGGTCTTCGAGCAGAAAGAGGTAGCCAAGGAACGGCATGGTCGCTTCCGCACCGAAGCGTCCCTCTCGTGCCGCAGTCCAGAAGTCCTTTGCGCTGCCGACGGCCTCTTCGGAGCGGTTGTTGATGTTGTTGCCGATGGATCTGCCGGCCTGCGACTTCAGCTCCATGGCCATGACGAGGCGCCCGCCGGACACAACCACCAGATCCCACTTCTTCGTGGCCCTGAAGTGACCGGGCAGCTCCAGCGCGGTGCGAGTGCGTATGTCCAAGGCCTTCAGACCGGCCTCGCAAAGGATGTCGGCAACCAGTTTCTCGAGGGCGCGCATCTGGCCGCCTCCCGTGACCTCGCCTCGAGTCCCTGCGTCTGACTTTCCAGACTGAGTCTGCTTGTCCGCGTTCAGGCGCCTGACATCCCAATAGCTCTGTGTCGCCTGCTGCAGGCGCTTCTGAACATTGATCGTCGCCACGGTTCAGACTCCCAGCGACGCAGCCTCGGCAGCTGTCAAGCCATAGAGCTCGGCCGCCACGCAATCACAGGCCGCCAACTCTCGATCTTTACCAGCGGCAGTCAGGCGCTGTCGAAGATCTGGCGATACGTCGCGCCAAAGCGGCAGGCGAATGCGGCGCAGATACTGGGCCTGAAAGCGCAGATATCCCCCGCGCATGCGAGTTGAGTAGGCCACGACGAAGGCACGCGCAACCTTCGACAGCAACACGGCCTGCAATGCGCGCAGATCCCATTCCCCCGAGGTGACGAAGTAGAGGTTGTGGTGCGGATAGAGCCGACCTTCCTCGTGCACCACGTGGGCATGGCCCTTGATGTCCGGGATCAGCAGCTTGGGCGTGCGCGTCAATGAAGGCGTTATCCGGTCAATCGTGCGGTACCAGCCCGCTGGCGACTTCCGGGCGCAGTGCCTCCCGGCGATCTCGGCCTTGCGGGACTCCAGGTATCGCCGCAGCCGCGGATACGCTGCCAGATCCACGAGACCACCGCCTTCGTCGAACGGGTTCACCACGCCCAGCCCGCTCCACTGGACCGTGCCGTCCCGGAGATCGCGTGTGGTGACCAGCGGTTGCTTGCGGCTGTCCTCGACGTCGAGTTCCTCGAAAGGCGCAATGAAGGCCTTGTCCGCACCCGTCGCAACGCCGATGCCTACCCGGCAACCGGCTTCCTCCAACAGCGGGAAGCGGCCTTCAAGCCTGCGAACGATCTGCCATTGATCAGTGGCGTCAAGCAGCCACGGCTCGCTTCCCGAGGCCACGCCGACCAGTTCCTTCACCGGCCCGTCGGCCGCCGGCGGTGCTGATGACAGCAACTGGTCTGCCAGCTCCTTCAGCGAGATCGCATCGATAGGTGGCCGCACCGCCATCCTCGTAGACCCACCTGCAGTCCGGGCGACGATGGAGATCGCCGGATAGGCAATCACGTCCGAGTGGAAGGCATCGGTGTCGGTCATATCTACATGCGCGCGCAGATGGAAGCCATCGGCAACCAGGGCGCGCAAAGGGCCGCCGTACTTGTTCTTCATCCATCGGTCGGAGCAGATGAAGCCGAGCACGCCGCCAGCCCCGAGGCTGCGCAGCGAGCGTTCGATGAAGGGCACGTAGAGGTCTGCGCGGTCGTAGATGGTGCTGTAGCGCTGGCGGTACTCGGCCAGCAGGTCAGCCGGGATCAGTTCCTGCCGTACGTACGGCGGATTGCCCACCACCACATCGAACGCGTCGGGCAGTTCGGCCAGCAGAAAGTCGCTCTGAATCAACCACCTGTCCGTGAGTCCCCGTGCTGCGCCCAGCGGTATCCCTGCTGCCCGGAGCCTGCCTATCAGCGCTTGCTGCGTCTGCTGGAACGTCACGCCATGCAGCTCGACAGCGCGGATGCACCCACTCAGGTCCGCAAGCGCGGTGGCTGCGACGCCAGTGCGTCGCCACACCGCCAGCAGTCGATCAACGGCTGGAAGGAGAAAGTCACCTGCTCCGAACGCGGGCTCCAGCAGGCTCATGCGCACCAAGGGCTGATCGGCGGTGTAGCCGACCAGATCCAGCACGAAGTCCACCACCTCTTTGCGCGTGAAGACGGCGCCTCGCTGATCCACCGACCCCGAGTTCGCGAGCGTGGCGACAGCTGCGGCCACGGGGCAGTCGTCGAGCAGCGACGGTTGTCGAAGTTGGAGGCGAAGGCTCATGTGGGGAACGAAAACCGGGAGATGCGGCAGGTCTGAGTGACCTGATTCTGGCCCCTGCGCGGCACATCGCGCCGTAGCGCACTCAATCCGCCCCGACCGACTCCGGCACCGCACCCTCCGCCGTCGTCACCGGCCCCTTCCCACTGAACCGATCCAGCGCCAGGTAGATCACCGGCGTGATGTACAGCGTGATGGCTTGCGAAAACACCAGCCCGCCCACCACCGCCAGGCCCAGCGGCTGGCGCAACTCGGCGCCGGCGCCCAGGCCTAGCGCGATGGGCAGCGCGCCCATCAGCGCGGCCAGCGTCGTCATCATGATCGGCCTGAAGCGCAGGATGCAGGCCTCGCGGATGGCCTCGAAGGGCGTCATGCCGTGGTGGCGCTGCGCGTCGAGCGCGAAGTCGATCATCATGATCGCGTTCTTCTTCACGATGCCGATGAGCAGCAGGATGCCGATGGTGGCGATGAGCGTCAGGTCCTGGCCGAAGATCATCAAGGTGGCCAGCGCGCCCACGGCGGCCGAGGGCAGGCCGGCCAGGATGGTCAGCGGGTGGATGTAGCTCTCGTAAAGCACGCCCAGCAGCACGTAGATGACGAGCAGCGCCGCCACGATGAGAATGACCTGGCTGCCCTGCGAGCTCTTGAACACCGCCGCGTCGCCGCCGTAGCTGGTGATCACGCTGGTGGGCATGCGGATGGCTTCACGCGCCTTCTCGATCTTGTTCGTGGCGTCGCCCAAAGCGACCCCGGGCGCCAGGTTGAACGACACCGTCACCGCCTGCAGTTGCCCCACGTGGTTGATGGCCGTGGCACCCACCGTGCGCTCCACCGTGGCGAAGGCCGACAGCGGCACCAGCGCGCCGGTGCTTGCGCGGACATAGATGCCGCCAAAGGCGCTTTCGTCGCGCTTGGCCTCCGGAGCCACTTCCATGATGACCTGGTAGCTGTCGGTGGCCAGGTAGATGGTGCTCACCTGGCGTTCGCCGAAGGCGCTGTACAGCGCCGAGCGGATGCTGTCGATGCTGACGCCCAAAGTGTTGGCGCGGTCGCGGTCGATCTTCAGCTGGGCCTGCAGCGCGCGCAGCTGGCTGTCGCTGTTGACATCGCGGAAGTCGGGGTCGGCGCGCAGACGTTCCTGCAGCTTGTTGGCCCAGTCGTTCAGCTCGTCGGCACGCACACTTTGCAGGATGTACTGGAACTGCGCGCGGCTCTGGCGGCCGCCGAGCTGCAGGTTCTGCACTGGGCGCATGAAGACGTTGAGCCCGGCCACGTCGCGCAGCTTTTTGCGCAGGCCTTCCACCACCAGCTTCATGGGCTGGCGGTCGGCGCGCGGCTTCAAGGTGATGAACATGCGGCCGGTGTTCTGCGAGCCACCACCGCCGCCGTTGAACGAGCTCACGGCGGCGACGTTGGGGTCGCCGCGCACGATCTGCGCCGCGCGTTCCTGCAGCAGCACCATGGCCGGGAAAGAGGTGTCCTCGGCGGCCTCGGTCTGGGCCTGGATCTGGCCGATGTCTTCTTCAGGGAAAAAGCCCTTGGGGATGATCATGAACAGCCAGGCCGTGGCCGCGAAGGTGGCCAGCGCCACCAGCAGCACGGTCTTGCGGTGCGCCAGCGCGCCGTCCAGCGTGCGCGTGTAGCCGGCCAGCAGCGCGTTGAAACCACGCTCGAAGCCGCGCACCATGAAGCCCGGCTTGCGCTGGTGCTGTTCGTCCTTCAGGAAGCGGCTGGCCAGCATCGGCACCAGCGTCAGCGAGACGAAGGCCGACACCAGGATCGCCAGCCCCACCACCACCGCGAATTCATGGAACAGCAGGCCGATGACACCCGGCATGAAAAAGATGGGGATGAACACCGCAATCAGCGACGTGCTGATGCTGATGATGGTGAAGCCCACCTCGCGTGAACCCATCAGCGCGGCCTGGAAGGGCGGCACGCCTTTCTCGACGTGGCGCATGATGTTTTCCAGCATCACGATGGCGTCGTCCACCACCAGGCCCACGGCGAGGGTCAGGCCGAGCAGGGAGATGTTGTCCAGGCTGTAGTTCATGCCCCAGAGCAGCGCCACCGCGCCCACCAGGCTGACGGGCAGGCTGAGCGTGGGAATCAGCGTGGCCACGGCGCGGCGCAGGAAGAGGAAGATCACCAGCACCACCAGCGCGATGGTGCCGATGAGCGTGAGCGAGACATCATGCAGCGCGTCGCGCACGCTCACCGAGCGGTCGTTCACCGGCGTCAGGTTCACGCTCTGCGGCAACTGCGCCTTCAGCGCCGGCAGCGCGGCGCGCACCGAGTCCACCACGCGCACGGTGTTGGCGCCGGGCTGGCGGCGCACGGCCAGGGTGATGGAGTTCTCGCCGTTCAGCGTGGCCCAGCTCTTCAGCGTCTCCAGGCTGTCGATGACGCTGGCCACGTCCTTCAGTCGCACCGGGTTGCCGCCGCGCTGGCTGACGATGAGTTCGCCGAACTCGGCCGCGTTCGTCAGCTGCTTGTTGGCCTGCAGCGTGAGCGTCTGCCGCGGCCCTTCCAGCGTGCCCACTGGCGTGTTGACGTTGGCGGCGCGCAAGGCGGCGCTCAGCTCGTCCAGGCCGATGTTGCGCGCCGCCAGCGCCTCGGGGTTGACGCGCACGCGCACGGCGTAGCGCTTGCTGCCGAAGACGTCGACCTGGGCCACGCCCTCGATGGTGGTCAGGGTCGGCGTGATCAGGTGTTCGGCGTAGTCCTGCAGGTCGGAAGGCGCCAGCGAGGGCGAGGTCATGGCGATCAGCAGCACCGGCGCGTCGGCCGGGTTGATCTTGCGGTAGCTCGGCGGGCTGGTCATGTCCTGCGGCAGCGCGCGCTGGGCCCGCAGCAACGCGGCCTGCACGTCCACCGCCGCGGCGTCGATGGCGCGGCCTTCCTCGAATTCCAGCGTCAGGCTGGTGCTGCCCAGCGTGCTGGTGGAACTGATGGTCTTCAGGCCCGGGATGGTCTGGAACTGCTTTTCTAGCGGCAGCGCCACGCTGGTGGCCATGGTCTCGGGGTTGGCGCCGGGCAGGTTGGCGCTGACGTTGATGACCGGCGTGTCGTAGCTGGGCAGCGCCGCCACCGGGATGCTGCGGTAGCCGATGACGCCGGCCACCACGATGGCCAGGTTGAGCAGCACCGTCATCACCGGCCGCCGGATGAAGAGTTCTGACAGGTTCATGGTGCCGGCGCCCTCCCGGTGGTGGGCGCGCTGCCAGAGCCGGCGCCCGTTGCGGCGCCTGAAGCGCCGGCTGGCGCGGCGCGCGCGCCGTCACGGGCGCGCTCCACCACCGTGGCACCGGGGCGCAGGTTCTGGCGGCCGTCGAGCACGATGCGTTCGCCGGCCTGCACGCCGCTGACGGCGGCGTCCTCGCCCTGCGCGTACAGCACTTGCACCGGGCGCTGCTGGGCCTTGTCGTCCTTGACGGTGTAGATCAGCGGCCCGCGTGCGCTCTGGATGATGGCAGCCTGCGGAATGATCACGGCACCGGTGATGGTGCGTGCCGTCATCGCCACGTTGACGAAGGCGCCCGGCCACAGCTTGCCGTCGCGGTTGTCGAACTGCGCCTTCACCTTCACCGTGCCCGAGGTGGCGTCCACCGCGTTGTCGACGAACTTCAGCCGCCCTTCGGTGGGCGCCGTGGCGTCGGGTGCGGCATGGGGTGAAGTAATGGCCACGCGCGCGCCGCCGTCCTTCAGCGCCGCCAGCGCGTCGGAAAGGTAACGCTGCGGCAGGCTGAAGGCCACGGTGATGGGGTCGAGCTGCGTGATGCTGACCAGCGTGGTCTGGTTGGCCTGCACGCTGCTGCCGGGGAAGACGGTGATGGCACCCAGACGGCCCGCGCCGGGTGCTGCGATGCGCGTGTAGGACAGCGCCAGCCGCGCGGCGTCGAGCGCGGCGCGGCTGGACGTGACGGCGGCGTTCTGCGACATCACGGCGGTCTGGTTGGTGTCCAGCGCGCCTTGCGAGATGAAGTTCTGCGCCAGCAGTTCCTGGCTGCGCTTGAGCTGCCGTTGCGCATCCGCCAGCGCGGCCTCGTCGCGCGCCAGCTGCGCGCGCGCCTTGGCCACGTTGGCCTCGTCGGCGCGCGGGTCCAGCGTGAACAGCAGCTGGCCGGCCTTCACGAACTGGCCCTCCTTCACGTGCACCTGCGTCACCAGGCTGGTGGTCTGCGGCCGCACGTCCACGCTGGACAGCGCGGCCACGGTGCCGGTGGCGGTGATGAGCACGGGCAGGTCGCGCTGCTGCGCCTTTACCGTGGTCACGCTCACGGGCGGGCCGGCGGGTGCGGCAGCGCTGGCGCCGCCAGCGGGCGCTGACGCTGCAGCGGTCTTGGTTTCGGGGGCGGGGTTGCAGGCTGCAAGCAGAGCCAGCAGGGCCGCCGCGAACGGCGGCGAAAGTCGAGAAGGCATGGCAATGTCCGGCGCGGGCGTGCGCCCTGGCGGCCGAGGGTAGCACCGAGGGTGCGCGCGCTGGCCGCGCGAAAACCTTCTTTGCCTGACGTAGACGTGGCTTAACCCGGGCCGGTGATTTGTTCCAGCACCACGGGCCCGGGCGATGAGGAATCACCCAGCTGCAGTGCCGCCAGCACCGCCTGCACCGCCACGCGTGCCGCGCCTTCGTCGGCCGCATGCACGCGCGCCAGCGTTGCGCCAGCCTGCACCGCGTGGCCCAGCGGCAGCAGGTGCGACAGGCCGACCCGCGGGTCCACCACGTCACCCGGGCGCTGACGGCCGCCGCCCAGTGCCACCACCGCCAGACCCAGGGCGCGCACGTCGGCCGTCTGCAGCAAGCCGTTGCGCGGCGCGGGCACGTCCATCTGCACCGGTGCGGCGGCCAGCTGCGCGTCGCGGAACACGTCGGCCGGGCCGCCGAGCGCCGCCACCATGCGCGCGAAGCGCTCGGCCGCGGCACCGCTGTCCAGCGCGTGCTGGGCCTGCTGCCGGCCTTGCACCGCGCTCGCCGCCAGCCCGCCCAGGTGCAGCATCTCGCCGGCCAGCGCCAGCACCAGCGCGTGCAGGCGCGGCTCGCGCGCCGCGCCGCTCAGATAGTCCAGCGTCTCCCGCACTTCCAGCGCATTGCCGGCCGTGGTGCCCAGCACCTGGTTCATGTCGGTGATGAGTGCGCGCGCCGGCAGCCCGGCGCCCCGCGCCACGTCCACCAGACTGCGTGCCAGTTCGCGTGCCATGGCGACGGTGGGTGCGAAGGCGCCGCTGCCCACCTTCACGTCGAGCACCAGGCCCTGCAGCCCGGCCGCCAGCTTCTTGCTCAGGATGCTGGCCGTGATGAGCGGCACGCTTGCCACCGTGGCCGTGACATCGCGGATGGCATACAGCCGCCGGTCGGCCGGCGCCAGCGCCGCCGAGGCGCCGACGATGGCGCAGCCGGCGCCGCGCAGGGTGGCCAGCAGCTTGTCGCGCGGTGGATCGGTGACGTAGCCGGGCAGCGCCTCCAGCTTGTCCAGTGTGCCGCCGGTGTGGCCCAGGCCGCGGCCGCTGATCATCGGCACCACGCCGCCGCAGGCCGCGACGATGGGCGCCAGCATCAGGCTCACCTTGTCGCCCACGCCGCCGGTGGAATGTTTGTCGAGGATGGGGCCGTCGAAGTCCGCAGCGGCCCAGCCGAGCACTTCGCCCGACTGCGTCATGGCGCGCGTCAGCGCCACCGTCTCGTCACTGTTCATGCCGCGCAGCAGGATGGCCATGGCCAGCGCCGCGGCCTGGCTGTCGCTCCAGGCGCCGCTGACCAGGCCGCTGACGAAGTGCGCGATCTGCGGCTCGCTCAGCGCACCCCCGTCGCGCTTGGTGGCTATCACTTCGGCAGGCAGCATCACCGGGCCGTCACTTCACCTGAATCACGCGCGGCACCGGGTCGGGCCTGAGGCCCGGGTTGGCGGCCAGGTACTGCTCCAGCGCTTCCACGTCCACCAGCCCGGCCTGGCGCTCGGTGCCCTGGCGCAGGTCGGCGTAGGAGTCACCGCCGTCGGCGATGAAGGCGTTCAGCGTCACGCGCAGCTTTTGCTCGGGCGTGATGACCTGGCCGTCCAGCCTCAGGCTGTCGGCCAGCACGCGGTCGCCGACGGGGCGCCTCAGGTCCCAGCGGTAGCTGAAGCCGCGCGACACGAAGAGGAAGCTGCGCCGGGCCTCGAAGGGCTGGCGTTCCAGCACGCGCTTGAGCTGCGCACCGGTGAGCGTCATCGTCACCAGCTGGTTGGCGAAGGGCTGCACGGAAAACACGTCGGCGAAGCTCACGTCCAGCTTGTCGGCGCCGCCCAGCGGCGCGCGCACGCCGCCCTGGTTCATCAGTGCCAGTTGCGCACCGGCGTTGCGCGTGGCGGCCAGCTGGGCGTCGGCGACGAGTTGGCCGAGCTCGCTTTCGCCGTTGTCGTTGATGCGGTTGGAGAAGGGCGCGCCGAGCCGCGTGACGACGCGGTTGGCCACCGGGCCCAGTCGCTCTTCGTAGGCCGCCACCAGCGCGCCGAGCTTCGGGTCACGCGGCCAGGCGCCGTCGCGCACGATGAGGTTCTCGGCCTCGGCCTTCACCACGTCGCGCGTGCGGCGGTCGATGGTGAGGTCGATCTTCGTCAGCAGCGTGCCGTAGCTGTGTGCGCTGGTGACGACGCGGCCGTCGATGACACAGTTGTAGGCACGGTGGGTGTGGCCGCTGACGATGACGTCGACGGCCTTGTCGATGCGCCGCACCAGCTCGGACAGGCCGCCCGTGATCGACGGGCACTCGTTGTAGTCGCCGCCGGGCACGCCGCCTTCGTGCATCAGCACGACGATGGCCTCGACGCCCTGCGCGCGCAGCGCCGGCACCGCCCGGTTGATGGCCTCGGCCTCGTCGCCGAAGGCCAGGCCGGCGATGGCCGAAGGCACCACCACCGCGGGCGTGTTCTTCAGCACCACGCCGATGAAGCCCACCGGCACGCCGTCGAAGCGCTTCACCCAGGTGGGCGGAAACAGCGGCTGGCCGGTGGCCGTGACGATGGTGTTGGCCGCCAGGTACGGGAAGCGTGCGCCGGCGTAGGGCGCCGGGCCCTTGCAGCCGTCGGTGGGGTGGCAACCGCCGGCCTGGCGGCGCAGCGCCTCGGCGGGGCCGCGGTCGAGTTCGTGGTTGCCCAGGGCGCTGGCTTCCAGGCCCAGCAGGTTCAGGGCCTCGATGGTGGGCTCGTCATGGAAGGCCGACGACAGCAGCGGCGTGGCGCCCACCAGGTCGCCCGCAGCGACGAAGACGTGGTGCGGCTGGCCCTGGCGCAGCTGCGCCAGCAGGCCGGCGAGCTGGTCCACGCCGCCGGTGGGCACGGCCACCGTGCGGCCGGGGTTGGCCGGGTCGGCGATGCGTAAAGCGCCGGGCAGCGCCTTGAGGTTGCCGTGGTAGTCGTTGAGTGCCAGCACGCGCACCTGCAGCGGCACGGCCGGTGGTGGCGGGGCCGTGGCGCAGCCGCCCAGCAGTGCGGCGAAGCAGGCGAAGACCAGGGGACGCAGGTGTTTCATGGCATGGGCTCAGCGGCGTTCGATGGGTTGGCCGGGCTCGTAGTCGGCCAGCTTCAACGGGCTGCGTCGGGCCATGTAGTCGCGCAGCACTTCGGCGTCGACATAGCCGGTGTTGACATGGCCCGGGTGCCGGTCCAGCGGCGGGTAGCCGTCACCGCCGGTGGCGGTGAAGTTGTTGATGGCCAGCCGGTAGCTGCGCTGCGGGTCGAGCGGCGCGTCGCCGATCATCACGCCTTCGACCTGCCCGCCAGCAGCGCCCATGCGCAGGCCCGCGGTCTGCGGAAAGCCGCCTGCCCCGGGCGACATGCGCGCCACGGCCTGCAGCCAGACCAGCAGTTCGGCACCCGTCAGCCGCACCACGCTGAGCGTGTTGCCGAAGGGCTGGGCCTTGAGCAGATCGCGGTAGGTGATGGCGCCGGCCGGCAGCGAGTCGCGCACGCCGCCGCTGTTCATCACGGCCAGGTCGGCGCCGGTGCGCTCCATCATCGCGCGGGCGATCAGCGTGCCCAGGCTGGTGGGCTGGCGGCGCACGCGGCTGCGGTCGCCGTCGAACACAGCGTCGGCGCTGGCCACCGCCACGCCCAGGCTGGCCTCGCCTTGCTGCTGGTAGCGCAGCAGGAAGGCCCGCAGGGCCTCGTCTTCGGGCACGCGCTCGGCGGCCAGCTGCGGCTTGCCGTCGGGTCCGGGGCGCAACAGGTTTACGGGCAGCAGTTGGTAGCGCAGCAGCTCCACGCGACCGGCGCTGATCTCAAAATCGGCGCGGCCGACGTACTTGCCCCATTCGTGCGCCTGCACGATCCAGCTGCCGTTCTGGCGGTCGGGCGCACAGGGCGTGCCGGGCAGGTAGGCCTCGTTGCGGCGGTTCTCGGCCAGCATGCACACCGGGTTCTGGCTGTGGCCGCCGACGATGAGGTCGAAGCCCTGGCCCGCGGGCAGCGCGCGCGCCAGCTCCACGTCGCCGGGTGCGTTCACGCCGCGGCGGCCGTCGGGGTAGTGGCCCATGTGGGTGACGGCGATGACCATGTCGGCCTGGGCGCGCAGCTCGGGCAGCAGCTTCGCCGCTTCATCGGCCGGCTTGCGGAACTCGATGCCGTTCACATTGGACGGCAGTACCAGCTTGGGCGTGTCGTCGGTGGTCAGGCCCATCACGCCGATGCGCCAGCCGGCGCGTTCGAACACCACGTAGGGCGGAAACATGCGCTCGGGGCCTTGTGGTGTCTGGCGCCAGATGTTGGCCGACAGCATCGGGAACTGGGCCCACTGGCGCTGCAGGGCCAGCACGCCGGGCGGTCGGTCGAATTCGTGGTTGCCCACCGCCATGGCGTCGACGCCCAGGCGGTTCATGCCCAGGAAGTCGGGCTCGGCGTCCTGCAGGTCGGACTCGGGCACGCCCGTGTTGACGTCGCCGCCGTCCAGGAACAGCACCTGGCCGCCGGCTGCGGCCACCTCGGCGCGCACGCGGTCCACCAGCGTCTTGCGCGCGGCCATGCCGTATTCGCCCTGGACGTTGGGCCAGAAGCGGCCGTGGTGGTCGTTGGTGTGCAGGATGGTCAGCTTCAGCGGCGGGCGCGGCGCTGGCGCGCTGGCGCAGCCGGCCAGCACGACCAGGAGCAGGGCAGCCGTCAGGCGCATGTTCAGTAGCTGCCGGCGACCGTGGGCCGCGCGGCACCGGAGAGCACGGCTTCGATGTCGTTGAGCAGCCCGCTGGCGCCGATGCGAAAGCGCGCCGGCGTCACCGCCGCGGCACCCAGCAGTTCGGCCGTCAGGCCGATGTAGAGGGCGGCGTCGGCCACGGTGCGGATCCCGCCCGAAGGCTTGAATCCGACGCGCCCGCGCGCATCGGCCCGCGCCGCGATGGCAGCCAGCATCACGCGCGCCGCTTCGGGGCTGGCGCTCTTCGGTGTCTTGCCGGTGCTGGTCTTCAGGAAGTCGGCGCCGGCGTCCAGCGCGATGCGGCAGGCTTGGGCGATGCGGGCTTCGTCGTTCAACTCACCAGTCTCCAGGATGACCTTCAGGCGCAGACCCTGGCAGGCGCGGCGCACGGCGTGCAGCAGCGCGGGCGCGTGGGCGAAGTCGCGGTAGGGGAAGACGACGTCGACTTCCTGCGCGCCGGCATTGACGATGTCTTCGGTGTCGCGCACGGCGCGCCTCAGGTCGCGGCTGCCGTCGGGGAAGTTGGCGACGGCGGCAACATGGAGGGTGGCCGGTAGCAGCGACCGCGCCTGCCTCGCAAAGCGGGGCCAGACGCAGACGGCTGCGGTGTGGCCGTGTGGCCCCATCGCGCGGGCGCAGAGCTTTTCGATGTCGGCCGGCGTGTCGCCGTCGTTCAGGCTCGTCAGGTCCAGGCAGGCCAGGGCCGTGCGGGCGGTTTCGATGAGGTCCATCTTCAGATCTCCAGTGCCTGTACCACGGCCGCGAGCGTGGCCACCGCGCGTGCGCTGGCCGCGTTGGCGGTGGCCAGCGTGTGGGCGTGGCTCAGGGTCTCGGCCTCCATGCCGGCGGCCATGTTGGTCATCATGCTCAGGCCCAGCACCTTCAGGCCAACGTGGCGGGCAATGATGGTCTCGGGCACCGTGCTCATGCCCACCGCCTGCGCACCGAAGGCGCGGAACATGCGGATCTCGGCCGGCGTCTCGAACTGCGGGCCCAGCACCCAGGCGTAGATGCCTTCGTGCAGCGCCGTGCCCATGGCCGCGGCCGCGGCCTTCGCCTGCGCGCGCAGCGTGGTGTCGTAGGCGTTCGACATGTCGCAGAAGCGGCCGTCGCCGGGCTCGCCGATGAGCGGCGAGCGCTGCACCATGTTCAGGTGGTCGGTGATGAGCATCAGCTCGCCAGGGCGCATGGCGGCGTCCATGCTGCCGGCGGCATTGGTCTGCAGGAGAAGCTGCACGCCCCAGGCCGCGAGTGTGCGGATGGCACCGAGCATGCCGTCGGCATTGCCTGTCTCGTAGGCATGCTTGCGTCCGGCCAGGACGGCCAAGCGCCGGGCGCCCACCGTGCCGCCGCGCACCAGTCCCGCGTGACCACCGACACCCAGCGCGGGAAATGCCGGCAGCTCGGCATAGGGCACGTCCGTCGCGCCCTGCACCTGGTCGGCAAATGCGGCCCAGCCCGAGCCCAGCAGCACGGCGATGGCCGGCGCCGGGCCCAGGCGTTGCTGCAGCGTGGCCGCAGAGTTTCGGATGTGTTGATTCATGACTTCAGATGTTGAGGCCCGAAGCCGTGCGGCAGCAAGGCGCCCAGCGTGTGCGTGGCGCGATGGCCGTCTGCGTCGGCCACCCATACCGGGCAATCGTCGGCAGCGAACTCCCGCAGCTTCTGGCGGCAGCCGCCGCAGGGCGTGACCGGATGCTCCGACACGGCGCACACCGCCACCGCCATGATGCGCCGCCCGCCGGCCAGCACCATGGCCGCGATGGCCGATGCCTCGGCGCACCAGCCCTGCGGATACGCCGCGTTCTCGACGTTGCAGCCGGCGTGGATGCGGCCCTGCTCGTCCAGCACCGCAGCGCCCACGGCGAACTTCGAATAGGGCGCATAGGCGCTATTGCGCGCGGCGCGTGCCGCGGCCATCAACTCAACGCTCCTTGACATAAGGCCTCCCCAGCGCCGCCGGCGCCACGCTCTTGCCGATGAAGCCCGCCAGCAGCACCACGGTTAGGATGTAGGGCAGGGCCTGGATGAACTGCACCGGCACGGCACCGATGAGTGGCAGCTCGGCGCCCTGCATGCGGATGGACACGGCATCCAGAAACCCGAACAGCAGGCAGGCCCACAGCGCACCCACAGGATGCCATTTGCCGAAGATCAGCGCCGCCAGCGCCATGTAGCCGCGGCCGGCCGTCATGTTGGGAATGAAGCTCGGGTTCTGCGCCAGCACGAGGTACGCGCCAGCGAGTGCACTCAGCACGCCGTTGAGCGCCAGCGCCTGGTAGCGCAGCAACTTCACGCTGACGCCCGCGGCGTCGACCATGGTCGGGTTCTCGCCGGCCGCGCGCAGGCGCAGGCCGAAACGCGTGCGATAGAGCAACCACCACACGGCAGCCACCAACGCCAGCGAGCCATAGACCATGAGGTTGTGGCCGAAGAACGCCAGGCCCAGCGCCGGACCGATGAGCGGGATCTGCGACACCACCTCGCCGGCACCCACGAACCAGCGCGACAGGCGCACCGTCTCGGGTATCGGCGGTGTCTGCCCGCCCTGCGCGAACCAGGCGATGCCCAGCACCACGGTGAGGCCGGCGGCCGTCATCGTGATGGCCATGCCCAGCACGACCTGGTCGCCGCGGTGCGTGACGCAGGCATAACCGTGCAGCATCGACAAGGCCACGCCGACCGCGATGGCCACCCCCAGCGCCAGCGCCAGCGAGCCGCTGGCCACGCCCACGGCGGCGGTGGCAAAGGCCGTCATCAGCATCTTGCCTTCGAGGCCCAGGTCGATGACACCCGAGCGTTCGCACAACACGCCGGCCAGCGCGCACAGGATGAGCGGCACCGACACGCGCAGCGTGCTGGCGACGATGGTGCCGACGAAGACCTCATCCACCGCGCTGTCCTTCGCGGTTTGCCCCCACAGCGCGCCACAGCTTGAACAGCAGCGGCGCCGCCACCTGCGCCATGGCGCCGGCGAAGAGCACGATCAAGCCCTGCAGCATGAACACCATCTCGCGGCTGAAACCGTTGATCTCGAAGGCCAGTTCGCTGCCGCCCTGGTAGAGCGCGCCGAAGAGGATGGAGGCCAGCACGATGCCGAAGGGATGGTTGCGCCCGATCAGGCTGACGGCGATGCCGGCAAAGCCCGCGCCGGCCACGAAGTCCGGCAACAAGCGGCCATGCACGCCGGCGATCTCGTTCACGCCCACCAGGCCGGCCAGCGCGCCCGAAGCCGCCATCGAGACGACGATGAGCTTCTGCGGCCGGATGCCGGCGTAAAGAGACGCATCGGGCGCGAAACCCACAGCACGCAGCGCATAGCCGCCCTGCGTCTTCCACAGCGCCAACCAGGTGCCGGCGGCGGCCAGCACGGCCAGCAGCACGGTCAGGTTGAGTGGCGTGCGTGGCCATTCGATGCCGACCCAGGCCAACGCGTCGTGCACGCCCGGCATGCGGGCCGAAGCCGCGAAGGCACGGCTTTCCGGCGTCATGTTGCCGGGTTCCTTGAGCTGGTTCACCAGCAGGTAGCCCAGCAGCGCGGCGGCGATGAAGTTGAACATGATGGTCGTGATGACCGTGTGGCTGCCGCGCCAGGCTTGCAGCGCACCGGGGATCGCCGCCCACACGCCGCCGAAGAGCGCGGCCGACAGCACCATCAGCGGCAGCATCACGGCCGCCGGCAGGGCTTCGCTCCAGGCCAGCGCGGCCAGGCCGGCACCCAGGCCGCCCATCACGGCCTGGCCTTCGCCGCCTATGTTGAACAGGCCGCCGTGGAAGGCCACTGCCACCGCCAGGCCCGTGAAGACGAAGGTGGTGGCGTAGTAGAGCGTGTAGCTGATGCCGGCCTGTGAGCCGAAGGCGCCCTTGATGAGCAGCGCCAGCACCTGGCCAGGCTGGAAGCCGACCAAGGTGACGACGATGCCAGCGACCAGCAGTGCAATCGCCAGGTTGACGGCGGGCAGCAGCGCCACGTCCATCCAGCGGGGGAGTTCGATCGGTTGGCTCATGCGTTGTGCGCGGGCACCGCCTGCCGCTCGACCACCGGTGTGGGCGCTTCGAGAACAGCCATGCCGCTCAGGTCTCCGCCGGCCATCAATGCGCTCCACCCATCAAGCGCCCGAGCGCGGCTTCAGAACACTGATCGATAGGCAACTCACCTGCGATGCGCCCCGCATTCATCACCACGACCCGGTCCGCCAGAGCCAGTATCTCGTCGAGCTCGGAGGACACCATCAGCACCGCGCCACCCGCATCCCGCATCGCTCGCAACCGGCCATGAATGAACTCGATGGCGCCGATGTCGACACCGCGCGTGGGCTGGCCCACCAGCAGCACCTGCGGTTCGGGCAGCGCCTCGCGCGCCAGCACCAGCTTCTGCTGGTTGCCGCCGCTGAACTTGCTGCTGCGCAGCTGTGGATTGCGCGGGCGCACGTCGTAGCGTTCCATCATCTGCGCGCAGTCGTCGCGCATGGTGCGCTGACGCATCCAGCCTCTCAAGCTGTAGCGGCTGCGCTGCTGGTAGCCCAGCACGGCCGATTCCCAGGCCGCGAAGGGCAGCACCAGGCCGCGGCGGTGGCGGTCTTCGGGCACGTGGGCCAGGCGCAGTTCGCGAGCCTGGCGCGTGCTGAGCCAGGCTCTGGGCGTGAAGGTCTGGCCACTGATCTGCAGTTCGCCTTCGGCCGGGGCGAGCAGACCCGAGAGTACGTCAAGCAACTCACTTTGCCCGTTACCCGAGACACCCGCCACACCGACGATCTCGCCCGCGCGCAGCGTCAGCGACACGTCGGCCAGCCGCGCCACGCCCAGCGCGTCGGTCCACGACAGGTGCTTCGCTGCCAGCAGCGCCGCCCCCGGTGCTGCGGCGGCGGCTTCGCGCCCCAGGTTCACGCGCCGCCCGACCATGGCCTCGGCCAGGCCGTCGATGCTGGTGTCGCCAATGGCGCAATCCAGCACCACCTGGCCGCCGCGCATCACCGTCACGTGGTCGCACAGCGCCATGATCTCCTTGAGCTTGTGGGTGATGAGCAGGATGGTGGTGCCGCGCGCGCGCAGGCCGCGCAGCGTGACGAAGAGCGCGTCGGTCTCCTGCGGCGTGAGCACGGCAGTCGGCTCGTCCAGGATCAGGATGCGCGCGCCGCGGAACAGCGCTTTCAGGATCTCCAGCCGCTGGCGTTCACCCACCGGCAGCTCGCTGACCAGGGCGTCAAGATCCGCCGTCATGCCGGTGTCGCGCATCAGCACGTCGAGCTTCGCGCGCACCTCGGCGCGCGCGGCGTTCAGGCGCCAGCCGGGTTCGGCGCCGAGCATCACGTTGTCCAGTGCGCTCAGCGTGTCCACCAGCATGAAGTGCTGGTGGACCATGCCGATGCCTAAGGCGATGGCCTCGCGCGAGCCGGTGATCTTAACCGGCCGGCCTTCGATGGCGATCGCACCGCCGTCGGCCTGGTAGAAGCCGTACAGGATGGACATCAGCGTGCTCTTGCCGGCGCCGTTCTCGCCGACGATGCCGTGCACGGTACCGGCGGCCACGCTGAGGTGCACGTCGCGGTTGGCGTGCACCGCGCCGAAGCGCTTGTCGATGTGGCGCATGGCCACCGCCAGTGGCACGGCGGCGGCAGCGGGCATCACTTGCAGGCGTTGTTGGCCATGAAGTCGATGACCTTGATCTTGCCGGCGATGATGTCGGCTTTGGCGGCGTCGACTCGTCTCTTCATGTCGGCCGGGATCAGCTTCTGATTATGCTCATCCATCGCGTAGTCCACGCCGCCTTCCTTCAGGCCCAGCGAAGTGCTGCCGGGCGTCACGCCCTTGAAGGCCTGATACACCGCCACGTCCACGCGCTTGACCATGCTCGTGAGCATGGTGCCGGGCTGCACGTGGTTCTGGTTGCTATCGACGCCGATGGCGAACTTCTTCGCGTCCTTGGCGGCCTGGTAGACGCCGATGCCGGTGCCGCCTGCGGCGGCGAAGACCACGTCCACACCGGCCGCGAACTGCGCCTTGGCGAGTTCCGCGCCACGCGCCGGATCGTTCCACGCGGTGGGCGTGGTGCCGGTCATGTTCGCAACCGTTTCCACCTTCGGGTTGGCGTACTTCGCGCCCTGTTCGTAGCCGCACTGGAAGCGGCGGATGAGCGGGATGTCCATGCCGCCGACGAAGCCCACCTTGCCGGTCTTGCTGGTCAGCGCGGCCAGCATGCCGACCAGGAAGCTGCCTTCGTGTTCCTTGAACAGGATGCTTTGCACGTTGGGCTGGTTGACGCTGGCGTCGATGACGGCGAACTTCTGCTTCGGGAAGTCGCGCGCCACCTTCTCCATGCTGCTGCCCATGCTGAAGCCGATGCCCACCACAGGGTCGGCGCCGCGTTCGGCCATGCGGCGCAAGGCCTGTTCGCGCTGCGCGGGGTTGCTGATCTCGAACTCGATGTAGACCTTGCCGCCTTCCTTTTTCCAGCGTTCGGCGCCTTCAAATCCGGCCTGGTTGAAGCTCTTGTCGAACTTTCCGCCCATGTCGTAGATCACGGCGGGCTCGGCGTGCGCGGCCGGGGTGGCGGCAATCGCCAGCAGCAGCGCGGCAAACAGAGTGGGCTGGGCGGACATGGCGTTGCAGACTCCTTTTTGGGGTGGGGCAGGATAGCAAGAGTCGCGCCGTGTGGCCCCGGGCACGAGTCTCGCTAGCATCCCGACATGAAGCCCGACCCTTCCCCGTCTTCGCTGCTGGCCCGCGCCCGCGCCCTGCCCAAGGTGCTGCTGCACGAACACCTGGACGGCGGCCTGCGTGTGGCCACCTTGCTGGAACTGCTGCGCCAGCGCGGCATCACGCCACCGGCGCCCGATCAGATCCAGCTCGCCGCCTGGTTCGACGCCAACGCCCACGCCGGCAGCCTGCTCAAGTACCTGGAAGGTTTTGCGCTCACCGTCGAAGCCATGTCCAGCCCGGCAGCGATGGCGCGTGTGGCCTATGAAGCCGCCGAAGACGCGCGTGAAGACGGTGCCGTGCTGGCTGAATTCCGCATCGCCCCGTTGCTCTTCGAAAGCCATGGCGTGCCGGGCGAAGCGGCCGTGGAAGCGCTCCTGGCCGGCTTGGCGAAGAGCGCGCTGCCCAGCGGCCTGATCGTTTGCGCCATGCGCCACCTGCCGCCTTCGGAAGCCGAACGCGCCGTGAGGCTGGCGCTGAAGTACCGCGACCAGGGTGTCGTGGCCTTCGATCTGGCCGGTGCGGAACAGGGCCATCCGCCCTCGGAACACGCCACCGCGCTGCAACTGGCGCGCGACGGCGGCCTGGCGCTCACGCTGCATGCGGGCGAGGCCGACGTGGCCGAACGTGTGGTCGAAGCCGGCCGCCTGGGCGCGCGGCGCATCGGCCACGGCGTGCATCTGGTCGACGCGCTGCGCGACCCTGCGCGCCGCGCGCTGGTGGACGAGGTGCTGGCGCTGCAGCTGCACCTGGAGGTCTGCCCCACCAGCAACGTGCACACCGGCGCGGCGCAGTCGGTCGCTTCCCACCCCATCACCGACCTGTGGCGCGCCGGCGTGAGCTTGAGTTACCACACCGACAACCGGCTGATGAGCTGCATCACGCACAGCGGCGAGGCGGCAGCCCTGCTGTCCGAGACGAGCCTGAGCGAAGCCGACCTGCTGGCCATGGCGGCCGAGGCGGCGCGCCACTCCTTCCTGCCTCAGGCGCAGCGCGATGCGGCCCTCAAGGCCATCCTGGCCTTTTCCTGACTTCAGGCCATCCTGGCCTTTTCCTGATTTCAGGCCATCGCGGCTTTCACCTGAATCAGGCCGTCTCCGCCTGCCGCGCAGCCCACTTCTGCGCAAAGGCGGCCAGCTCGGCCGCCGGCAGCGGCCGGCTCATGTGGTAGCCCTGCGCCTCGTCGCACTGCAGCTCGGCCAGGCGCTGCAGGATGCCGGCCTCTTCCACGCCCTCGGCCACCACGGTGAGGCCCAGGTTGTGCGCCAGGTCGATGGTGCTGCGCACGATCTTGGCGTCGTCCTCGTCCTGCGCCATGGCCATGACGAAGCTCTTGTCGATCTTCAGCTCGTCCACCGGCAGCCGTTTCAGGTAGGCCAGGCTCGAGTAGCCGGTGCCGAAGTCGTCGATCGACAGCTTGAAGCCGGCTTCGCTCAGCTGGTTGAGTGTGGCCTCGGCGCGCTGCGGCTCGTCCATGATGGCGCTTTCGGTGATCTCCAGGCACAACGCGTGCGCCGGCATGGCGTGGCGCTGCAGCAGACGCTGCAGCTTGGCCGGCAGTTCCTGGTCGAGCAGGTCGCGCGTGGACAGGTTCACCGAGACCCGCTGCAGCCCCAGCGCCCGCAGCGCCGGCCATTGCCGCGCCGTGGCTTCCAGCATCCACTGCGTGAGCTCGCGCACGAAGCCGGTCTGCTCGGCGAAGGGAATGAACTGCATCGGCGGCACCATGCCGCGCGTCGGGTGCTGCCAGCGCACCAGCGCCTCGGCGCCGACCATCTGGCCGGCGCGCGCGCCCACGAGCGCGATCTTGGGCTGCAGGAAGAGGCGCAGCTCGTCGCGTTCCAGCGCGCGCCGCAGCTCGCTCAGCAGCGACAGCGTCTGCGCGCTGCCGGCGTCGATGGCGGGGTCGTAGACCAGCGCGGCGCGCGTCTTGCGCTTGGCGGTGTACATGGCCACCTCGGCGCGGCTGATCAGCGTGTCGGCATCGCCGGCATGCAGCGGCCAGCAGGCCACACCGAAGCCGGCCGCCACGTCCACCGTGTGGTCGTCCAGGGTGAGGGGTTGGTGGAAGATCTCGGCCACCACTTCGGCCGTGGCCAGCGCGGCGGTGGCGTCGCTGCCGGGCAGCAGCAGCGCGAACTCGTCGCCCGACAGGCGCGCCACCATGTCGTGTTCACGCCAGGTGTGGCGCCGCAGGCGTTCCGCCACGCCCTTGAGCAGGCGGTCACCGAAGGCGTAGCCGAGCACGTCGTTGACGTGCTTGAAGCGGTCCAGGTCCAGCATCACCACGGCCACCGGGCGGCCGCTGCCGGCGTTGAGAACGCTCGCGGCGGCAATGGCTGCGCGCACGGCATCGCGGAACTGCGCGCGGTTGGGCAGGCCGGTCAGCGTGTCCCAGTAGGCCAGCTGGCGGATCTCGGCCTGCTGGCTGGCGATGCTGGTGCGCATGTGGTCGAAGCTGCGCGCCAGTTCGCCGATCTCGTCTTCGCGCCGGGTGTGTTCCAGCGGCTGGTCGTATTCGCCGCGACCCAGCCTTTCGCTGGCGGCCACCAGCGAACGCAGCGGCGTCGTCACGCGGCGTGCCGTCACCACGCTGGCAGCGCTGGCCAGCAGCAGGCCGGCAAGGGTGAGCACGGCCAGCGTGGTCTGCAATTCACGGTAGGGGGCCACCGCCTCGGCCACCGAGCGCAGCAGCACCGTGCGCAGCCGGCCGCCGCCTTCCAGCTGCACGATGCTGCGCAGCACGTGCGGCGTGCCGGACAGCGCCAGTTCGTCGCCGCGCGCCCCGTGGGCCAGCAGCGCGGTGGTGAGGTCGGCGGGCAGGGTCGACAGCAGGCTGCGTTCGGCGCCGCCGGCCGGCTGCACCAGCACGGCCGCCTGCAGGCCCGACACGGCTTGCATGTCGTCGAGCAGTGCGCGGTCGAGCGCAAAGCCCATCACGATGTAGCCCACCAGCACCGGCGCCTTCATCGGCACCATCACCACCTGGTAGGGCTGGCCGCCCACCAGGGCCAGCGCGCTGCCCTGTTCGGCCAGCTGGGGCGCCAGCGGGCGCAGCGCGTCGAAGGCGCTGGCGTCGGTCTGCTCGCCCAGCGCGCGCAGCGACAGGTCGGGGGCCAGCATGGCCGTCACCGTGGCGCCGATGCGCGCGCCGTGGTTGGCCAGCGCCGATTGCAGGGTCTCGACATCGCCCGAGGCCGCGGCAGCGCGGAAACCATAGTCGGCCGCCAGCACCGATGCGCCCAGCGTCAGCTTGCCGGCCCGCTGCGCCAGCAGGCGCGTCCAGATGCGTTCGCCCACGGCCAGGTCCTGCGACAGCAGCACGCGGGCGTTGCGGTCGATGCTGGTCTTGACGACAACGAAGCCGGCCAGCTGCACCACCAGCAGCAGGCCCAGGAAGAGCGCGACGATGCGCGACGACAGGCGCCGCGGCCAGAAGCGCCCGAAGACCCGGCGGGCCAGCAGCTTCACAGCGCCGATGCCGCCAGGGGCAGCTTCACGGTGAGCTGGGCACCGCTGGCCGGCACGACCAGGGGCTCGTCACTGGCCGCCGCACCGGGCGGCAGGCCGGCGTGCCAGGTGCGCAGCCGGTAGCTGCCGGCGGGCACGTTTTCCAGGCGCACGGCACCGCGCGCGTCGGTCAGGCCGTGATGGGGTGTCTCCACCACCACCACCCAGCCCACCATGGTGTCGTGGATGTTGCAGCCGAGCACGGCGATGCCGGGCTTGTCGAAGAGCACCGGGTTGGCCGGTGTGCCGATGTAGAGCTTGAGCTCGAAAGGCTTGATGGGCGAGAAGGAGTACACGTGGTGGCGGACCTTGTCGCGGTTCGGGAAGTGCACTTCGGTGCCGGCCGTCACCACGGTCACGCGCTGCACGAAGCGGCGCTCGATCTGCGCCACTTCCACGCCGGCCAGCGGCTTGGCCGCAGCCTTGGCTTCGCGCGATTCCAGAAAGACCACGGCCTCGCTCAGGGCCTTGCCATCGCGGCCCACGGCCATGACGTCCACCGTGGCGGCAGCCACAGGCGCCGCACACAGCATCACGGCGGCAGCAAGGGCGGCTTCAGGGCGCATCCCGCCAGTATCGGCGCGCTGACGCGGAAGTTGAACGGCCCGCGCCCGCGCCGGCCGTGCTTCAGCGCACGCTGGCGGCCTGCTTGCGGCGGCGTGGTGGCAGCGGGCTGGGCAGCACCGGCTGCGCAGCGCGGGCGATGACGCCGCCACCCAGGCAGACCTCGCCGTCGTAGAGCACGGCGCTCTGGCCGGGGGTGACGGCCCATTGCGGCTGCGCGAAGTCGAGCCTGAACCGGCCGTCGCCGGGTTCGAAGCGGCAGGCGGCGTCGGCCTGGCGGTAGCGTGTCTTGGCCGCCAGCGACCCTGCGGGGGGTGCCGTGCCGGCGACCCAGCTCAGGTCATCGGCTTCGAGCCACGGCGACTGCAGCCAGGCATGGTCGTGGCCCTGCACCACATGCAGCGTGTTATGCGTCACGTCCTTGTGCGCCACGTACCACGGGGCGTGCGCGCCACCACCGTGCCCGTCGCCAGGCGTCGCTGGCGAAGACCTGGGGGCCCAATTCACGCCACCGATGCCCAGGCCCTGGCGCTGGCCCAGCGTGTAGAAGCTCAGGCCGACGTGGCGGCCGACCTCGCGGCCGCGCTCGTCGAGCATGGGCCCGGGTTCGTGGCTGAGGTAGCGGTTGAGGAACTCGCGGAAAGGCCGTTCGCCGATGAAACAGATGCCGGTGGAGTCCTTCTTCTTCGCGTTCGGCAGCCCGACTGCGGCGGCGATGCGCCGCACCTCGGTCTTGGCCAGTTCGCCCACCGGGAACAGCGTGCGCGACAGCTGGGCCTGGTTCAGGCGGTGCAGGAAGTAGCTCTGGTCCTTGGCCGGGTCCAGGCCCTTGAGCAGTTCGAAGCGGCCTTCGTGTTCACGCACGCGCGCGTAGTGACCGGTGGCGATCTTCGCCGCGCCCAGCCGCATCGCGTGGTCGAGGAAGGCCTTGAACTTGATCTCGGCGTTGCACAGCACATCGGGGTTGGGCGTGCGCCCGGCGCCGTACTCGCGCAGGAACTCGGCGAAGACGCGGTCCTTGTATTCGGCAGCGAAGTTGACGTGCTCGATCTCGATGCCCAGCACGTCGGCCACCGCGGCGGCGTCGACGAAGTCGACATTGCTGGAGCAGTATTCACTGTCATCGTCGTCTTCCCAGTTCTTCATGAACAGGCCGACGACCTCATGGCCCTGCGCCTTCAGCAGGTAGGCGCTGACGGCGGAGTCGACACCGCCGCTCAAACCCACCACGACACGCTGTTTGGCCATGCCGCGGATTATCCGCGGCGAGCCATGGCCGCGTCCTCAGCAGGTCAGCATCTGCGAGCGGCTGCGGATCAGTTCGCGGGCGCGGTTCATGGCGTAGTGGATGGCCTCGTCGGCCGAACGCCAGCGGTAGCCGCAGGCCAGGCTGTCGTCGCGGAAGGCCTCGCGCTGCGTGCCCACGGTGCCACGCACGCGGTTGACCACCAGCGCCGCGATGTAGCCGTCGCCGCGCGGCGCCTCGACGGCGCCGACGAAGATGCGGTAGTCGCCTTCATGACTTTCGTTGAATTGCATGCAGTGCCTCACGCGGGTTGATCGGGTTCGGGGGGCGATGATCTGCCCGCTTCCGGGGGGTGCCCATCCCTCCCCGGGGGGAGGGCCTCCTTGAGAGGGATGAGCGACGCACGGGCCTGGTGCACCTGCGTGGGAAGATCATCCTCCTCCAGAACACAGCCTGTCCACCATGACCGCCCACACGCCGCCGCCCGCCTACCTGCGTCAGCCCACCGTGATGGGCGAGACCATCGTCTTCGTGAGCGACGACGACCTCTGGCGGGTCAGCCTGCAGGGCGGGGTGGCGCACCGGCTGACCGCGGGCCTGTCGGAGCCGGCCACGCCCTGCCTGTCGCCCTGTGGCCGCTGGCTGGCCTACACCGGCCGCGACGAGCAGCATGCCGAAGCCTGGCTGATGCCCACCGCCGGTGGCGCGGCGCGGCGCCTGACCTGGCTGGGCAGCGAACTCGCGGTGCGCGGCTGGTCGCCCGACGGCCGTATCGTCTTCAGCAGCAACCACGGCCAGCCCTTCTTTCGCAACTTCCACGCCTGGACGCTGGGCCTGGTGGACGGTGAGCCCGAACCCTGGCCCGAACGGCTGCCGCTGGGCGCCATCGACCACCTGGCCTTTAGCCCCGGCGGGCGGCGCGTCATCGGCCGCAACACCGGCGACCCGGCGCGCTGGAAACGCTATCGCGGTGGTCGTGTCGGCCAGTTGTGGATGGAAAGCGCCAGCGAGCATGGCCAGTTCACGCGCCTCACAGCGCTGCCGGGCAACGTGAGCTGCCCGATGTGGCTGGGCGATCGGCTCTACTTCATCGGCGACCACGAAGGCGTGGGCAACCTCTATTCGTGTCGGCCCGACGCCAGCGACCTGCGCCGACTCACCGCTCACGACGAGCACTATGCACGCCATGCCAGCAGCGACGGCCGGCGCATCGTCTACCAGTGCGGGGCCGAGCTCTGGCTGCTGGAGCCGGGCAGCGAGAGCCGCCGCCTCGACATCCAGGCGCCCAGTGCGCGCACGCAAACGGCGCGCCGCTTCGTGCCCGCCGCCGAGCACCTGCAGGGTTTTCAGCTCCATCCCGCCGGGCACAGCCTGGCGCTGGAAGTGAGGGGCCAGCTGCACACGTTGCCGCTGTGGGAAGGCGCACCGCAGCGCCACGGCACCGGGGGCCGGCGCCGCCTGGGGCAGTGGCTGGCCGACGGCCACACGCTGGTCTGCACCAGCGACGCCGGTGGCGAGGAGCGCCTGGAACTGCACGACGGCGGCGCGCCGCGCGAGCTGCCCTGGGCCCCCGAGCAGCTGGGCCGCATCACCCACTTGAAGGCCGGGCCTGCGCAAGGCAAGAACGCGACGCGGCTGGCCTTCACCAACCACCGCAACGAACTGTGGGTCGGTGACGTGGCCAGCGGCGAGTTGCAGCGTGCCGACCACAGCGCCTACGGCCGCATCGAAGACCCGGCCTGGTCGTCCTGCGGCGGCTGGCTGGCCTACGCCTGCCCGACCAGCGCGCGCCACACGGCCATCAAGTTGTGCGAGGTGAACGCACGCGGCCCCGGCCGCACGCTGCTGGCCAGCGCGCCCGAGTTCCGTGACTGGAGCCCGTCCTTCGACCCCGAGGGTCGCTACCTCTACTTCCTGTCGCTGCGCACCTACGACCCGGTCTACGACAGCGTGCAGTTCGAGCTGAGCTTCCCGCGCGGCGCGCGGCCCTACCTGGTCGCGTTGCAGGCCGATGGCCCGCCGCCCTTCGAGCCGACGCCCAAGGGCCTGCGCGGCAGCACCGACGACGAGCGCAGCGAGCGCGACGCTGTCCAGCGCCCGCTGCCGCCGCTGCAGCCCGAAGGCCTGGCGCGGCGCATCGCCGCCTTTCCGGTGCCTGAAGGTCGCTTCGGCCAGCTGGCCGGCGTGGCCAGGGGCAAGGTGGTGTGGACGACGCTGCCCATCGCCGGCGCGCATGGCCGTGGCGGCCACAAGGACAGCCCCGGTCGCCTGGAGCAGTTCGACTTCGCCACTGGCGAGGTCAAGACCCTGGCGCCGCAGGCCGACGGCTTCGTGCTCGCCGCCGACCACGGCACGCTGGTGCTGCGCCATGGCAAGGCGCTGCGCGCCATCGACGCCACGCGCCCGCCCGACGACAAGCCGGCGCCGGCCGACAGCGCACCCTCGCGCCGCAGCGGCCACATCGACCTGGCGCGCCTGCGTGTGGCCGTGGAGCCCGCGCACGAATGGGCGCAGCTGCTGCATGAGGTGTGGCGCCTGCAGCGCGACCACTTCTGGACCGAAGACATGTCTGGCGTCGACTGGGCGGCCATGCTGCGCCGCTACGCGCCGCTGCTGCCGCGCGTGGCCACGCGCGGCGAGCTGTCCGACCTGATCTGGGAACTGCAGGGCGAGCTCGGCACCTCGCATGCCTACGAGATGGGCGGCGACCACCGCAAGCCGCCCGCCGTCGCCCTGGGCCACCTGGCGGCGCAGCTGCGCTGTGTTGATGGCGCCTGGGAGATCGTGCGCACCGTGCAGGGCGACGCCTGGGACGCCAGCGCCGACTCGCCGCTGAACGCCGTGGGCGTGCTGGCGCAGCCGGGCGAACGCATCGCCGTCGTGGGCGGCCAGCCGGTGGGCGCGGGGCAGCCGCCGCAGGCCTTGCTGGTGCACCAGGCCGGCAGCAAGGTGGCGCTGACGCTGGCCACGCCGGGCGGCGCGCGCCGCGAGGTGCTGATCACCGCGCTGGCCGACGAGACGCCGGCGCGCAACCGCGAATGGGTCGAGCGCCACCGCGCCTGGGTGCATGAAGCCAGCGCCGGCCGCGTCGGCTACTTCCACCTGCCCGACATGATGAGCGCTGGCTTCGCCGAGTTCCACCGCTACTTCGCCAGCGAATGCGACCACGACGCGCTCATCGTCGACGTGCGCTACAACCGCGGCGGCCATGTCTCGCAGCTGCTGCTGGAGAAGGTGGCGCGGCGCCGCATTGCCTGGAACGTGCAGCGCTGGGGCCAGCCCGCCACCTACCCCGACGAGGCGCCTGCCGGCCCGGTGGTGGCGCTGACCAACGAACACGCCGGCAGCGACGGCGACATCTTCAGCCACGGCTTCAAGCTCATGGGCCTGGGCACGCTGGTGGGCCAGCGCACCTGGGGCGGCGTCATCGGCATCTGGCCGCGCCACAAGCTGGCCGACGGCACCGAGACCACGCAGCCCGAGTACAGCTTCTGGTTCAAGGACGTCGGCTGGGGTGTGGAAAACCACGGCACCGCGCCGCAGCTGGAAGTGGCCAATGCGCCGCAGGACGACGCCTTCAACGCCCCGGAGCGCGACCGCCAGCTTGCCGCAGCCCTGGCCCAGGCGCTGCGCGACATCGACCGCGTGGGCGTGGCGCGGCCGGAATTCGGGCCACGGCCGCGGCTGGGGCGCTGAAACCGGGCGTCGCGCCTGTCACATGCATTGAGGACGGCGGACCTTGTGCGCACCGCGGTGCGCCCGAACAATGCGCGCCAGGGCCGCAGCCGGCCCAAGCGGAGCCCACATGAAAGTTCGCAAGACCGATGTCTCACTGTTGCTGGCGGGCCTGCTGGCCCTGGCGGCGTTCACGGCGCAGGCCCAGGCGGTCAAGAAGGTGGTGACCGATGCCACCCTGTCGTGTGCGGCGCCGTTCGAAGCCAAGGCCGGTGCCTGCGCGGCCGATGCGGAAGCCGTCGCCAAGCTCGGCGCCGAGGCCTGCAAGGGCCGCGGCCTGGCCTTCGTCGGCACGCCGGCCAAGTGCTTCGTGGTGGCCGAGCAGGTGCCGCTGCCGGTGTGTGCAGGTGGCGCGGTGGCCTCGGCTTTCGATGCCGCGCTCAAGCAGTGCGTGGCCAAGGACGACACGCCGCGCAGCGCGGCGGGCAATTACGTCGGTGACTGTTTCACGCTGGTGGCCACGCCGCGGCCCAACCCGCTGGGTTTCGACACCGGCGAGAAGTTCGTGGTGCTGTCTCAGCGCGATGATGGCGACGACAAGCTGCTGGCCGTGGCCAAGGCCGAACGTGCCGGGCCTTGGCCGATGTCCTACTTCTGCTCGACGCAAGGGCCCGAGCTCAAGGCGCTGCGCGCCAGCGAGCTGAACGCCAGCGGCGCCGAACGCCTGGGCTGGACTTACGGTGTGCTGGCGCTGCCTTTCAAGTACTACGCCAAGGACCGCAGCTTCGGCTCGGGCGTGTCGCTGGGCCCGTACGTCGGCCGCCGCTCGGGCGCGGCTGGCTCGGCCATCACCTTCGCGGCGGCGGCGACCATCGGCGCGGTCAAGGGCGATGTCAAGGACGCCAGCGGCACCGTCACCGGCACGCCCGACCTCATGGCGTTCTCGTTCGCGCTCGGCTGGATGTACGACATCAGCAAGGCGCCCGGCATCAAGCCGTTCAAGATCGGGCTATTCGTCGGGCAGGACCGCGTGAGCAGCGACAAGGCTGTCAGCTACAAGCTCAACGGGCAGACCTGGGTGGCTTTCCAGATCGGCTTCGACTTCACCGACAACTGATTCCGGGCACTCGACACGCACACGATAGCCGTCAGCCCATGCGCCTTAGCACCAGCGTAAGCAATCCCTGGAATGCGGGTGTCCGTTGATACGTTCCGTCATGTTCTGCGTGCCCGCGCCGGGAAATAATCGGCTTTCCTGAGATGGCATCAGGCGCTGCTCGTTCGCGGCGTCAGGCCAGGTTTCGGGGGGGAGAACCCGATGCGCACCGCTTACAACCTCGCTCAGCGCGCCGGCCGCGCATTCGTCGTGGCAACCCTGGCGCTGGGGGTTCATGCCGCCCAGGCTTACTCCGTGAGCCTGGCGCCGACCTCGCAGACGGTGTTGCAGGGCGCGATCGTCCAGGTGAAGGTCACCGCGGCTGATGTGATGCCGGGCGGCTTGGGCTCGTTCGACTTCACGCTCGGCTTCGACGGCGGCATCCTCGCGCTGGATTCGGTGTTGGATGGGGGTGTGCTGGGCGTGTCCTTCCTGGGGTGGACCGAAGGCGCCGATACGCTCGACATCTCGGACATCTCGTTCTCCGACTCCGCCGATCTGCTGCTGCAGCAGGACCAGTTGCTGAGGGCGTCGACCGATCCGACCCCCTCTCTGACCCTTTTCACGCTGAACTTCAGAACCATCGGCTTCGGCACCAGCGGGCTCAGCTTCACGCGGGGCACGCTGTCCGATGTCACGGGGGCGGAGGTGCTCTTCACGCGGGCCGACGGCAGCGTCACGGTGCTTGAAAACCTCACGGTGCCCGTCCCGGGCACGCTGGGCCTGGTGTTGGCCGCCTGTCTTGCCGGTGCGGTCACGAGGCGCAGGCTGGCCTTGCCCCCTGGCTGAACCCGGTCCGGCCACGCCACGAGCCGGCGCCCAGCCGCCAGGCTGACGACAAGACACAAAAAAACGAGGGGCGGGCCCGAGCCCGCCACGAGGAGCGAGAGATGCGCAGCGTCAGCACCTACTTCACGCGGGCCGTGCTCGCTGTCTCTCTGGCAGTGAGCGCAGCGTCTGCCTGGGCCCTGAAGTGCGACGTTGACAACAACGCGCGCATCGACCGTGTGGACGTGACGCTGATTCAACAGGCGGTGCTGGCCCGCACGCCGGTGACGGGGCCGGATGATCCACGCGACCCCGACAACAACCTCGTCATC
>JANNFE010000084.1:0-13541 GCA_031379415.1 Betaproteobacteria bacterium | reverse complement strand
GTACCGCACGCTCTACCGCACGCTGCTCTTCCTGCCGTATGCGGTGCCGGGCTTCATCAGCATCCTGGTGTTCAAGGGCTTGTTCAACCAGAACTTCGGCGAGATCAACGCCATCCTCGACGCCGTGCTGGGCATACGCCCGGCGTGGTTCGCCGACCCGACGCTCGCCAAGACGATGATCCTCATCGTCAACACCTGGCTGGGTTATCCGTACATCATGATCTTGTGCTCGGGCCTCATCAAAGCCATTCCGAGCGACCTGTACGAAGCCAGCGCCATTGCAGGCGCCAAGCCGCTGACCAACTTCTTCAAGATCACCGCGCCGCTCATCGCCAAGCCGCTGACGCCGCTGCTCATCAGCGCCTTCGCCTTCAACTTCAACAACTTCGTGCTCATCAGCCTGCTCACCGACGGCCGGCCCGACTACCTGAACACGAAGTTGCCGGCCGGCACCACCGACATCCTGGTGAGCTACACCTACCGCATCGCCTTCACCGACAGCGGCCAGAACTTCGGCCTGGCCGCGGCCATCAGCACGCTGATCTTCGTGATGGTGGCCATCATGGCGCTGCTGCAGCTGAAGATCACGCAGCAGGCACAAAGGAAGCCCTAGCCATGGCCATCGTCACCGGCAAGAGCCAGCGCTGGCGCGTCTTCGCAGCCCATGCGGGGCTGTGGGTGCTGCTGGCGCTGACGCTGTTCCCGCTGCTGGCGGTGGTGAGCATCAGCCTGCGGCCCGGCAACTTCGCCACCGGCTCGCTGATCCCCAGCACCATCAGCTTCGAGCACTGGCAGCTGGCCCTGGGCATGAACGTTACGCAGGCCGACGGCACCGTGGTCACGCCGCCCTTCCCGGTGCTGCTGTGGCTGTGGAACAGCATCAAGATCGCCACCCTCTCGGCGCTGCTCATCGTGGCCATCAGCACCACCGCGGCCTATGCATTCGCGCGTTTGCCCTTCCAGCGCAAGCAGCTCATCCTGAACAGCATGTTGCTGCTGCAGATGTTCCCGGTGGCGGTGGCACTGGTGGCCATCTACGCCATCTTCGAAGGCATCGGCACGAAAGTGCCCTGGCTGGGCATCGAAACACATGCCGGCCTCATCGTGGCCTACATGGGCGGCGTGGCCATGCACATCTGGACCATCAAGGGCTACTTCGAGACCATCCCGGCCGAAATCGAAGAGAACGCCAAGGTGGATGGCGCCACGCACTGGCAGGCCTTCCGCTACGTGCTGCTGCCGATGGCGGTGCCCATCCTGATGGTGGTCTTCGTGCTGGCCTTCATCGGCACCATCATCGAATACCCGGTGGCCAGCGTGCTGCTGCGCGAGGAACCGAACCTCACGCTGGCCGTGGGCAGCAAGTTCTATCTCTATGAGCAGAAGTACCTGTGGGGCGACTTCGCCGCTGCGGCGGTGCTGAGCGGCCTGCCCATCACGCTGGTCTTCCTGCTGGCGCAGCGCTGGATCGTCTCGGGGCTGACCGCCGGTGGCGTCAAAGGCTGAAGTGCGCTGGTTGTCGTCATTGGCGCTCGGCCTATGCGCCACCGCGGCGCAGGCCCAGCCCACCTGCACGCCCGACCCGCTGGCTGGCCGCACGCTCTACCTGCGGGGCAGCTTCAACAGCTGGAACGCGGTGGAGACGCAGAAGTTCACCTGGGCCTGCGACCGCTGGGAACTGGTGACGAAGCTGAATGGCGAGCATGTCTTCAAGATCGCCGATGAAGGCTGGAGCGCCGACGCCGACTTCGGCCAAGGCTCCGACAACACACTCAAGTTGCGCGGCAGCGAACTGCGGCGGCGCTTCGACGGCGTGCAGCGCTTCAGCTTCAAGCTGAA
This sequence comes from Betaproteobacteria bacterium, assembly GCA_031379415.1. GTDB lineage: Bacteria > Pseudomonadota > Gammaproteobacteria > Burkholderiales > Burkholderiaceae_C > Rubrivivax. The sequence goes on along the minus strand of JANNFE010000084.1, from coordinate 11,702 downwards.
CGGCGGGCAGCCCGCACTGCGAGTCGAAGCCTGCCCGGCCCCTGCGCCGCTGGGCGACACCGTGCTCTATCTGCGCGGCACGCTCAACAACTGGGCGGCGCTGGACGAGTTTGCCTTCCGGTACAGCTGTGACGCCTACTACCTGAACATCAAGGCCAGTGGCCGCCAGGAGTTCAAGGTCGCCGACGCGGCCTGGAAAGACGCCACCAGCTTCGGCGTCAGCGCCGGCAACTTCGTGCAGACCTTCGACGGCGAACACACGCTGCGCCTGGCCTTCGATGCCGGCAAGCCGGTGTTGACCGTCGGCCCCAGGACCTTTGCCGACCCGGTGGCACTGAGCGTGAGCGACCCTGTGGCGCTGAGCCTGCGCTTCGACTCGCGCGCACTCGCCCACAAGCGGCCCTTCGGCGCGGTACCGACCGGCACGACGGTGAGCTACGCGGTGGACGCGGCACCCGGCGTCGATGCACTCACGCTGGTGGTGGAGAAGCGCCGCCTGGAAGGCAACCAGGAGGTGCTGGACTACACCGAAGTCGCGCGCGTGCCGATGCTCCGCGACGGCGCGCGCTGGACCGCGCAGCACCGCTACGCCGACGTGGCTGTCCATGGCATGTGGTTCGAAGCGCAGATCGCCGGCAAGCGCTACGCGCTGCAGAACAACACCGACGCCGTGTTCTGGACACGCGAGAAAGGCTCGGGCGGCGTCGCGGCGGTGGCCGACCTGCCGGCCAGCACACGCAGCCTGCGCCGCTTCCGCCAGACGGTGTATTCGCCCAGCTTCAAGGTGCCGGCCTGGGCGCCCGACATCGTCTACTACGTCGTCTTCCCGGACCGCTTCCGCAACGGCGACAAGCACAACGACCCGCGCCCCGGCCGCGACCGCTACCACCAGCACACGGTGGAGTTCCACAGCGACTGGAACCAGCGCCCCTACCGCCCCGGCGTCATCGACGGAAAGAGCGACGGCAGCGACGCGCACCACAACAACGACTTTTACGGCGGCGACCTGGCCGGCCTGATCGACAAGCTCGATCACATCAAGGACCTGGGCGCCAACACGATCTACATGACGCCGATCTTCCGTGCCGCCAGCAACCACAAGTACGACACCGCCGACTACCGCAACATCGACCCGGCCTTCGGCACGAATGCCGACTTCACACGCCTGACGCGCGAAGCAGCGAAACGCGGCATGCGTGTCATCCCCGACACGAGCCTCAACCACACCGGCGCCGACTCGGTCTACTTCAACCGCTACGGCAACTTCGGCACGCAAGGCGCCTTCCAGAACGGCCGCATCAACCCGGCCTCGCCCTACGCCGGCTGGTACAGCTTCGACGCCACGCAGACCGACGCCGACAGGCAGTTCAAAGGCTGGGTCGGCGTGACCGATCTGCCCGAGCTGAACAAGAACAGCCCCGCGCTGCGCGACTTCTTCTACCGTGACCCAGGCGCGGTGATGAAGCTCTGGCTCGACCGCGGCGCCAGCGGCTGGCGCATGGACGTGGCGCCCTGGGTGCCTGATGACTTCTGGCGCGAGTGGCGCACCGCCATCAAGCAGCACAAGCCCGATGCGCTGACCATCGCCGAGACCTGGTTCGACGCCAGCAAGTACCTGCTGGGCGACATGTTCGACAGCACCATGAACTACATCTTCCGCAACGTCGTGCTCGACTACGCGGCAGGCGGCAGGGCCGATACGCTGTACCCGAACATCGAACTCATGCGCGAGGCCTACCCGCCCCAGGCCTTCTACGCGCTGATGAACCTGTTGTCGTCGCATGACCAGGCCAGGGCGCTGCACCACTTCGGCTGGCGTCATGACAAGGACGGCGCCACCGCGGATGCAGCCACCATCGCACTGGCCAAGCGGCGCCTGAAGCTGGCCGTGCTGTTCCAGATGATCTTCCCCGGTGCGCCCAGCGTGTACTACGGTGACGAGGTCGGCGTGACCGGCGGCGACGACCCGGACAACCGTGCCACCTATCCCTGGCCCGACCTCGGCGGCCAGCCCGACCTGGCGTTGCGCGCCGAGTTCAAGAAGCTCATCGGGCTGCGCCACCGGCATGCCGTGCTGCGCCGCGGCAGCATCGCGGCGCCGCTGCATGTCGATGCCCACGTGGTGGTGCTGGCGCGGCGGCTGGGCAGCACCTGGGCCATCACGGCCACCAACAACGCGGACACGGCACGCCGGGTGAGCGTGGCGCTGCCACCGGGTATGCCCGCCGCCGCGCTGCGCGACGTGTTGAACCGCGATGCCAGCTTCACGCCTGCCGAAGGCCGGCTCAGCTTCGACGTGCCGCCGCTTTACGGTCGCGCGCTGGTCACGCCCTGAAGAAGGCCGTCACAGCGGCGGGCGCAGGCGCAGCTCGGGCTCGGACTCGGACCCGGGGCTGCTCGTCAGCGGCCGCCTCGGCGGCGCTCAGCGGTGGCTGGCGGCTGAAGCCGCCGAGCAGGCGCCGCAGCGCCGGCACCAGCAGACGCACACGCACACGCACCTAGCGCTGGCGGTCCCGATGCCGCCAGGGCGGCGCGCCAGCCTCACTAGCTGCTCACCGCTGATGGCGTGGAAGGCGGCGTGCAGCGCGTTCTTCTGTACCTCGTGGTCGGTAGCCTGCTGCGGGTCAGCCGCCAGGATCACGCCTTCAATGAGGCCAGGTCCACCCGCGTCGTGTGGGTCCAGCCAGGCGCCGATGTCACCCGGGAACAGCAGCTGGCTCAGGCGCGCTGCCGCGCTGTCTGGCCGTGACGACCGTGGACTTCAATACATCGGCGTGTGGCAGGGGCCACAGCGCAGTCCACTGGAGGAGGGACGGCCGCTGGCGACGCGGCGGCCGGGCCGGCGCGGCTACACCGTGAACGGCGCCTGCGTCACGAACTTCGCGGCCGGCCCCAGCACGAAGAGGTTGGGCGACTGCGAAGCCGGCAGGCCGGCGCGGATGCGGGCGTGAAAGGCGCGGTAGTCGCCCTTGAACTTGCCGTGCTGCCACACCGTGAGCAGGCTTTCGGTGAAGGCGCCGTTGTGGTCGCCGTCCATGCTGGTCTGGTTGTCCTGGCAGCCCGAGATGAGCAACACGGCGGGCTTGAATGCGCCCACCAGCGTGGCCGCCTGCACCGCCCCGCTGGCCAGGGCCACCTGGGCCAGCGCGGCGTCGGGGTCGACCACGGCCTTGGCCTTGCTCGCCGCGGCCACGTCCTGCTGCAGCTTGTCGTAGAAGGTCTGGTGGGCGGCGTAGACGCGGTTGGCCACGGCCGGCGGCATGATCTTCGGGCGCTGGCCGGGCGGCGGCGGCGGTGGGTTGCGGTCACGCGTGACGCTGCCGCTGTGGCAGCTGTCGCTGAGCACCAGCACGCGCACGCCGGCCGCAAAGCGGCTGAGTTCGAAGTAGAGCTCGTCGTCGATGAGCTGGCCGTCGAACAGGCACCAGGTCTCGTCCTTGCGGTCGGGCTCGTCGCGGTTGGTGTCGGGCACCTGGCCGCCATGGCCGCTGAAAGTCAGGAAGAAGAAGTCGCCCGCCTTCAAGGACTTCACCGCCAGGCGCAAGCCGGCCAGCACACCGGCCCGTGTGGCCTTCTTCGTGAGCAAGATGGTGGGCTTCATGCCCTTGCCGCGCGCGATGGCGGCCATGTCCTTGGCGTCGAACTCGCAGGCCGCCAGCGGGCCGTCCCAGCCTTCATAGTGAGCGGGGTTGACGCTGTTCAGGCCGATGTGCAGCGACAGCGCCTTGGCGGCGGTCTTGGTGGTGGGCATCGCGGTCTCCTCGGGTGGGGCGCCGATGATGGGCGTCCGCCCCTTGGCCCGCCTAGCCCTAGAACCGCAGGCGCGGCTTCAGATGTCCAGCGTCGCCAGCTCCGACGACGTACGCTGCAGCCACAGCCGCACGCGCTGGCGGTCGAGCAGGCCCAGCACGCCGGCCGGCTGCATGGCGGCCCAGAAGCTCTGGCCGGCGCCGTCGATCTTCTGCAGCAGCGAGTCGGGCAGCTTGCGCAGGCGCACGCTGCGCCCACCCATGGCGTGGACACGCGCCATCAGGCCCGAGGCTTCGAGCTGGTCGAAGCCATCGCCGCGCACTTCGTTCAGCACCACGATGGGCGGCAGGCGCTTGCCCGGCCCGTCGAGCCAGCGCGCCAGCAGTTCTACCGAATCGCGGCCGGTGTCCATGACGTGCCAGTAGTTCAGCTTCAGGCCGAGCTCGGGCGCCATCTGTGCCACGTCCACCTCGTCGAGCCAGCGCACCAGTAGGCCCTGCGTCTGCGCCGCCAGGTCCACCAGCACGCGGCGGCCGGGCGTGGCCACGGCGGCTTCGATCACGGGGTCCAGGCTGTCATGGCCGTCCAGCGGCAAGGGCGCGGCGAAGTCGCCGTAGTAGCGCAGCAAGGCACCGTGCGAGCGGTCGGTGTCGAAGCCGACGAAGGGCTGTTCGCGGTCGATGAAGTGCTGCGCCAGCACGCGCGCCAGCAGGGACTTGCCGACCCCGCCCTTCTCGCCGCCGATGAAGTGGATATGGCTCATGCGGTCATCGTATCGCAGCGCAGGCGGCTAACCGCCCACCTGGCGCCACTTCGCCACGAGCTCGCGCGCCGCGCGCATCTCGGTGTCGACGCCGGCCACCGCATCGTCCCAGCGCGGCGCGACGGCGATGTCGGGCTCGACGCCGGCATCGGGCATCTCGCCGGGGTGGAAGCTGGCCAGCAGCGGGATGTCCACGCCCACGCCCGAGGCCGGCAGCGTGATCCAGGCCAGCTGCCCGCCGTTGAGCCCACGCAGGTTGCCGCCCGTGGCCTGGCCCAGCAGCGTGGCCGCGCCGGTGCTCTTCAGCGCGCGCGCCAGCAGGAAGCCGGCCGAGCTGTTCTGCGGCCCCACCAGCACCAGCACCTTGCCGCCGTAGGGCGCGGCCACCGGGTCGACGCGTGCGCCGGGGCGGTCGGGCAGCAGCCAGTTGCGGCCAGGGCCGCGGACGACCTGGCCGGTGCGGTCGAAGAAGCCAAAGTCCCAGGTGTCGAGGTAGCGCGCCAGCGCGTAGGGCACGCGCTCGTAGGCGCTCTGCAGGCGGTCGCCCGGGAACTCGGCCGCCGCGCGCAGCAGCTGCGCCAGCAGCAGGCGGCCGATGGCGTCGTCACCACCTTCGTTGCGGCGCTGATCGATGATCAGGAACGGCACCTTCCGGATGGCGGCGAAGCTGGCCGCCAAGTAGGCCTCGGGCTTGAAGTCGCTGCGCCAGAAGGCGAAGGTGGGCAGCGTCAGGATGGCCAGGTCGTCCTCGATGCGCAAGGTCCACTGCGTACTCTCGGCAGGCAGGATCTTGTCGCGCTCGGTCAGGCCGGTGGTGACCACGTCCACCTCGCGCGGCGCGGCGGCAGCCCGGTCGCGCAGCTGCAGCCGGTAGCGCCCGCCCTGCGGCGCAAAGCGCAGCGGGAACAGGCGGTCCATGGCGCCGCCATGGGGGCCGCTGTCCAGCTGCGACCAGCGCTTGGCCAGCGCGCCAGCGTGCGTGCCGTCGGCGCGCAGCAACGGCAGCAAGGCCTGCGCGATGTCGCCCACCGTACGGCCGTCGATGGCCAGCAGTTCGTCGCCCGCCTTCACGCCCGCCGCCGCGCTGCCCGTCACCAGCGCGCGGCCTTGCACCCAGCGCAGCGTGAGCGGCAGCTTGTCGGCGCGGGCGAACAGGGTCTCTTCGATCAGCCTGCTCTGGTTGTAGCGGCTGGCCCAGGTGTGGCCGCAGCGCACCGCCGCGGCCAGGCGCGAGGCCAGCAGGAACATCTCGGCGCGCGTGCTGCCCTGCACCACCGCGGCCTCGGCGGCGGCGAACTCGGTGTCGATCAGTGCCGGCGTGGCGTAGCGGTACAGACCCGCGTGCAGGTCGATGAAGGCGCGCTTGAGCAGGCGCAGGTCACGCAGCGCTTGCTCGGCCGACAGCTCGGGGATGGGCGCGGGCCGGGGTGCGGGTATGGGCACCTGGCCGCGCGCGGCTGGCAGGACCAGCGTGGCCACGGCGGGCAGGCTCGACAGCAGCGTGCGGCGCGACAGCGGCATGACGGCTCAGTACCTGAAGGCCACGCCAGCGGGCAGCCATTCGAGGGTGGCTTCATTGCGGCAATCGGCCACCTGGGCGTGGGGGGCGATGGCCTGCAGGCTGGCCGGCGTGGCCGTCAGGAGCAGGGTGCGCGTCGTCAGGGTCATCGTCGGGTTCCGTGGCGGCAAAGGGGGGAGATCGCGGAGTGCGCCGCAGCGCGTGGGATCGTAGCGGCCAACACCGCGGGCGTTACCCTACACCCGCATGACGAACGCCCCGCGCCCCCGCCTGTTCACGCTGGCCTGGCCGCTGTTCCTGGAGCTGCTGCTGGGCATCGCCGTCGGCGTGGCCGGCACCCTGCTGGCGGCGCGGCTGTCCGACACCTCGGGCGCTGCGTTCGCGCTGGCCAACCACGTGATGGCGACGCTGTTCATCCTGTTTCGCATCGTTGGCGCCGGTGTCGGCGTGGTCATCACGCAGAACCTGGGTGGCGGGCGCCGCGACGCCGCCGACGCCGTGGCGCGTGCCGTGCTGGCGGCCAGCACCTGGATCGGCGCCTTCACCGCGCTGCTGGCGCTGGCCGGCAGCGCGCCGCTGCTGCGCTTGATGAACGCGCCGGCCGAGGTGCTGCCGCTGGCCGCGCCGCTGCTGCAGGCGCTGGCGCCGGCCATGCTGCTGGACGCCTGGAACGCCAGCATGGCGGCCGTCATGCGCGCGCACCTGCGCGTCCGCGACACGCTGATGGTGATGGTGCTGATGCACGCCGTGCACCTGGCGCTGGCGGTGCCGCTGATGAGCGGCGCTTTTGGCTGGGCGGGCCTCGGACTGCCCGGCTTCGCGCTGGCCATGGTGGCGGCGCGCTTGCTTGCGCTGGCGCTGCACCTGGCGCTGTGGCGCAGGCGCCTGGCGCTGGTGCCGCTGCGCGACGACTGGTGGCGGCTGCGCCGCGCCGAGCTGGCGGCGGTGGCGCACATCGGCCTGCCCGGCGCGGCCGAGAACATCGCCTACCGGCTGGGCTTCATGGTCAGCGTGGCGGTGGCCGGCAGCCTGGGCGCGGCGGCGCTGGCCACGCATGCCTACGCGATGCAGATCATCCACCTGGTGCTTCTGTTCGGCCTGGCCACCGGCTTGTCGGCCGAGATCGTGGTCGGCCACCTCATCGGCGCCGGCCGGCTGCACGAGGCACACCGCCTGGTGCGGCGCGCGCTGGCACGCGGCCTGGCGGTCAGCGTGGCGGTGGCCGCGCTGGCGGCGCTGAGCGGGCCGTGGACGCTGCGCCTGTTCACGCACGACGCGGCCATCGTGCAGGCCGCCACCGTGCTGCTGTGGTGGACGGTGCTGCTGGAGCCCGGGCGCACCTTCAACCTGGTGGTCATCAACGCCTTGCGCGCCGCGGGTGATGCGCGCTACCCCGTGGTGGCAGGCGCCGCCAGCATGCTCATCGTGCTGGCCGGCGGCAGCTGGCTGCTGGGCAGCGAGGCCGGGCTCGGCCTGGGCTTGCCAGGGGTGTGGATCGCCTACGCAGCCGACGAGTGGCTGCGCGGCCTGCTGATGTGGCGGCGCTGGGCCACGCTGGCCTGGGTGCCGCATGCGCGGGCCTCGCGCCGCCGGCTGGCGCGGGCCTGAGCTGGCGTTGCTATCCTCGACGCCGTTGTCCTTTCTGCGGGCCTGCAGCCTGCCTACACCATGAAGCGAAGACTGGCCTGTCTGGCCCTGGCCGCGTGCACCACGCTCACCCTGCCCTTGGCGGCGCTCGCGCAGGCCTGGCCTGCGGGCAAACCCATCCGCCTGGTGATCCCCTTCCCGGCCGGCGGCGCCACCGACATCATCGGCCGCACCGTGGCGCAAAAGCTCGGCGCTGCGCTCGGCCAGCAGGTGGTGGTGGACAACAAGCCGGGCGCCGGCGGCAGCATCGGCGCCGACATGGTGGCCAAGGCCGCACCCGACGGCTACACGCTGCTGATGGCCACCAGTTCCACGCATTCGATCGGCCCGGCGCTCAACCCGAAGATCCCCTACGACGCCTTCAAGGACTTCGCGCCGCTGGGCCACGTCGCCAACGCGCCCAGCGTGCTGGTGGTGGGCCAGGGCTTTCCGGCGCAGACGGCGCCGGAGCTGATCGCGCTGCTGAAGAAGAACCCGGGCAAGTACAACTTCGGCTCCAGCGGCATCGGCACCTACCCGCACCTGTCGGCTGAGATGTTCAAGTGGCGTGCCGGCGGGCTGTTCGTGGTGCACATCCCTTACCGCGGCACCGGCCTCGTGATCACCGACCTGGTGGCCGGGCAGATCACCTTCCTGATGGACAGCGTGGTCTCGGCGCAGCCGCACATCCGCGACGGCCGGGTGCGCCCGCTGGCGGTGACCGGCGCCCGGCGCTCGGTGGCCCTGCCCAACGTGCCCACCTTTGCCGAGGTGGGCGTGCCCGGCATGGCCTTCAGCAACTGGTTCGGCATGTTCGCGCCGGCCGGCACGCCGCCGGAAGTGGTGCAGCGCCTGAACCGCGAGTTCAACACCATGCTGCAGGCGCCCGACTTCCTGGAACGGCTGGAACGGGTCGGCGCCGAGCCCGCCGGCGGCACGCCGGAGCAGTTTGCCAAGACCGTGCGCGACGAACACGAGAACTGGAAGGCGCTGATCCAGCGCGCCGGCATCAAGGCGGAATGAAGCAGGGCCCGGGCAGCGACGGCGGCCCGGGCCCTGCAGAACGCGGCGGGAGTCAGAACTTGTAGTTCGCGCCCACCAGCATCGAGCGGCCCCACTTGATGTACTCGAGTGGCCGGTCCTTGGTTCCGCTGTAGGTCTTGTTGGCGCTGTCGCTGATGTTGTTGACCTGCAGCAGGAGCCCGAGGCCCTTGAACTGCCCTTCGTTGAAGTTGTAGCCAACCTGCATGTCGGTGATGTTTTCGCCGACGACATAGCGCAGCTTGCGACTGGCCGCGAAGTCGCCGATCTCGCCAATGAAGTCGGAACGACGGCGCTGGCTGATGCGGGCTTCGAAGCCGCCATTCTCGTAGTAGACCGTCACATTGGTAACGTTCTTCGATAGGCCCGGCAGCCCGATGTTGACGGTCCCGAGACTGCCGAGGTTGCCCTCGTTGTCCTTGCTCAGGTCGATCTTGATGTTGCTGTTGGTGATGCTGGTGCTCGCGATGACGCCGAAGCCCGAGAGTGCCGGCATCAGCTGGTTCAGCGGCAGCGAAACGGTGAATTCCAGACCTGACAGCTTGCCGCCGCTGCCGTTGTACGGGGCCGTCAGCGTGCCGGTTGTCAGCGCAGCCGGGTTGCCGCCGGTCGGCACGTAGCCGGCTACGAACCTGGAGAAGTCATAGGGATTGGCCTGGGTGTAGATGTAGGACTTCAGATTCTTGTAGAACGCTGCCGCAGACAGGTAGGCGCGCGTGCCGAAGTACTTCTCGTACGAGATGTCGAACGCATCGGCGCGCCAGGGGTCGAGCTTCGCGTTACCGCCGCTGGCGCCAGGTTTGCCGGTGGCGCTGTCGATGCCGAAGTCGATCGCTGCGCGCAGCTGGTCCACACGTGGCCGCGCCACCTGGCGGGCCGCACCGAAGCGCAGCGTCTGGTCGCCGCCCAGCGCCAATGCGAGGTTCAGGCTCGGCAACACGTCGGTGTAAGTCTTGCCGTCATCGACAGGTTTGACTTGGTTGCCGGCCGCCGCCGTGCCGTCGAAGTAGTTCGCCTGCGAGGACTGGTCAACCCTCTGGAACTGGAGCCCGACGTTGCCGCGGAGACTCATTCCGCCGAGGTCGGTGTCGATGTTGGCTTTGACGAAGGCCGTGGTGATCTTCTCCTTCACCTGCCATGCCTTGGCGATCAAAAAGCTCTCGGTCTCGCTCAGCGCGTAGGTGGTGTAGCGCGCGCTGGCCCCGGCAACGTCCCAGGCTGGAATGATGCCGGCGCCGGCGAAGCCCAGATCGACCGCGGCATGTTGCAGGTCGCCAGCGATGGCCTGCAGGCTGCCCTTGATCGTCATGTTCTGGGCACCTTCGGGCTGGCGCTTCTTCTTTTCGCGGTCGGCATAGTTCAGGCCGAGGTCGATATCGGTGAACAGCGGCGTGGCCGCCGGTGCGCGGAACGTTGCCACCAGCTTGAAGCCGGTCAGTTCGTCATCGACCTTCGGCGCCTTGGCATAGCCGGCGCCGTAAATCGAGTTCTGCAGGGTCACAGCGGCGGCACTGCTGTAGTTCTGCGTGCCGGACAGCGAGAAGAAGCCGCCCGTCCCGTAATTCACGCGAAGATTGTCCAGCACCGGCGTGCCAGTGCCGAAGTCTTCGTTGGTGTTCTTCGCGCGACCGAGCTGGAGGTTGTTCTCGAACAGCACTTCATCGCGCTTGGCCTTTGAATAGCTGACGTCGGCATTGAGCGTCACGTCGGCCACTTTGAAGACGTTGTTCCAGCCGACGGCGTTGATGGTGTCGTCGCGCTTGTTGTACAGCCCGCGAACCAGCGGGTAGACGTTGTTGGCCGTGCCGGCGGTCAGCGTGTTGTTCGAGTTGACGGTGGTACCCGTCCAGTTCAGGCCGGGGGAGAAGCCACCGTTGTAGTTGCCGAGGTTGATCTCAAAGTTGTGCTGGGTGTTCTCGCTGGAGAACTTGGATGAGTACACGTCGAGCGTGCTGCTCCAGTCCTTCGACGGCTTCCACTGGATGACGCCCATGAATCCGTCGCGCTTGGTCACGCCGCTTCGAGCGAGCGCCTTGACTCCGCCCGTCTGGAAGGTGCTCGCACCCAAGCCGGGGCGGCCACCACCGGCAGCTTCCCAGGGTTCGTACAAGCCGGTCTGATGCTCAAGGATCGGCGTCTCGAGGTGGGCGAAACCGAGCACCACACCCACCGTGCGGTTGGCGAACTGGTCGATGTAGCTCACCGTGAAGCGATTGCCGGTCGCCTTCGCGTCGGCGATCGCGCCCAGGGAATTGCGCTCGAAGCGACCGCCCACCGCGATCGTCCGGCTGGAGAAGTTCAAGGGTCGCACTGTCTGCATGTCGATCGTGCCGGAAAGGCCCTGGCCGACGAGCCCGGCGTCGGGCGTCTTGTAAATCGTCACGCCGCTCAACAGTTCCGACGGGTACTGGTCAAACTCGACGCCGCGGTTGTCGCCAGTGCTGACCAGCTCGCGCCCGTTGAGCAGCGTGGTAGCAAAGTCGGGTGACAGGCCGCGCACGCTGATCACCTGGGCGCGGCCGGCCACGCGTTGCGCCGACAGGCCCGGCAGGCGCGCGATGGACTCGGCGATGCTGTTGTCGGGCAGCTTGCCGATGTCCTCGGCCGAGATGGCCTCGACGATGCTGTCGGCGTTCTTCTTGACGTTGATGGCGCTTTCAATGCCGCGCCGGATGCCGGTGACGGTGATGGTGGCGCTGACGGCCGGCTCGGCTGCCGGCGCGGCGGTCTGGGCCTGCGCCAAGCTGCTGCACAGCACCGCAGCAGCGGCGGCGGCGGCCACCGGGGTGGCGCGCAACAGGGCATGCGGAACCCGGTGCCGGGCGTGGATCTTGTTCATGGTGGATGTCTCCTGAGTCTCGCGGGGAACAACGGGTCACCGTCGGTGCTGGCAGCTCGCCGACCACGATCGAGTGATGAGAACGTCTCTGAGGCCGGCACTGTGTACCAAAACTAGATGCCTCCGATACCTTCGGAAACCCTAGATCGTTGCGCGACTCAGCC
>JANNFE010000081.1:0-1711 GCA_031379415.1 Betaproteobacteria bacterium | reverse complement strand
GATGGACGCCATGCCGGCGCGGTACATCTTCTTGTTCACCTTCTGCGAGAAGTTCTCGTCAGGGCGGTTCGGGAAGATGCGGCCACCGCCACGCCACAGCGGGCTGGAGGTCATGCCGGCGCGTGCGCGGCCGGTGCCCTTCTGGCGGAAAGGCTTCTTGGTGGAGTGCTTGACCTCACCGCGGTCCAGCTGGGCACGGGTGCCCTGGCGCGCATTGGCCTGGAAGGCAACCACGATCTGGTGCACCAGCGCTTCGTTGTAGTCGCGGGCGAACACGGTGTCGGGCGCGTCCACCTTGCTGGTGGCCTGCCCTTGGTCGTTCAGGAGCTCGAGTTGCATCACTTGCCCCCCTTCTTCGCGGCGGCGGGTGCGGCCGGAATGGCAGCAGCGACCACCTTGCGCACGCGGGCCTTGATGGCGGGGCGCACGACCACGTGGCCATTCTTGGCACCCGGCACGGCACCGCGCACCAGCAGCAGCGAACGCGCTTCGTCGACACGCACGATGTCGAGGTTCTGCACGCTGACAGTCTCATCGCCCATGTGGCCGGTCATCTTCTTGCCCGGGAACACCCGGCCCGGATCCTGCGCCATGGAAATCGAGCCCGGCACGTTGTGCGAACGGCTGTTGCCGTGCGACGCGCGCTGAGACTTGAAGTTGTGGCGCTTGATGGTGCCCGCGAAGCCCTTGCCGATGGACGTGCCCTGCACGTCGACCTTCTGGCCGGCGGCAAACATGCTCACCGGCACTACGGCGCCCGTCTTGTATTGGCCGAGGATCTCCGCGGTGACGCGGAATTCCCTGAGGACTTCACCCGCCTCGACACCGGCCTTGGCCAGATGCCCGGCTTCGGGCTTGTTGACACGGCTGGCCTTGCGGGCGCCGAACGCGACTTGCAGCGCGTTGTAGCCGTCGGTGGCAGCCGTCTTGACTTGCGTGACGCGGTTGTTGGACACGTCGAGCACGGTCACGGGGATGGTGTCGCCATCGTCCGTGAAGATGCGCGTCATGCCCACCTTGCGGCCCAGCAAGCCGAGCTGTTCGCTCATGCTCATGGTTTTCTCCAGCGCTGAATTTCAGCGCCTTGTTCACGATCCCGACATCGATTGGCCGGGGTGATTTAAAAAATCGCTCCGGCCAATCTCGAAGGACTTGCCGGGGTGATTGATATTCCTGGGCGAACCCGGAAAAGCCAATGATTGTAGCAGTCGCGGCGAGTGCCGCAACTGCCCCATCGTCGGATTACTGCAGCTTGATCTCGACGTCCACGCCAGCCGGCAGGTCGAGCTTCATCAGCGCGTCCACGGTCTTGTCGGTGGGGTCGACGATGTCCATCAGGCGCTGGTGCGTGCGGATCTCGAATTGGTCACGGCTCGTCTTGTTGACGTGCGGCGAGCGCAGGATGTCGAAACGCTGCATGCGCGTCGGCAGCGGCACGGGGCCCTTGACGATGGCGCCTGTGCGCTTGGCGGTGTCGACGATTTCCAGCGCTGACTGGTCGATCAGCTTGTAGTCGAAGGCCTTCAGGCGAATGCGGATCTTTTGTTTGGCGGACATGGCAGATCCTTATTCGATGATCTTGGCCACGACGCCGGCGCCGACGGTGCGGCCGCCTTCGCGGATGGCAAAACGCAGGCCTTCTTCCATGGCGATGGGGTTGATCAGCTTCACCGTGATGCTGACGTTGTCGCCCGGCATGACCATTTCCTTG
>JANNFE010000031.1:0-28385 GCA_031379415.1 Betaproteobacteria bacterium | reverse complement strand
CCCCGCGCGCGAAGCGATGGCGCGGCAGTTCGGCATGACGCACTTCATCAACCCGAAAAGCGTGCAAGCACTTGGAAGCTCGGTGGTCGACGCCATCGTGCAGCTCACCGACGGCGGCGCCGACTACAGCTTCGAGTGCATCGGCAACACCACCACCATGCGGCAGGCGCTGGAGTGCTGCCACAAGGGCTGGGGCAAGAGCGTGATCATCGGCGTGGCGGCGGCGGGGCAGGAGATCAGCACGCGGCCCTTCCAGCTGGTGACCGGCCGCGTGTGGATGGGCAGTGCCTTCGGCGGCGCGCGTGGCCGCACCGATGTACCGAAGATCGTCGACTGGTACATGGACGGCAAGATCAGCATCGACCCGCTCATCACGCACACACTGGCGCTGGACGACATCAACCACGGCTTCGAGCTGATGGAACGCGGCGAGAGCATTCGCAGCGTGGTGGTGTACTGATGACGTTTGAAGTGCTGTCCGAACACGCGTGCTTCGGCGGCGTGCAGGGCTTTTATCGGCATGCATCCACCGTGATCGGCCTGCCCATGCGCTTCGGCGTCTACCGGCCGCCGCAGGCGAAGCACGGCCCGGTGCCGGCGCTCTTCTTCCTGGCCGGCCTGACCTGCAACGAGGAGACCTTCGCCATCAAGGCCGGCGCGCAGCGCGTGGCGGCCGAGCTGGGGCTGATGCTGGTGACACCCGACACCAGCCCGCGCGACACCGGCATCGCAGGGGCCGACGCGGCCTGGGACTTCGGCAACGCGGCCGGCTTCTACCTGGACGCGACGCAGGCGCCGTGGGCGCACCACTGGCGCATGGAGAGCTGGATCACGGGCGAGCTGCCGGCGGTGCTGGCGCAGCACTTCCCGCTGCGGCCTGACGCTTTGGGCGTGTTCGGGCATTCGATGGGCGGGCATGGGGCCTTGACGCTGGCTTTGCGGCATCCGGGGCTGTTCCACAGCGTGTCGGCCTTCGCGCCGATTGCCGCGCCGATGATGTGCCCGTGGGGAGTGAAGGCGTTCACGGGGTATCTGGGTGAGGACCGTGCGGCCTGGGCTTCGCACGACGCGACGGAGCTGGTGAAGTCGGGTGCGGGTTGCCCGCCGTTGCTGATCGACCAGGGTGAGGGTGACAAGTTTCTGGCGGAGCAGTTGCATCCGCACTTGTTCGAGGCGGCATGTCTTGCCGCGGGCCAGCCTTTGACGCTGCGACGGCACGTCGGGTACGACCACGGGTACTTCTTCATTGCCAGCTTCGTGGAAGACCACTTGCGCCATCACGCCGGGGTGCTGCGTGGTTGAGATCGCGCGTCGCGGCAGGCGGTGCCCGCTGTGGGCGCTGGGTGGGGCGGTCTTCGCTTCGCTACGACTGCGCTGCGCTGCTCGGCTTGGGGGCGTGCCGCATAACTCGCTGCGTTCGCTGCGCTCACTCCGCTCAAACAGGATGCGGCAAGTCAGTCTACGAAGCGCGCTGAGCGCGCCGCCCCCAAGCCTGCGCTGCTCGCCGCCCCACACAGCGCCCACAGCGGGCACCGCCTGCCGCTCAACGAGCAGCGGCGGTGTTCGACCAGAACAATCCGGCGCGCCGCAACGGGCCCGGACGTGCCTTTGCCGCATCCATGCCGGCACGCGGGACTGACGTGCACCTCTCAGACCTTCGCCAGCGCCTCAGAAGCCTCGGCGCCCAACCCATCCATGAAGACCGCGTGCTGCGCCGCTGGTCCATGGCCCAGCCGCAGGAAGGCGGGCGCAAGCGCAATGAGCACTTCCTGCCCCAGGCTCTGCGCTCCGAGCTGGACAGCATCACGTCGGAACTGAGTGGCTTGACGAAGCTGCACAGCACCCACGCCGGCGAAGACGGCTCAGCGCGCCTGCTGATCAACCTGCACGACGATCTGCAGGTCGAAGCCGTGCTGCTGCCCCGTGACGGCCTGTGCGTCAGCACCCAGGTCGGCTGCGCCGTCGGCTGCGTCTTCTGCATGACGGGCCAGGGTGGCCTGCAGCGCCAGCTGGGCAGCGCCGAGATCGTGGCTCAGGTGGTGCTGGCGCGCGCGCTGCGTCCCGTCAAAAAGGTCGTGTTCATGGGCATGGGCGAGCCGGCACACAACCTGGACGCTGTGCTCGAGGCCATCGAACTGCTGGGCACTGGCGGCGGCATCGGCCACAAGAACCTGGTCTTTTCCACCGTGGGTGACCCGCGTGTCTTCGAACGGCTGCCGCAAGGGCGCGTGAAACCGGCGCTGGCGCTGTCGCTGCACAGCAGCTTTGCCGACAAGCGCGCCGCGTTGCTGCCGCGCGCGCCGCGCTACGAACCTGCCGACCTGGTGGCCGCGGGCGAACGCTACGCGCGCGCCACCGGCTACCCCATCCAGTACCAGTGGACACTGATCGAAGGCGTGAACGACGGTGCCGACGAGATTGAAGGCATCGTGCGCCTGCTCACCGGCAAGTACGCGCTGATGAACATGATCCCCTTCAACCGCGTCGAGGGCCTGGACTTCAAGCGACCGAGCTGGGAGCGCGCCGCCGAGATCGCGCGCACCCTGCACCGCCGCGGCATCCTGACCAAGCTGCGCCAGTCGGCGGGGCAGGACGTGGACGCGGGCTGCGGCCAGCTGCGGGCCCGTGCCGGTAACCGCCGCATCGCCATCACGCCAGTGAGCTGAACAGGATCAGGCCCCCGCGCTCAGGGCCGGAGGCCCTGATCCTTGGCCTGGCATGAACAGTCCTCAGGACTGTTCAAGTCCCGGCCAAGCGATACCCCCGCGGCACCGCCGCCAGCAGCCGCTTCGTGTAGTCCTCTTTCGGCGCCGCCAGGATCTGCGCCGCGCTGGCCTGTTCCACCACCACGCCGTCCTTCATCACCAGCACCTCGTCGCTGATGAAGCGCACCACCGCCAGGTCGTGGCTGATGAAGACGTAGCTCAGGCCGAACTCGTCCTGCAGGTCGCGCAGCAGGTTCAGCACCTGGGCCTGCACGCTCACGTCGAGTGCACTCACGGCTTCGTCGAGCACCAGCACCTCGGGGTTCAGCGTCAGGCAGCGCGCAATGGCCACGCGCTGGCGCTGGCCGCCGCTGAATTCGTGCGGGTACTTGCCGAAGGCGCGGCCGTCCAGGCCCACCTTTTCCAGCAGCGCGCGTGCACGCTGCTCGCGGTCGGCCAGGCCAGTGCCGATGTGGTGGATGACCATCGGCTCCAGCAGCGTCTGGCCGATGGTGAAGCGCGGGTTCAGGCTGGCATAGGGGTTCTGGAACACGATCTGGATGCGCCGGCGCATCAGTTGCCGTTCGCGGTCGTTCAGCTTGAGCAGGTTCTGGCCGTCGAAGATGACTTCGCCGCCGGTCGGCTCATGCAGGCGCAGCAGCGTCAGGCCCATGGTCGTCTTGCCCGAGCCCGATTCGCCCACCACGCCCAGCGTGTGGCCCTTCTTGAGCTGGAAGTTGACGTTCTGCACGGCCTTGAATTCGCGCTTGCCGAACACGCCCTGCCTGAGCCAGAAGCTCTTGGCCAGCGCGCGCACTTCCAGCACCACGGGCGCGTTCGGGTCCTTGGCCACGGCCTCGCCGTGGTGGGTGCGGCCGGCGATGTGGTCGTCGATGACGAGCAGCCGCCCCGGGTTGCCTTCCAGGCTCGGGCGGCAGGCCAGCAGGGCCTTGGTGTAGTCGTCGCGCGGGTGCTCGAAGATGTCCTTGACCAGGCCCTTCTCGCGGATGGCACCGTGGCGCATGACGACCACGCTGTCGGCGATCTCGCCCACCAGGCCGAGGTCATGGCTGATGAAGAGCACGCTCATGCGGTGCTGCGTCTGCAGCCTGGCCAGCAGTTCGATGATCTGGCGCTGGATGGTGACGTCCAGCGCCGTCGTCGGCTCGTCGGCGATCAGCAGCTTGGGCTCGCAGGCCAGGGCCATGGCGATCATCACGCGCTGCTGCTGGCCACCGCTCATTTCGTGCGGGTAGCTCGACAGGCGCCGCTTCGGCTCGGGGATGCCCACTTCGTTGAGCAGTTCCTCGGCGCGCGCCAGCGCCTGCGCTTTCGAAAGGCCCAGGTGCCTCATCAGCGGTTCGCACAGTTGCTTGCCGACGTTGAAAACCGGGTTCAGCGAACTCATCGGGTCCTGGAAGACGCAGGCGATCTCCTTGCCGCGCATGGCCTGCAGTTCGGGCAGGCTGGCCTGCAGCAGGTCCTTGCCCTGCCAGAGCACGCGGCCCGAACGCTCCGCGTTGTCGGGCAGCAGGTTCAGCACGCTCATCGCGGTGACGCTCTTGCCCGAGCCCGACTCGCCCACCAGCGCCACGGTGCCGTTTTCGGGCACGTCGAAGCTCACGCTTTCATGGCCACGCCCGACGGCCTCGGCGCGCACGCCCTTGCCCATGCGGAAGGCGACCTTCAGATCCTGGATCGACAAGAGCATGGCTTACTCCAGGCCTCTGAGCTTGGGGTCGAGCGCATCGCGCAGCGCATCGGCCATGAGCGAGAAAGCGGTGACGAACACCGCCATGAACAGCGTGGCCGTGGCCAGCTGCCACCAGTGGCCCAGGATCAGTTCGGCCTGCGCCTCGGCGAGCATCGAGCCCCAGCTCACCTGGTCGACGCGCACGCCCAGGCCCAGGTAGCTCAAGATCACCTCGGCTTTGATGAAACCCACCGTCATCAGGCTCATGCGCACCAGCACCACGTGGCTGACGTTGGGCAGGATGTGGCGGAACATGCGGCTCATGCGGCTGGCGCCGATGGCCTCGGCACTGCGCACGTATTCGCGGCTGGCGTGCTTGATGAACTCGGCGCGCACCTGGCGGTACATGCCGGTCCAGCCGGTGAAGGCCAGGATGATGACCACGCTCTCGATGCCGCGGCCCTTCAGCACGGCGGCAAAAGCGAAGATGAGCAAGATGCCCGGGATGCTTTCGAAGACGTTGTAGAGCCACTCCAGCGCGTCGCCGATCTTGCCGCCGAAGAAGCCGCCGAAGGCGCCGAACGCGGTGCCGATGAGCGTGGCCACGATGGCCGCCGCCACGCCGACGAAGACCGAGACCTCGGTGCCCTTGATGGCCTTGGTGAGCACGTCGCGGCCCAGGCGGTCGCCGCCGAAGGGCAGCGTCTGCGCCTTCACGGTCTCGGTGGTCAGGAACTTCTTCGCGCGTTCGTCCCACTCCTTGTAGCGCGGCGCCAGCGGGTCGATGTCGCTCAGGTCGACGTTGGGGCCCTGCGGCGCTTCCACCGCGCTGGCGGCCTGCGGCGCCGCCGGGCCCATGAAGGTGGGCGGCGCGTTGGGCACGCCCACTTCCTTCTGCCAGTTGCCACCGACCAGGCCGGTGGCCGAAAGCACGATCCGCACCATGAAGGCCAGCACGACCAGCAGCGAATAGAAGCCGACGCGGTCGCTCTTGAAGCGGCGCCAGGCGGCGTGCCAGACGCCTTCGCTGTGCTGCAGCGCGTCGCTGGCGGCGCCGTCGGCGGAAAGAACGGCGGTGCTCATCTGACCCCCTTGGCGCTGCGCGCCGTCCCCCCGAGGGGGAATTCGCCCTTGGGGCGGCCCTGCGTGCTCATTTCAGAACCACCCGGGGGTCGGCGATCTTGAAGGCCACGTCGGTCAGCAGGTTGATGAACATGGTCAGGAAGGCCAGGTAGATGGTGGTCGCCTGGATGACGGGGAAGTCGCTGCGGTTCACCGCCAGCAGCACTTCACGGCCCAGGCCCGGGATGGAGAAGAAGACCTCGATCAGGAAGCTGCCGACGAAGATGCCGGGCAGCTGCAGGCCGATGTTGGTGAGGATGGGGATGAGCGCGTTGCGCAGCACGTGGCGGAACAGCACCACGCCTTCGGTCATGCCCTTGGCGCGCGCGGTGCGCACGTAGTCCTGGCCCAGTTCGTCGAGCAGGAAGCTGCGGTACAGCCGCGTCTGCGGCGCCAGGCCCACCATCACCGCCAGCAGCACCGGCAGCGGCGTGTAGACGGCCAGGTTGGTCCACAGGCTGTCACTCCAGCCCTGCACCGGGAACCAGCCGAGCTGGAAGCCGAAGACGTACTGGCCGACGATGACGTAGACCAGGAAGCTGATCGACAGCGCGATCGTCGTCACCACCATCAGCGCGCGGTCGGTCAGGCTGCCGCGGCGGTAGGCTACCCACATGGCAATCGGCAGGGCCAGCAGCACGTCGAGGATGAGGATGGGCACCATCACCGTCAGCGTGGCCGGCAGCCGCGTGGCGAAGAGGTTGCTCACGGCTTCGTTCGTGGCCCAGCTCTTGCCCCAGTCGAAGGTGACGATCTGCTTGACGAAGATGTAGAGCTGTACCCACACCGGCTCGTCCAGGCCCAGCTGCTGGCGGATGGCGTTGACCTGTTCCTGGGTGGCGTTCAGGCCGGCCAGCGTCTCGGCGGGGTCGCCGCCGAAGTACTTGAAGAGGAAGAACACCAGCAGCACCACGCCAGCCAGCGTGGGGATCATCTGCCACAGGCGGCGTATCAGGTAGGCAGCCATCGGGGAAACACTCCGGGCCCGTCGCTCGTGACGCCGGGCATGATTTTTGGATGGGCGAGTGTAGGGGCCGCGCCGCGGCTGGCCCGCCGGTGGTTTCCCCGCTCGGGTGCGGGGGATCACCGTCGTGCGCAGACCCGCCGCGCCCCTAGACTCGGCAGCTTTCATGCCACGGTGGCACCGATGAGTTTCTTCCGAAGACTGGCGCATGGGGCGGTGCTGACCGCGGCGCTGACCGCGGCGCTGGCATGCACGCTGGGTCGGGCCCAGCAGCCCGCGGGCGACGTGAAGGTGCTCAGGTATGCCTTCCTGATCGCCGAGACCACTTTCGACCCGCCGCAGATCACCGACCTCTACTCGCGCACCGTGGCCACCGGCATCTTCGAAGCGCCGCTGGAGTTCGAATTCCTGGCCAAGCCGGCGCGCCTGCGCCCCAACACCGCGGCGGCCATGCCCGAGATCTCGGCCGACTTCAAGACCTTCACGCTGCGCATCAAGCCCGGCATCTACTTCGCCGACGACCCGGCCTTCAAGGGCCAGAAGCGGGAGCTGGTGGCCGAGGACTACGTCTACGCCATCAAGCGCCACTACGACCCGCGCTGGAAGAGCGGCGGCCTCTACCTGTTCGAAAACGCGCAGATCCTGGGCCTGTCGGAACTGCGCCAGAAGGGCATGGCCGAGAAGAAGCCTTTCGACTACGACGTGCCGGTGGAAGGCCTGAAGACGCTCGACCGCTACACCTTGCAGATCCGCCTGGGCGTGCCGACGCCGCGCTTCATCTACAACCTGGCCGACGGCTCCTTCACCGGCGCGGTGGCGCGCGAGGTGGTGGAAGCCTACGGCGACAAGGTCGGCGAGCACCCGGTGGGCACCGGGCCCTTCAAGCTCACGCAGTGGAAGCGCAGTTCGCGCATCGTGCTGACACGGAACCCGGGCTACCGCGAAGTGCTCTACGACGAACAGCCGCCGGCAGGTGACGCCCGGCTGCAGGCCACGGCCGCCAGGTTGAAGGGCCGGCGCATGCCGATGGTCGACCAGGTGGTGATCTCCATCATCGAAGAACCGCAACCGCGCTGGCTGGCGTTCCTGAACGAAGAGCAGGACGTGATGGACCAGCTGCCGGCCGACTTTGCCGAGAACGTGATCCCCAACAACCAGCTGGCGCCCAACCTGGCCAAGAAGGGCATCACCATGGTGCGCTACCCGCGTGCCGACCTGGCGGTGAGCTACTTCGCGATGGAAAACCCCGTGGTCGGCGGCTACGAGCCGCACAAGGTGGCGCTGCGCCGCGCCATCAGCCTGGCGGTGGACGTGGACCGCGAGATCCGCCTCGTGCGGCGCGGCCAGGCCATCCCGGCGCAGGGTGTCATTGCGCCGCAGACCTGGCCCTACGACCCCCGCTACAAGAGCGAGATGAGCGACTTCAGCCTGGCGCGCGCCAAGGCGCTGCTCGACATGCACGGCTACGTGGACAAGGACGGCGATGGCTGGCGCGACCAGCCCGACGGCAGCCCGCTGCTGCTGCAGTACGCCACCTTGCCCGACCAGGAAAGGCGCCAGCTGGCCGAGCAGTGGCAGAAGAACATGGCCGCCATCGGCGTGAAGATCGAGTTCCGCGTCGCCAAGTTCGCCGAACAGCTGAAGGCCAGCCGCGCCGGCAAGCTGATGATGTGGGGCGTGGGTTGGAGCGCCGGCGCGCCCGATGCCGACACCTTCCTGAGCCTGGGCTACGGCCCCAACAAGGGCCAGGCCAACCATGCACGCTTCGACCTGCCGGCCTTCAACGCGCTGTACGAAAAGCAGCGCGCCCTGCCCGACGGCCCCGAGCGCCAGGCCATCATGCAGGAAGCGAACAAGCTCATGATTGCCTACATGCCGTACAAGGTGCACGTGCACCGCATCTTCACCGACCTCGCCCAGCCCTGGGTGGTGGGCTATCACAGGAACATCTTCGTGCGTGAATTCTGGAAGTACGTGGACATCGACATCGCCGAACTGCGTCGGCGTGGAGGAGGCCAGCCATGAACGTGAATCGTCGTACCGCCGCGCAGGCCGTGAGCCTGGCCGCGCTACCGCTGGGCGCAGGGAAAACCGCCGCCGCCGACGGCCCGAAGAAGGTCTTGCGCTACGCCTTCCGCATCGCCGAAACCGGCTTCGACCCGGCGCAGGTGAACGACCTGTACTCGCGCACCATCACGCCGCACATCTTCGAAGGCCTGTACCAGTACGACCACCTGGCGCGGCCGGCGAAGAACAAGCCGCTCACCGCCGACGGCATGCCGCAGCCGAGTGCCGACTTCCGCACCTGGACGGTGAAGGTGAGGCCCGGCATCTTCTTCGCCAGCGACCCGGCGTTCAAAGGCAGCAAGCGCGAGCTGGTGGCCGAGGACTATGTCTACGCCTTCAAGCGCTTCGCCGACCCCGTGAACAAGAGCCCGGTCTGGACCGGCCTGGAGACGCAGGAGTTCATCGGCCTGGCCGAGTTGCGCAAGGAATGCCTGGAGAGCAAGAAGCCCTTCAATTACGACAAGGTCATCGAAGGCATCCGCGCGCTGGACCGCTACACCATCCAGTTCAAGTTCAACAAGGCCGATCCGCGCTTCACCTCTACCGTGGCCAGTGGCGACCTCTTCGGCGCCGTGGCGCGCGAGGTGGTGGAGTTCTACAAGGACGCCATTCCTGCGCACCCCGTGGGCACCGGCCCCTTCAAGCTGGTGCAGTGGCGACGCAGCTCCTTCATCGCGCTGGAGCGCAGCCCTGAATACCGCGAGGTGCTGTGGGACGCCGAGCCCGGGCCCGACGACGTGGAAGGCCAGGCCCTGCTGGCGCGCCTGAAGGGCAAGCGGCTGCCGCTGATCGACCGCGTCGAGATCTCCATCATCGAAGAGCAGCAGCCGCGCTGGCTGTCTTTCCTGCAGCAGGCCAGCGACCTCATCGAGGAGGTGCCGCCCGAGTTCATCGACCGTGCCATGCCGGGCGGCAAGGTGGCGCCCAACCTGGCCAAGCAGGGCATGCGCGGCTACCGCGTGGTGCGCGCCGACTCGGCCTACACCTACTTCAACATGGAAGACGCCACCGTCGGCGGCTACACGCCCGACAAGGTGGCGCTGCGCCGCGCCATCAGCCTGGGCGTGGACGTGGAGCGCGAGATCCGCCTGGTGCGGCGCGGCCAGGCCATCGTGGCGCAGTCGCCGGCGCTGCCGCACAGCTATGCCTTCAACACCAGCTACCGCAGCGAAAACGGCGAATACAACCTGGCGCGCGCCAAGGCGCTGCTGGACATGTTCGGCTATGTCGACAAGGACGGCGACGGCTGGCGCGAGATGCCCGACGGCAGCCCGCTGCTGCTGAAGAAGGCGACGCAGCCCGACCAGCAGTCGCGCCAGCTCGACGAGCAGTGGAAGCGCGACATGGACGCGCTGAACATCCGCATCGAGTTCGCGCCCGCCAAGTGGCCCGAGAACCTGAAGGCCGGCCGCGCCGGCAAGCTGATGATGTGGGGCCTGGGTGGCTCAGGCGCCGGCTTCGACAGTCTGGGCGGCTTTGCGCGATACCACAGCAAGCAGGTGGGCGGCCAGAACTTCGCGCGCTTCAAGCTGCCGGCCATGGACGTGCTGTACGACCGCCTGGACGAGATGCCCGACAGCCCTGAGCGGCTGACGCTGTTCGAAGAAGCCAAGCGCCTGAGCGTGGTTTACGCGCCCTACAAGTTCCATGTCCACCGCTACTTCAACGACATGACGCAGCCCTGGGTCATCGGCTACCGGCGGCCGCTGTTCTGGAACGAGTACTGGCAGTTCATCGACATCGACACCAGCAAGCTGCCGCGCGCCTGATCCGCAAGGCCCTGCATGCGCCGCCGTCCCCTCCTTGCCTGCGTGCCAGGCCTCGTTGGCGCGGCGGCCGTGGCGACGCCGCCGGCCGCGCCCGCGGTGGCGGGCAAGACCTTGCGCCTGGCCATCCGCAACCCCGAGACCACCTTCGACCCGACGCAGACCAACAGCGACGCCAACACCAGCGACATCCTGGCCCACATCCTGGAGGCACCG
Source organism: Betaproteobacteria bacterium (assembly GCA_031379415.1). Classification (GTDB taxonomy): domain Bacteria; phylum Pseudomonadota; class Gammaproteobacteria; order Burkholderiales; family Burkholderiaceae_C; genus Rubrivivax. Next base: position 17,852 of record JANNFE010000031.1, on the reverse strand, counting down.
CTGTGCTACGACTACCTGGCCCGCCCGGCGCGCCTGGTGCTGGCCACCGCGGCGGCCATGCCCGAGGTCAGCGCCGACGGCAAGGTCTTCACGGTGCGGCTGCGGCCGGGCATCTACTTTGCCGACGACCCCGCCTTCAAAGGCCCGGACGGGCGGCAGTTTCGGCGCGAGCTGGTGGCGCAGGACCATGTCTACGCCCTCAAGCGCTACTACGACCCGCGCTGGAATTCCAGCGACCTCTATGTCTTCGAGACCCTCAAGCTGCCCGGCCTGAGCGAACTGCGCGCCAGGGCCGTGAAGACGCGCCAGCCCTTCGACTACGACACCGAGGTCGAAGGCGTGCGCGCACTCGACCGCTACACCTTCCGCATCACACTGGGCGAGCCCGACCCGCGCTTCATCTGGCGCCTGGCCGACCCGGTGCAGCTGGGTGCGGTGGCGCGCGAGGTGGTGCAAGCCTATGGCGACGACATCGGTGCCCACCCCGTGGGCACCGGCGCCTTCCGCCTGAAGAGCTGGCGGCGCGGCTCGCGCATCGAGCTCGAGCGTTCGCCCAGCTGGCGCGGCGCGCGCTACGAAGGCACGCCGGCCGACGAGCCTTTGGCGCGCGACATCGCGGCGCGCCTGCAAGGCCGCACGCTGCCGCTGGTGGACCGCGTGGTCATCGACGTGGTGGAGGAAGAGCAACCGCGCTGGCTGTCCTTCCTGGACGGCAGCTACGACGTGCTGGAAGTGCCCGGCCCCTTCCGCCAGCTGGCGGCGCCGAAGGGGCGCATCGCGCCGTATCTGGCCAAGCGCGGCATCCGGCTGCAGGCTCAGTTGCAGCCCGACATGGTGATGAGTTTCTTCTTCATGGAGCACCCGCTGGTGGGCGGCTATACGCCCGAGAAGGTGGCGCTGCGCCGCGCCATCGGCCTGGCCTTCGACGGCCAGGCGCACCGTGACACGGTCTTCGGCGGCTTCGGCATCGCGGCGCAGAGCACGGTGCCGCCGCACATGTCGGGCTTCGACGCCGGCTACCGCTCGGAGATGAGCGAATTCAGCCCGGCCAAGGCGCGCGCCTTGCTCGACATGTACGGCTACGTCGACCGCGACGGCGACGGCTGGCGCGAGCAGCCCGACGGCCAGCCGCTGCTGCTGGTGCGTTCCTGCTCGCCCAACCAGCGCGACCGCCGCATCAACGAGATGTGGAAGCGCAGCATGGACGCGGTGGGTCTGCGCATCGAGTTCGACCCCGCCAACTGGCCCGAGCTGCTGAAGAAGAGCCGCGCCGGCACCATGATGATGTGGGGCTACCAATGGAGTTCGGGCTCGCCCGACGGCGGCTTCTACCTCGGCATCGCCTACGGCCCCAATGCCAGCGAGAGCAACGACCCGCGCTTCCGACTGCCTGCCTTCGACCGCCTGTACGAACGCCAGCGCGCCCTGCCCGACGGGCCCGAACGCGAAGCCGCGATGCGCGAGGCCAAGAACATGCTGGTGGCCTACATGCCCTACAAGGTGCACCTGCACAACGTGCTGCCCGACCTGGTGCAGCCCTGGACGCAGGGCTACTGGCGCCACCCCTTCATGCGCGACATCTGGCGCTTCATCGACGTCGAACCGCACGGGCGCGCCTGATGCGCGAAGCACGCATCGCCCTGTATCAGCGCTGGCTGCACACGCAGCGTGGCCTGCACTTCGCCGACTACGACGCGCTGTGGCGCTGGTCCACCACCGACCTGCACGGCTTCTGGTCGTCGATCTGGGACTGCTTCGATCTGCAGTCGCCCACGCCCTGGCGCACCGTGCTGGAAGCGCCGGTGATGCCGGGTGCCGTGTGGTTCCCGGGCGCGATGGTGAACTTCGCGCAGCAGGCGCTGCGCCATGCCGATGCAGCACATGCCGCCGGCCACCCGGCCATCGTGTTCCAGAACGAGCGCATGCTTGCTGCCGGGGCGCCCCCGGCGGCCATGAGCTGGCCGGAACTGCGCCGCCAGGTGGGCGCCTTCGCGGCGCGGCTGCGCGAAGCCGGCGTGGTGCCGGGCGACCGCGTCTGCGCCTACCTGCCGAACACGCCGCACACCGTGGTGACCTTCCTGGCCTGTGCCAGCGTCGGTGCCATCTGGAGCGTGTGTTCGCCCGACATGGGCCCGATGGCCGTGCTCGACCGTTTCCGCCAGATCGCGCCGAAGGTCCTGGTGGCCGTGGACGGCCAGGTCTGGGGTGGCAAGGTGCATGACCGCCGGGCCGTGCTGCACGAGGTGCTGGCGGGGCTGCCGAGCGTGGAGCAGCTGGTGTTGCTGGCCGATGTGGATGCTGCGGCCGAGGCCGCCGAGTTCGCGGCACCAGGCCGCCAGGCGCATTCCTTTGCCGACTGGGTGGCCGGCGATCCCGGCCCCTGGCAGCCGGCGTGGCTGCCTTTCGATCATCCGCTGTGGGTCGTCTACTCCAGCGGCACCACCGGCCTGCCCAAGCCCATCGTGCACGGCCATGGCGGCATCGTGCTCGAGCTGCTGAAGGGCAGCCTGCACAACGACATCGCGCCCAGCGCGGAAACCGGCGAACGCTTCCACTGGTTCAGCAGCAGCGGCTGGGTCATGTGGAACGCGCAGGTCGGCGCGCTGCTCGGTGGCACCACCATCTGTCTGTTCGACGGCAACCCCAGTGGACCCGCCGCGGCGCCTGACTGGGGCACGCTGTGGCGCTTCGCGGGTGCCGCTGGCGTGACCTGGTTCGGCGCCGGCGCGGCCTTCTACGCCAGCTGCCTGAAGGCCGGTGTCGAACCCATGCAGCAAGCCGACCTGTCGCGCCTGCACGCCATCGGCAGCACCGGCTCGCCCCTGTCCGACGAGTGCTACCAGTGGATCTGGGACCACCTGCCCCAGGTGGACGGCCAGGACATCTGGCTCAACCCCATCAGCGGCGGCACCGACTTCGCCGGTGCCTTCGTCGCCGGCAACCGCACGCTGCCGGTGGTGAGGGGTGAGATGCAGTGCCGCTGCCTGGGCGCGGCGGTGGAAGCCTGGAGCGAAGAGGGCCGACCGCTCATCGACGAAGTCGGCGAACTGGTCTGCACGATGCCCATGCCGTCGATGCCGCTCTACTTCTGGGGCGACACCGACAACCGCCGCTACATCGACAGCTACTTCGACATGTTCCCAGGCGGCGATGGCCAGCCTGCGGCGTGGCGCCACGGCGACTGGATCCGCATCACGCCGCGCGGCAGCGCCGTGATCTACGGCCGCAGCGACGCCACCATCAACCGCCACGGCATCCGCATGGGCACCGCCGAGCTCTACCGCGCGGTAGAGGCCCAGCCCGAGGTGCTGGACAGCCTGGTCGTCGACCTGGAATACCTGGGCCGCGACAGCTGGATGCCGCTCTTCGTGGTGCTGCGCGCCGGGTCGTTGCTGGACGACGCGCTCAAGCAGCGCTTGGTGCAGGCCATACGCCAGGCGCTGTCGGCGCGCCACGTGCCGAATGACATCGTGCAGGTGGCGGCCATCCCACGCACGCTGTCGGGCAAGAAGATGGAGCTGCCGGTGAAGAAGCTGTTGCTCGGCGCGCCGCCCGCGCAGGTGTTCCACCGCGACGCCATGGCCAACGCCGACAGCATCGACGCCTTCGTGGCCTACGCCCGCAGCCGCGACAAGGCCTGAACGCTGACGGTCCGTCGCGGCGCCGCGTCACTCTCATCAAGGCGTGGGATGGCCGCGCTCTGCGGCGCCACCTACCGTTCATTCGTGATGGCTGTCGTGTTTTCACAGGGCCCGGGCGGGTCCGCACGAACAGTTGCAGCGACTATGATCTTTCGCGCTCGAACCGCAGGCCCGGTCGAGCAGACCATCAAGTCGCGCTGACAGGCGTATCGGAGGGACCGAGATGAAAACAACCTGGGCTGCGCTGGGCGCATTCACGTGCCTGTGGGTCGTGCCGCAACATCACGCCAGCGCCGCATCGGCGCCGGTCGAACAGGCGCTCACCTTCATCCGCGTGGCCTGTGGCCTGCCGGGCAGCAGCCTGGAGATGAAGCCCACACCCGAAGGCCGGCTGGAACTGCGCATCGCACTGGCCGACGGCCGCCGCGGTGCGGTGTCGCTGGTCAACCGCGACCTCGACAGCTTCACCGACGCGTCGACGTCGGTCATCGCGTCGCAGCGGGGCCGCGAGGCCGCCTGCCTGGACCAGCACGTCAACGACGTGATCTCGACGCTGGTGACGCTGCCGGAGCGCGTGGCGCCGGCGCCGGTGGCTTCGGCCACCTACACCCCGCCGCCGATGGCCGCACCGCCGTCGCCGCCGCCGATGCCTGCTCCGGCGCCGCTACGGCCGGCACCGGCGCCCTTGCCGGCCACGGGTGACCTGCCGGTGGGCGTGGTCAACGCCACCGCACAAGCCGCCACACTAGCCGCCGCGCCGCGCGTGGCGGGCGGCGTGAACTTCCGCATTGCCGGCTGCCGCGCCGCGGGGCCCGACGTGGTCTGCGAAGTCAAGGTCAACAACGACACCGGCCAGGACACCCGCGTCACCACGCAGGGCGCCTACTCCAAGCTCTACGGCGCCGACGGCAGCGAGATCAATGCCTCGTGGGTGGTGATGGGCAACCAGCGCGACGACATGCGCTACGGCAGCCACCAGTCGGTGGTGAAGGTCATCGCCGACACGGCGCCGGTGATGGGCGTGGTGTTCACACGCGTGCCGGCCATCCTGAGCAGCATCAAGCGGCTGGAGATCTCGGTAGGCGCGCAGACCGTCGACAGCGCCACGCAGATGCAGAAGCTGACGCTGGCCGACGTGCCCATCCAGGGCCGCTGAGCGGCCACGCAGTCAACGGGAAAGAGTCATGCAGCAGTCAGGTGGGGGGCGCGTCCGCGGCAGAGCCTGGGGCGCGGTGGTGGTTGCGGCGCTGTGCGCCTGCCTGGGTGCCGGCACGGTGTGGGCGGCCGACCCGCCGCGCGCGCCGGTGCTGCGTGTCGAAGCCGGCATGCACGTCAACCTGGTGCGCGCGGTGGATGTGGATGCCGCCGGCCGCTGGGCCGTCACGGCTTCCGACGACAAGACGGCGCGTGTCTGGGACGTGCTCGGCAATGCCGCCGGCGCGGTGCTGCGCGTGCCCATCGCCGACGGCGCCGAAGGCCGGCTGCAGGCCGTGGTCATCAGCCCCGACGGCAACACGGTGGCCGTGGCCGGCGACACCGGCAAGACCTGGGACGGCAGCAACGCCGTCTACCTGTTCGACCGCGCCACCGGCGCGCTGCAGCGGCGCATCGACACGCGCTCTCCGGCGTCCGTTGTCACGCTGGCGCTGTCGCGTGACGGCCGCGTGCTTGCCGTCGGCCTGGCCGGCAAGGGCGGCGTGCGCCTGTTCGATTTCACGTCGGGCGCGCTTTTGGGTGAGGACGCCAACTACGCCGACAGCGTCTACGCGCTGGACTTCGCGCCCGACGGCCGCCGCCTGGCCGCCGGCGGCGCCGACGGCGCCTTGCGCATCTACAACGTCGAGCAGGGCCGGCTGCAGCTGGCCGGCGGCGGCAAGCCCGAGAGCAGCCGGCTGATTTCGCAGGCCCGCTACTCGCCCGACGGCAAGCTGCTGGCCGTGGCCTTCGAGGACAACCCGCAGGTCGTGGTGCTCGACGGCAGCGACCTGAGCCTGGTGGCCAGCCCGGCCGCGGGTGACGCCCGCCCGGGCGCCTTCTCCAGCCTGGCCTGGAGCAGCAACGGCAGCGAACTGTGGGCCGGTGGTGCACACCGCGACGCCAGCCAGTGGCTGCTGCGCGGCTGGTCGCGCAGCAACTTCGCGAGCTACACCGACCGCCCGGTGGCCGGCGCCTCGGTGCTGGCCGTCACCACGCTGCCCAAGCAACGGGTGCTCTATGTCAGCGCCGAGCCGGCCTGGGGCGTCATCGACCACACCGCGCGGCCGCAGCTGCGCGCCCAGGCGCCGGTGGCCAGCTTCAATTCGCTGGCGCGGCAGTTCGGCCTGGCGGCCGACGGCAAGCGCGTGGGCTTCTGGTACGCCTACAAGCAGCCGCTGTTCGAGTTCGAACTCGCCAACCGCGCGCTGCACCCCATCGAAGGCGCACCCGAAGGCCTGCGCAGCCCGCGCCTGGAAGCGCCGGGTGTGGTGGTCGAGGCCTGGGAGAACCAGCGCGGCACCACGCTCAACGGCAGGCGCCTGCCCTTGAGCGAGCTGGAAACGTCGCGCAGCCTGGCCATCGCCGGTGACGGCAAGAGCTTCGCCCTGGGCACCGACGAACGGCTGTGGAGCTTCGACGCCAGCGGCAAGCCGCTGTGGAACCGCCGCACCCCGGCCGTGGTGTGGGCCGTCAACCAGACCGCCGACGGCCGCCTGTGGGTGACCGCCGGGCAGGATGGCGTTGTCCGCTGGTACCGCGCCAAGGACGGCCAGGAGCTGATGGCGCTGCTGCTGCACAGCGACCGCAAGCGCTGGGTGCTGTGGACGCCCTCGGGCTACTTCGAAGCCGCCGCGGGCGCCGAGGAACTGCTCGGCTGGCACCTGAACCGCCGCGCCGACGCCAAGCCCGACTTCTTCCCGCTGCGCACGCTGCGCGCACGCCTGTACCGGCCCGATGTCATCGACCGCGTGCTCGACGCAGCGGACGAAGGCGAGGCGCTGAAACTGGCCAACGCCGCCAGCAAGCGCAGCGACGAACCCGTGCAGGCGGTGGCCGACAGCCTGCCGCCGGTGCTGGAGCTGGTGGGTGGCGTGCAGGTGCAGGGCGCCGAACGCCAGGCGCGGCTGCGCCTGCGCATCCGCACCCTGGCCGATGCACCGGTGACCACGCTGCGCGCCCGCGCCGACGGCCGCCCGGCCGAGGTGCAGACGGTGGGCAGCCCCACTGCGGGCGCGGGCGCCGAGGAGCGCGATGTGCTGGTGCGCTTCAACGGCGAGCCGGCGCAATTGCAGCTGATGGCCGAGAACCGCAACGGGCTGTCGCTGCCCACGGTGGTGGCGCTGGTCTGGCCGGGCGCGCCTGCGGTGCCGGAGCCCGCCGCACCGCCCCCGGCTGTGGCTGCGGCCACCGGGGCTGTCGCCGCGGCCGCTCCCGCGCTGGCCACTGCAGCGGCCGCAGCCGCCACCGTGGCCGTGGCCGCCGCGCCCGCACCCGTCGCCGGCAAACCGCCCGCGGGCGGCAAACCAGCCGGCGCTGGCGGCGACGAGGTCAGACGGGCGCCCAAGCTCTACATCCTGGCCATCGGCGTGGGCCGCTTTGCCGACGCCAGCATCAGCCAGCTGGAACTCACCGGCAAGGACGTGCGCGACTTCGTGGCCGAGATGAAGAAGCAGCAGGGCAAGCTATACCGCGGTGTCGAGACCCGCGTGCTCATCGACCAGCAGGCCACGCGCGACGCCATCATCGACGGCCTGGAATGGCTGCAGCGCCAGGTCACGCAGCACGACGTGGGCATGCTCTTCCTGTCGGGCCACGGTGACAACAACGCCGAGCTGGGCTACGTCTACATCGCCCACAACTACAGCATCGACTCGCCGCGCAAGGCGGCGGTGAGCTTCAAGGAGTTCAACAACACGCTCAACAACCTGGCCGGCAAGGCGGTGTTCTTCATCGACACCTGCCACTCCGGCAACGTGCTGGGCGAGAAGAAGCGTTCCATCGCCAAGAACGCCGACGCCACCGGTGCCATCAACGACCTGCTCAGCGCCGAAAGCGGCGTGGTCGTCTTCAGTGCGTCCACCGGCCGCCAGGTGGCGCTGGAGCAGGCGTCGTGGGGCAACGGCGCCTTCACCAAGGCGGTGGTCGAGGGCTTGTCAGGCAAGGCCGACTTCTCCAAGAAGGGCTTCGTCTCGCACAAGATGCTCGACTTCTACATCTCCGACCGCGTCAAGGAACTCACGAAGGGCAAGCAGACCCCGGTGACGCAGGCGCCCGGCGGCGTACCCGACTTCCCTTTGGCGGCGCAGCGATGACCTCTCCCGAGAGGAAGAAGTCGCGCCGCTGGCAGCTCAGAGTTCGTATCATTAATTGCCACAGGAGCTGATCGCTCCATGGTGCCAGGTCAAATCGATAACGGCCTCAGCAGGGGCGCCAGCAGCAGGGAGGAACCGATGTCGCTTGCATTTCGAAGGGCCGCCACCGCCATGGGCCTGTGCTGGGCCCTGGTGGCCTGTGCCGCCGACAAGCCACCGGGCTGGTTCTTCGATGCGCCCAAGGACGACGCCCAGGCCTGGTACGCCACCGGCGAAGGCCCCGACGTCGAGACCGCCAAGCGCGGCGCCCTGCGCAACGTGGCGGCCAAGCTGCGCACCTCCATCGAGGGCACGGTCAGCAACTCCACCACCGTGCAGGCCAGCAACGGCAAGGAGCGTGTCGAGATGCGCGCGTTGTCGGCGGTGCGGGAAGAGATCACCAAGACCGACTTCACCAAGGTCGATGTGATGCAGTCCGCCAAGGGCGGCCAGGGTGTCTACCTGCTCGTCAAGGTCGACCGCCCGGCCTTCATCTCCGACACGCGCAACCAGTTGCAGGTGGTCGACAAGCCGGTGCGCGCCGCCGAAGCCGCGCTGCCCGCGCAGTCCACGCTGGACCAGTACCTGGCGCTGCGCCGGCTGAAGACGCAGATCGACACCGGCGCGCGGCTGTCGCTGCTGCTGCAGGGTGCCGGCGCCGTCGAGGAAGGCCAGGCCGGCGTGGTGCGCTATGGCGGCCTGATGCAGACCAGCTCCGAGCTCGGCAGCAAGCTCACCTTCGAGCTGCGCGCGCCGCCGGCCGATGCCGACATCGCCACCGCCGTGGCTGCTTTTTTGGCCGAACAGGGCATGCGCAGCGCGAACGCGCGCACGCCGGGCGCCAACCCGTTGACGATTTCGTCCGACGCGCGTCAGGACGAACTGTTCGGCAGCAAGCTGGTGAAGATGAAGGTGCGCTTCGCCGTGCTCGATGACCAGGGCCGCGCCGCCGCGACACGCGAGTACGAGGTGCCGGGCGCCTCGCGCTACGACTTCAAGGGCGCGCGCGAGGACGCCGTGAGGAAACTCACCGACATGCTGCGCAAGGCCGGGCCCCTGGCCGGCCTCGGGTTCAAGGAATGACGCCAGGCCATAGCAGTTGCGCCGGGCGCGCGTATGGGACTCAACAGGAAGAGGGAAACAAGATGAGCAAGCTGAATCTCGAAACCAAGGGCGGCGTGCAACGCCGCCATGCCGTGCTGGCTGCCGTGGCTCTGGTGGCCCTGGCGGGTTGCGCCAACACCAAGGTCGCCGGTGGCGCAGCCGCCTGGTCGCCGGTGGAACTGAAGGACGGTGACGTGGTGCCGGCCAACACCGACCCCAGCCGGCGCACCCGCGTGGTCGTGCTGCCGTCCGACGAATCGCCCAGCGCACCGCGCGGCGCCAACCTGGCAGCCACCGCCTCGGCGGCGGTCGAAGCCATCCTGGGCTCGGGCGGCGTCGAGGTCGTCGAGCGCTCGCTCGCCGGCCGGCTGGACCAGGAACTCAAGCTGGCCGAAATGAAGGGCACTGGCGCCTATGCCGGGCCGGATGTCGCCGACTACGCCGTGCGCGTGGTGATGGGCCCGGCCAATGGCGGTTCGTCCTTCCAGCCGGCGTCGCAGTTCAAGAACCCGCTGAACGGCCAGATCGTCAACGTCCCGGCCGGCTACACGCATGTCGGCACCTCCAACATGACGCTGCGCATCTACCAGGTGCCGAGCCTGAAGCTGGTGGAGTCGATGCCCATCGAGGGACGCGTCAGCGTGTCGCAGCAGCCGTCGCCGGGCAATGCCATAGGGCTGGTCAAGCAGGCCACCGAAGACGGCGTCAAGGCCAAGCGCGCCGCCGTGCTCAACGAGTTCTCGCCCAAGGGCTACATCACCGAGCGCCGCGTCAAGGAAAAGGCTTCGATCTTCCGTGTGCAGCTCGGCAAGCAGACCGGCGCCAAGACGGGCGACAGCGTCGAGATCGTGACGCTGCAGAAGGTGGGCAACTCCTTCGACGAGGTCGTGCTGGGCAAGGGCCGCATGTCAGACATCGTCGGCAACGAAGGCAGCTGGATCCTGGTGGACGACGAGAAGATCGCGTCCAAGGTCCGCAAGTTCGACTACGTCAAGGTCAAGCACGGCGGCCTGCTGGACGGCCTGATCCCGGCGAACCTGACCAACATGCTGAAGTAAGGGCCGCCAGGGCCCGATCTCCGCACCAACCCAACCACCAACGACATTCGTCCCCGGAAGGAACTGCTAGATGAAATTCACTACCACCCTGACTGTCCTGGCCGTGGCCACGATGCTTGCCGCCTGCGGCTCCAAGCCGCGCCAGGAAGCGGTGCCCGACTGCAAGTTCCTCGAGAACCCGAGTGAGCGGGCGCCGAACTGGGCCTGCGCGCCGCACAGCGTCGAGGGCTTCAAGGACACCGGCATGGGCATCCATCCCAGGTCTGGCGCCGGCGCGCAGTTCTCGAAGGACCAGGCCGCAGCGAAGGCGCGTGCGGCGCTGGCCCTGCAGATGAAGGCGCGCGTCTCGCAAGGCATCAAGGACTATGTGGCCACCACCGGCACGGGCGCTTCCGAGACCGTGGACCGCGCGGCCAGCAGCACCACCAACCAGATCACCGCCGAGACCCTGTCGGGTTCCAAGATCATCCGCGAGACGGTGGACGCCAAGGGCAACATCTACGTCCTGGTGGGCATGGACATCGAGGCTTCGCGCAATGTCGTGCAGGCCGCCGTGCAGACCAGCATGCGCAATGACGCCGCCACCTGGCAGCGTCTGCAGGGCAACCGCAGCCAGGCCGAGCTGGCGGCCGAGATCTCGAAGTTCACGTCGAGGTAAGGGCCCACCCCCGAAGCGGCCTGCGGCCGCTTCCCCCTGAAGGGGGCTACGCCAGCGGCCCGGCGGAGCCGGTTCCGCGGCGTTCACTTGAGAATGAAAAACGCACGCCGATGGCGTGCGTTTTTCGTCGCGGGCCCGCAGGCCCTGCGCTGTCGCCGCAATCAGCCCGGCTGGGCGACGATGGTCACGCGCCGGTTCTCGGGCGCGGCCGGCTCGCTGGGCTTCATCAGCGCGCTGGAACCCTTGCCCACCGCGTTGATGCGCTCTGCCGCCAGGCCGTGGCTGGCCAGCAGGTAGCCGCGCACGCTCTCGGCGCGCGACTGGCTCAGCTTCATGTTCGCGTCCTCGTTGCCGCGCGGGTCGGCGTGGCCCTCGATCGTGAACTTCACCGTGGACAGCTTGTCGCTCTTCATCGCTGCGGCCAGCACGTCCAGGGCCTTCTTGGCGCTGCCCGTGAGGTCGGCCGAGTTGGTGACGAAGGTCACCAGGATGTTGGCGCGCGCCGGCTGCGCGGCAGCGGCCGCAGTGCCGGCCACCCGCACGGCCGGGCGGAAGCTCCTCGTGCGCGTGCCGTCGGCGCCTTCGGCGGCCGAGGCTGCGTCAGCCGGCGCAGCGGGCGTCAGCGCGTCGATCAGGCCCTGTTGGGTGACCTGGCCTTCGCGCAACACCTTCTCCTGGGCCAGCGCAGTGCCAGCGGAGAGTGCCGCGACGAGGGTGAGCAGAGCGAACTTGGCGGGGAGTTTCATGGCGATCTTTCAGGTGAGTTCAGGTGTCCTGAACCGAAGCGAGCAAGCGCAATCCTACGCTCAGCCCGTTTCAGCTCAAGCGCCGCGTTGCGGCTTGGCCAGGGTCTTCAGCGCGAAGCGGCCGTCCTTCTGGAACAACCAGGCCTCAACCACGCCTTCGCTGCGCAGCAGGGCCTGGGCTTTGGGAGAGATGCCCACCGGGGCCGGCAACTTGGCCACCGATTCCAGCGCGGCACGTGTCATCTCGGGCTGGTCAGGGTTCTCGCGGAAGATCTCGGCCTGCCACTGGTTCTGCTCGTTGAGCTTGACGCGCAACACCACCACGGCACGCAGCAGCGGCTCGGGCTGGTCGTTGTGCACCTCGGCCTTCAGGTTCTTGTAGACGTGGCGGGCGAACTCGGCCTTCAGCTGGTCTGCCGACTGCGCGAAGGCATGGCCGGCCAACAGGGCCGAGGCAACGACGGTGGCGGTGACGGTGGCGGCGAGGCGGAAGGCGAGACGGCTCATGGTGTGGCTCCGTGGGTGGGCCGGACTGTCTTGTCCGGCATGGGTGCTATTTCGCCACCGGGGGCGGCGATTGAACAGGACACCAAGGTATATATGCGGACGACAGGCGTGCAGTTTCCGCGTGATACCTTGGTACCGTACCCCCGGTTTCGGCCGGTCTACACCATCACAGGATCCCCACATCCGATGAACACCGCCATGAACCCTCACGGTTCGATACTTCTTGCCGACGATCACGGTCTGGTGCGTCACGGCCTGCAGTTGCTGATCGCCGAAGTGCTGCCGCAGCTGCGCGTTCAACTGGCCGGTTCGCTGGCCGAGACGCTGCAGGCGTTGCAAACCGCGGGCCGCTTTGACCTCGTGTTACTGGACCTGACGCTGTCCGACGTGCATGGCCTGGCCGGCCTGCACCGCCTGCGGGATGAATTCCCGTACGTGCCGGTGGTCATCCTCAGCGCCCAGGACGACCGCGACACCGTGCTGGCGGCGCTGGACGGCGGGGCCATGGGTTTCATCAGCAAGGCCGCCGCGCCCACCGAGTTGAAGGAAGCGCTGACGCGCGTGCTCATCGACCACCGCATCCACCTGCCGCAGTCGGTGAGCGGCGGCATGGCCGCGGTGCCGTCCTTGGGCGCTGACGGCAGCGGCGGGCGCGAACTGGCCGAGCTCTCGGCGCTGGGTCTCACCGAGCGCCAGATCGAGGTGCTGGGCTACGTCGTGCAAGGTCTGCGCAACAAGGAAATCGCGCGCCTGCTCGACCGCTCCGAGGTCGTGGTGAAGAAACACGTCACCGCCACGCTGCAGGCGCTGGGCGCGCCCAACCGCACCAAGCTGCTGGTGCTGCTCAGCCAGCGCGGCTACCGCGTGCCGTCGATGCGCGCAGGTGCCGTCGAATGACGGAGCCGGTGCCGGCACGGCCCAGGCCCGCCGAGCGCCCGGCCGCCAGCGAAGGCGATGCGGCGCGCATCGGCGAGCAGTTGCCGCTGCGCCGTCGCCGCCTGGGCCTGGCGCTGGTGGCACTGGGCGTGCTGGCGCTCGCTGCGCAGAGCTGGTTCGAGTGGCTGCTGCCCTATGACCTGGCGGCGCTGGACCTGTCGCGCCGGCTCAGCAACTCACCCACCCTGGGCGCCTCGCAGCTGGTGTGGTTCTGGGCCTTGCTGTGCGGCGCGTTGCTGGCCGGGTTGACGCTGGCCGGCTCGCGCACGCTGGTGCAGCCGGTCGGGCTGGGGCTGCTGTGCGGCTGGGCCTTGGGTTCGGCGCATGTGGCGGCCGGTGGCTCGGCGGCCTCGCAGGGCATGCTGGTGCTGGTGGGCGTGGCCAGCCTGGGCTGGCATGCACCGCGTGAAGGCGGCCTGGCGCTGCTGCTGGCCACCGGCGTGGCGGTGGCGGGTTGGGACTGGATCATGTCCGACTACCCCACGCTGTGGATCGGCGTGACGGCGTTGTGCGCAACCTTCGTCTGGATCGACCGCATGCACATCCGCGCCAACGACCGCCGCCTGTTCCGGGCGCTCGCTGAACGCGATTCGCTGATCACCAGCCTGGACCAGCGCGGTGAGCAGCTTACCGCGCTGCAGGGCGCACGCACGCGCCTGCTGGCCAGCATCAGCCACGACCTGCGCCAGCCGCTGCAGGCCGTGCGCCTGTTCGCGGAAGCGCTGCAGGCGCGGCCTGACCCGCTGGACAGCGGAGCGGACACGCGCCGCCAGGAACTGCTGCGCCAGCAGATGCGCGCCGCCGACGACGCCGTGGCCATGCTCGACCAGTTCAGCGAGTTCAGCGCCATCGAGCAGGGCGCGCTGCAGTCGCACCCCGAGCTGGTGGACTTGCGCGACGTGCTCGACGGCGTGGCCGCCAGCCTGCAGGCCACGCACCCGCGCGAGCTGCTCAGCATCACCGTGCACGGCCGCAGCCAGTGGCTGCACACCGACCGCACCCAGTTGGCCCGCCTGGTGCAGAACCTGGCAGGCAACGCCGCGCGCTACAGCCTGGGCCACCGGCCTGGGCAGCGCGCACGCGTGGTGCTGGCGGTGCGCCCGCACCGCGGCAAGGGCGATGAACAAGGCCTGGTGATCGAAGTGCTGGACAACGGCCGCGGCATCCCCGCCGACAAGCAGGAAGCCGTCTTCGAGCCCTATGTGCAGCTGGCCGACGGCGCTGGCGGCGCATCGCGCGGCGGCCGCGGCCTGGGCCTGGCCATCGTGCGTGGCCTGGTGGCGCAGCTGGGGCTGCAGCTGGCACCGCTGCGCTCGACGCTGGGCCACGGTACGCGCTTTCGTGTCATGGTGCCGGCGGCGCTGCGCCGCGCCGGCCCACCGCCGCCCGACGCGCCGCGGCCGGTGCATGTGGCCGACACCGCGCGGCTGGACGGCTGGCTGCTGGCCCTGCTGGAAGACGAGGCGGCACCGCGCGCAGCGCTGCGTGCGGCGCTCGAAGGCGTGGGCGCGACCATCGTCGACGCGCCCACCTTGGCGCAGCTGAAGCAGCAGCTCGACGCCGAACCGCGTTTCCCCGACGCCCTGGTGTTCGACCTCGATCTCGGCGCCGGCCAGCCCGACGGTCTTGCCGCCGTGGACGAATTGCGCAGTGAATGGGAACTGCCGGTGCCGGCCATCATCGTCACCGGCCGCGTCGCAGCCATGGGCACGGTACCCATGCCCAAGCGCTGCTCGCTGCTGGCCAAGCCGGTGCCGTTGGCGGTGCTGGTGGCCAAGCTGCGCCAGCTGGCGCCGGCAGCGGGTGCATGACCCAGGCCCGGGGTATCCCACGGGATCATGGCCGGCAGTGGCCGTCTGGCGTGCAATGGCACCCAGAGAATCCGACGCACCCGCCACCGTTGCGGCGCCGGTGAGAACAAAATGAAAAGTGCCATGAAGACCGCCATGAAGACCCGCACCAAGGACACCCTGATGAACACCGCGCTCCGTATCGCCATGCTAGGCGTGGCCCTGACCTTCACCTCGCTGCACAGCCGCGCCGACGACTTCCAGCTCATCACTGCCGACGAAGCCAGGCAGGAAGCCAAGGCCGTGGCCGAGGCGCCGCCCGAGGTGCGCACACGCAGCCTGCCCATCCCCAAGCCGGGGCAGCCGGCCATCCGCGTCGTCACGCCCAATGCGCTGGGCTCGGCGGTGGCGGCGCCGGTGCGCATCGAGGTCACCTTCAAGCCCGCGCCCGGCGCGCGCATCGTGCCTTCCACCTTCCGCGTGCTGTACGGCCTGATGAAGATCGACCTCACCGACCGCCTGAAGAAGCACGCCACCGTCACCGAGAGCGGTGTCGTGGTCGACCAGGCGCGTGTTCCCGAAGGCCAGCACCGCCTGATCCTGCAGGTGGCCGACGACCAGGGCAACACGGCCGAACAGGAACTCCGCATCCGCGTTGGCGCGGCCTCCTGAGCTCAAGGTCTTCAGGGGAAGCGGGATGCGTGTGCGCAAGGGGGCCTGGTGCCTGTGTCTGGCGGCGGCCCTGGCAATGCCGGTGGGGGCCGCCGAGCCCGACGCACGGTCGATGATCGAAGCCCTGCTGCCGCAGGCCCAGCGCCAGATGCGCAACCTGGTCGTACGGCAGAAGCCCGAGGTGACGACGGCCGCGGCCTCGGCGGCATCGGGCGCGGTGGCTGCAGCGTCCGCGGCATCGGCCACGGCGGCGGCCGAGCCCGTGGCGGCCACGCCGGCCGGCCCACCGGCCAGCCTGTCGCTGGCCATCCAGTTCGAGAGCAACTCGGCGCGCGTGCGGCCCGAGAGCGGCGCCATGCTCGGCAACCTGGTGGCGGCCATGCAGTCGCCCGAACTCAAGACCACGCGCTTCGTCATCGAAGGCCACAGCGACGCGCGCGGCGCCGCGGCGCAGAACCTGCGCCTGTCGCAGGAGCGCGCCGACGAGGTGCGCCTGTACCTGGTGGCGCTGGGTGTGCACCCGGCGCGGCTGCGCGCGGTGGGCAAGGGCATCAGCGAGCTGGCCAATCCGGCCGACCCGACGGCGCCGGAAAACCGCCGCGTGCGCGTGGTGACGGTGGAATGAAGGCCGCGCTCGCCGTGGCGGGCTGCCTGGCCGCTTGGGTCAGCCTGGCCGCGCAAGCGCAGACGCTGCCGGCCGAACGCCAGACCCGCCACGCGCTCATCATCGGCATCGGCGAGTACGCCGACGCCGAAGTGCCCGCGCTGAAAGGCATCGTGCACGACGTGGCCAGCGCGCGACGCATGGCGGCGGCGATGGCCATTCCGGAGTCGCGCATCACCGTGTTGCGCGACGGCGAGGCCACCGCGGCACGCATCCGCAGCGAGATCGCGGCACTCAACGCCCGCGTGCAGGATGGTGACCGCGTCTTCTTCTACTACTCGGGCCACGGCACGCGCTGGTTCGACCCGCGCCTGAAGGCCGACGGCTGCACCGAAGGCCTGCTGGCCAGCGACGGCCAGGTGCTCAGCAACATCGAACTCGGCGTGCGCCTGGCACCGCTGGCGCGGCGCGCCGACAAGATGCTGGTCTTCTACGACGCCTGCTTCTCGGGCGGCCTGGCCGACGCACCGCTGCGCACGCGCAGCCTGCGCAGCGGCGACATCACGCTCACGCCCAAGTTCACGCGCGCCGGTGCGCCCGATCTCTGCGGCGAAGCCAGCAACTTCCGCACGCGCAGCCTCACCAGCGCGCTGCAGCAGGCCCAGGCACTGCCGCAAAACGTGGTGCAGGTGGCGGCCAGCCGGCCCGACGAAGTGAGCTTCGACAGCCCCATGGTCGGCGGCTTTGCCACCGCGGCCTGGCGTGACTGCCTGCTGGGCCAGGCGCGCGACGAAGACGGCAGCGGCGCCATCACGGTGGACGAGGTCACACGCTGCGCGCAGGCCAAGGTCAACACCGCGCTGGCCGGGCAGCCGGGCATTGCAGGGCAGCAACTGATGGTGGTGGGCAATGCCAAGTTCGTGCCAGCCTGGATGGGCGAAAGCGCCGCCCCGGCCACGGCGCGGCTGGCGGCGCCGGCCGAGATCCTGGCCGAACTGCATGGCCAGCGCGACGGCAGCCGCGGCGTGGTGGCCACGCTGCGCAAGTCGCAGCTGAAGATCGGCAGCGACGTGCTGGAGATCGACGTCACGCCGCAGCGCGACGGCCACCTCTACATCGCCCTGGCCGGCTCCGACGGCCAGAGCCTGTACCTGCTCTACCCCAACCAGCTGGCCACCGACAACCGCGTGCGCGCCGGCCAGCGCGTGGCCTTGCCGGGGCCGGGCTGGGACATCGTGGCCGGCGGGCCGCCCGGGCCCGAGACGCTGCTGGTGATGGTGACCGACGCGCCGCGCGATCTGTCCGGCCTGGGCGCGGAACGCGCCGGCCCCTTCATGAAGACGCTGCTCGACGGCCAGGGCCGTTCACGCCTGCAGGCCGTGCTGTCCAACGGCACGCCCGGCAAGAACTGCGGCAAGCCCGGCGCGGCCAGCTGTTCCGACGCCTTCGGCGCCGCGCTGCTGCGCGTGCAGACCGTCGACTGAGTCAGCCTTCGGCCAAGGCCACGATGGCCGAGGCCGGAATGGCGCCCGACTGCCGCCGTGTTTCCTGGCCGTCCTGCAGCCGCACCAGCGTGGGAATGCTGCGGATGCCGAAGCGTGCCGACAGCTGCGGGTTGGCGTCGCTGTCCACCTTGACCAGCAGCGCACGGCCGGCGAGTTGCCGGCCGGCCTGGGCGAAGGCCGGCGCCATCATCTGGCAGGGCCCGCACCAGGCGGCCCAGAAGTCCACCAGCACCGGCTGCCTGGTGGCGCCGATCACGGCGTCGAAGTCGGCGTCGCTCAGCGCGATGGGCTGGCCCTGCAGCA